>NZ_JABXYT010000001.1:1762500-1982500 GCF_013394775.1 Oribacterium sp. oral taxon 102
GAGAAAGAGCGGCACCTGAAGCGCTGTCGCACTGTTGACCCCGTAACCGGCGAGCAGCATACAGCTCCCGCAGGCAGCGAGACTCATCACCGAGCCGACGGAAATATCCGTTCCGGCGGAAACCGCGACGACCAGCGTCTGTCCCACCGCGAGGATCGCGATCTCCGAGCCTCGGTTCAGCACATCGATCAGCCGCCCGTAAAGTACGCCGTTCTGCATGTGGATCGCGAAAAAATCCGGACTCTTCAGGAGGTTTACCAGCAGCACGAGCACCATCATAAAGAACGGAAGGAAGAGCTGCTGCTTCGTGATATTTCTAAGCTTCATGCACTGCACCTCCCGCAATTGCGTTCATAATCGTCTCCTGTGTCATCTCCGCCTCCGCCGCACTGATCTCTCCGATCTTTTCTCCGTCTCGCATCACACACATCCGTGAGCAGGTACGGAGCATCTCCTCGATCTCGGAGGAAATGAAAATGATGCTCATGCCCTCTCCCGCAAATTGCAGAATCAGCCGCTGAAACTCCGTCTTGGTTCCGATGTCGATGCCCCGCGTCGGCTCGTCCAGAATCAGCAGCTCCGGCTCCGTGCAGAGCCAGCGTGCGAGGATCGCCTTCTGCTGGTTCCCGCCGGAGAGCTGCGCGATCGGCGTCTCGCGGGAAGCAGTCTTGATGTGAAGCATCTCGATATACTTGTCGGCGATCGCATTCTGCTCCGCTCTCGGAATCTGCCGGAAAATTCCCTTTCTCGCCTGCAAAGCGAGAATGATGTTTTCCCGGACGGAGAGACCTCCGATGCAGCCGTCCGACTTTCTGTCATCCGGCAGATATGCCATACCCGCGCGGATAGAATCGATCGGCGCCGAGATATGAAGCACCTTTCCCTTCATCGTGAGCCTGCCGCTCTGTGCCCTGTCCGCGCCGTAGATGCAGCGCACCAGTTCAGATCTCCCGCTGCCGAGCAGTCCGGTGATCCCCACGACCTCTCCTCTGTGAATCTCGAAATGAAAGGGCTTGATCGTCCCCCTGTGAGACAGCCCCTCCGCGGAGAGCAGCAGCTCGCCCCTCTTCGCATCGTCCCCCTCCTTCCTGATCGCAGCGAGATCGTCGAAGTCCTTGCCGAGCATCGCCGCAACGAGCTTCACCCTCGGCAGCTCCGCTACAGTATAATCTCCGACGAAGCTCCCGTTCCGCATGACCGTGATCCTGTCACAGACCGCATAAACCTGCTCGAGGAAGTGTGTCACAAAGAGTATCCCCACGCCTCTCTCCCGAAGGGAGCGCATCAGACCGAACAGCTTCTCCACCTCCTTGTCGTCGAGACTGGAGGTCGGCTCATCCAGGATGAGCACCCGGCAGTCCATATTGACCGCTCTGGCGATCGCCACCATCTGCCGGATCGCGAGCGAGTAATTCTCAAGGTTCTTCGTCACATCCAACGGGAGCTGCAGATTGTCCATGAGCCCCTGCGCGCGGCGGTTCATTTCTCTCCAGTCGATGCCGCCGAGCCTCGTCCGCGGCGCTCTCCCGAGGAACAGGTTCTCCGCGACACTCAGATTCGGACAGAGGTTAACCTCCTGATAGACCGTCGCGATACCGATCCGCTGTGCATCCATCGTAGAATGGTTCCGGATATTTCCGTCCACGCCCTTCATATACACCTCTCCGGCATCCCTCTCATAGACTCCGGTCAGGCACTTGATGATGGTGGACTTTCCTGCTCCGTTCTCTCCCATCAGCGCATGGATCTCGCCCTCCCGGATGGTAAGCTGCGCATTGTCCAGCGCAACGACCCCGGGGAAGGTTTTCCGGATATTCCGCATTTCAATGATTACATGTTCCTCCATAAGCGCTTTCCTTTCCGCTGCCATCTGCCTTATCCTAAGGAAATATCGGTTTCTTCCTGATTCTTGTGCCAATGGGCGTTCCGCTTCCCTAAATGGGGGCGGCTTTCGCCGCCCCGCTCCTCCTCCGTCTCCGCCGCGGATCAATATGCGGCGTCTACGACAGCCTGATCCACCGGCACGAGCGGCTCTGTAACCGCCTTACCGGCATTGTTGGTATAGCTGATCTCACTGAGACCCTCCTCCGCCACATACCACGGCTCTGCCATGAAGGTCTTCTTCTCTACCTTTTCCCCTGCCTCCAGCTTCTTGATGATATTCAGGCAATCCGGTCCCTGCAGGGGGTTGCACTGGAAGTCCGCATTGATCTTCCCGGCAAGCACATCCGTGAGTCCGGCGGTGCAGGCGTCAAAGGAAATCAGGATCACATCGCCGCCGACTCCGAATTTCACGCCTGCCGCGGTCATGGCGTCGATGGCACCGAATGCCTCGTTGTCGTTCTGGCAAATCACGACATTGAACTTGCCCTCATAGGACTTGCAATAGGACTCCATGACAGACTGCCCGCCCTCCTGCGTGAAGTCGCCGGTCTGGGAATCCAGCAGGTTCCAGCCGTTCTTCTCGATATACTTATGGAAGCCGCTCGTCCGTCCGATCTCCGCAGAGGAGCCGGTCGTGCCGGTGATCTCCAATATATTCAGCTCGGAAACCCCGTTCTTCTCCGCGTATGCCTCAAGCCATGCCCCTGCCGCAAGTCCCTCGTTCGTGAATTCCGAACCGACCCATGACACATATTTATCAGAGTCGTCGATGGTTCGGTCGATGACGATCACCGGAATACCGGCATCGTCCGCCTCGGTGAGAACGATGTCCCAGCCGGTCGAAATGATCGGGTCGATCACGATGTAATCCACCCCCTGCTGGATGAAGTTGCGAACTGCCTCGAGCTGCGCCGCGGAATCGTTATCGCAGTCCACAAACTGCAGGTCGATGCCGT
Source organism: Oribacterium sp. oral taxon 102 (assembly GCF_013394775.1). NCBI lineage: Bacteria > Bacillati > Bacillota > Clostridia > Lachnospirales > Lachnospiraceae > Oribacterium > Oribacterium sp. oral taxon 102. Next base: position 1,765,341 of record NZ_JABXYT010000001.1, read on the forward strand.
TTTCCCTGGAGAGTGCCGCCTGTACGGAATTCGTAGAGGCGGTTCTCCAGTCCGACTCATGCCCTACCTGCGCGAAGCCTACCGTAATCATCGCACCGTCCGCCGTCTTCTCCTCTGTCTTCTCTGTCGCTTCCGCCGTCTTCGCTCCCTCGGTCTTCACCGCCTCTGTTACAGCGTCCGTCTCCGCGGACTTCGTGCCGCCGCAGCCCGCCAGCACCGTCCCCGCGAGTGCTGCCGCCATAAAGCCTGTCATAAGTCTTCTTTTCATTTTTCCCTCCATCTGTAAGAGAATTCCTCTTCTCTTTTCTGTATTTTCTGTCTCTATTCTGCCTTTTTTCCACAGTTTTTTCTATTTCATTCTCTGTTTCCAACTATTTTTTATTTGTTTTGACGATACAATTTGATAGTCATATGTTAAAATAAGATACAAATATTTCAATTATGAGAGCTTCGGGGTGAAAAATTTATGATTATCAGAAAATTGCCGCGATATTTTTCGATTTTTCACCGCCTCCGCTCTCTGTTTTTCCCGAAAAACTCACAAATTTTGACTCCGCCCGTACCGTGGAGGGAAAAATATCCGGCGCGCTTTCCGAAATGAACAAAACAGAACGACTGCTTTCCGAGCTTACTGCGGAAATTTCTAAAAATCTTCAGCAGGGGCGCTATCGCTTCCCGACGGAGCGAGAGCTGACGCTTCGCTACCGGTGCAGCCGGCGAACCGTGCGCGCCGCCCTGCAGGCGCTCTCGGAGAAGGGCTATCTCCGCCGCATTCAGGGCAGCGGCTGCTTCCTCAGCGGGCTCTCTCCGACAGAACGGGAAAACCGGATCGCGCTGCTGCTGGAGCAGCCGGACGACTATACCCATCCGGCGCTCGTTCATGCGCTTCGGGACAATCTCCGGCAGCGGGGCTTCCGGCTCGAGGTCTTCGATACCCGGGCGGATTTCTTCGAGGAGCGGAGAATTCTCTCTACGCATTGTCTCGGCGGCGGCTTCCGCGGAATTTTTTCTCACGCCTTCCGGCTCCTGGAAAATCCGAATCTCGACCTCTATGAACGTCTCTCTCATGCCGGCACGCCGATTCTCTTTCTGCACCGCGGCTACGAAAATTTCCCCTTTCCGAGCCTTTCCCCTGATGAATACGGAGGCGTGCGGCAGGCGGTACAGCTCCTGCGGAGAAGCCATCCGAAGAGGCTGATCGGGATCTTTCATAGCGATATCCCCGAGGAAGCCCTGCGGCTCTCCGCTTTTCTCCGCGTACTGCGGGAGGAGGGGCTCCCCTTCTCCGGGGATTTCCTGCTGCTTCTGTCTGCGGATCTGCCGTCCGAAGAGATGCGGCGTCAGATCCGGCACTTCCTGCAGACGCCGCCGGCGAATTCCGCTCTCCTCTGCGGCTCCGACCGGATCGCACAGCAGGTTATGGAGCTCTGCGCCGCGCTTCGAATCGCAGTCCCCGCAGAGCTCTCCCTGCTCAGCTTCGACGAGAGCTATCTCAGTATGCTCGGCGAATTCCGCTTCTCCTCCTATGGTCTGCACTCTCCCGGTCCCGGAGAGGCAGCCGCAGACTGGATGCTGCAAAAAACAGGAGGACAGACGCCGCCGCCTGCCCTCCTGCATTGGGAGCTCTCCCATTATGATACCGTGCTGCTGCGGTAGTCCCTCGCAGACATTCCCTGCGTCCTCCGGAAAACGAAGCTGAAATAGTGCGGATCCCGATATCCCACTCTCGCCGCGCATTCCGCAGTATGGAGCCGCTCCTCCCGGAGCAGCCGCTTCGCGAGCTCCATCCGCCTCCGGGTCACATATTCCACGAAGGTCTCTCCCATCTCGCGGCTGAAAGCCGTGCTCAGATAGCTGCCACTGACCCCGCAGTGCTCCGCCACGGAATGCAGAGACAGTCCCTCCTCGGTGAAATGCAGCTCCATATAGGCGAGCGCCTGCTTTAAAAACCTCGTATTCTCCTTCTGCCGCAGACGCTCCCGCACCTCGACGGCATGCGTCAGCAGCTCCTCCACATAGTCCCGGAGCGCCTCCTCCCCCTTCTCGAAATCCTGCAGCCCGCAGCGAAGCGCCCCCGTGAAGTCTGTCTGGCTCACCCCCAGCCGCTCTATATAGCGAAGCACGGCGAAGCGGATACCGAGTACGATATAGTCCCGAAGCATCCTCGACTGCAGGAGCTTCTCCAGACTCCTGAGATAGCTCCGCACGAAGTCCGCCGCCTCCTCCGCCTCTCCGTTCTCCAGAAATTCCTGCACTGCCGCCGTATCGAAGTCCTGCGGCTTCATCCCGGACAGCGCCTCCTGCTCCGATGCCGGCCGGAAGCATTCCAGCTGTTCCTCCGTCAGGATATGCTGCTCCGTCCGGAAGAAGCGAGTCGCGAAGACGCGGTTCAGCGCATGAAAGCAGTCCGACAGCGCGCTGAAGCGCTCCGTCATTTTCCCTGCCGCCGCGTACCATTGCAGCTCCTGCCCCGCTTCGCATATCTCCCGGATCCGCTCCATCCCCTTCTCCGTATAGAGCGAGACAATCTCCGCCTCTCCCTTCACGATCACGCAGTAGGAATTCAGATTCCACTTCGAGAGGATGTACTCCGGAAAACGGAGAAAGAAGCGGATCAGCTCCCCCTCCGCCGAAAGGAAGCGTTCCCGTCCCCTCTCCCCCGTATTCTTCTGCTCGGAAAGGCTGAACAGGATGAGATTGTAGCAGGGGCCGCTCACATCCAGAGAGAGCCGCCCCGCCTCCTCATACATCTTCTCCACGGAGAGCTGCGCGGAGAAAAGCTTCTCGAAATACTCCCTGCGCTGAAAGCGCTCATACTCACGGTTTTCCCGCTGAAAGCGCTCCTGATAGCTCTGCTTCTGCTGTTCCCGCTCGATCCGCTCCCGAATCTCGTCGAGCATCTGCCGGAGGCTCCGCCGGGTAATCGGCTTCAGCATGTACTGCACAACACCCTCATGGATCGCCCGCCGCGCGTACTCGAAGTCGTCATAGCCGCTCATCACTACCAGCTTCATCCTCGGAAACTCCTGTCCGAGGATGTGGCAGAGGGTCAGCCCGTCCATGAACGGCATCTTGATATCGGTCAGCAACAGGTCAGGGCAGCTTTTCCGTATCATCGGAAGCGCCATCTCCCCGTCCGATGCCTCTCCGACCAGCTCATAGCCGTAGTCCTGCCAGGGAATATTGTCCCGAAGCCCATCCCGGATGACGCTCTCGTCCTCCACAATGAAAATTTTCAGCATATTCTCTCCCGCTCTCAATAGCCTCGATTCCCGATGACCTCCCGCACATTGTCCTTCGTGAAGACCCGATCCTCCATATAGTATGCCTTCTCTACCTCTTCCCCGCGCATAATGCGTGCAATGACTGAGGCGAGCAGCTCACCGCTCTCCGGGTTGCACTCGATATCGACATTGATGACACCCTGCTCGACCAGCTTCAGCGCCTGTTTGCAGGCGTCGAAGGAAATGACGGCAATGCCGTCCTCTCCGGTGGGAATCCCCGCCTCGGAGAGCGCCTCCAGCGCGCCGAAGGTCATGTCATCATTCTGTGAAAGCAGCACATCGAAGGGAACACCGGAGCGGAGGATGTCCTGCATTGCCTCCTTCGCCTTCGCAGTAGTGAAGTCGCCGTCCGCCTGCTGCACGATATGCCAGTTCGGATGCTTCTCCAGAATGCGGTCGAAGCCCATGCTGCGCCCCCGCTGCGCGCTGGAGCCACGTGTTCCCCGCAGCACGGCAATCCGAAGCTCCTGCTCCTCCATTCCCCGCCCGCGAGTGTAGCTCTCCAGCCAGAGTCCGGCATTCCTCCCCTCCTGCTCCATATCCTCTCCGACGAAGCTGGTGTAGAGTGCCTCATCTCTCCTGTCAATGGAGCGATCCAGCAGAATTACGGGGATTTCCGCCTTTCGCGCCTCCTCCAGCACCGTCGTCCAGCCCTCCTCTGTGATCGGGGAGAAGACGATGCAGTCGACATTCTGCGAAATAAAGCTCCGGATCGCTTTGATCTGGTTCTCCTGCTTCTGCCGCGCATTGTGAAAAAGCAGGAAATAGCCGTTCTCCTCCCGGAGCGCCTGCTCTACGGATTCTGTATTCGCCCGCCGCCAGAGCGACTCACTCCCGAGCTGGGAGAAGCCGACGCTGACCAGATCCCCGCGAAGCTCCTCCGGCGAGAGATACTCTCCCGTATCCGCTGTATCCGAGGGCAGCGTCACACAAAACGGCGCACAGGCAGAGCATAGCAGCAGACAGAGCAAGGCAAGAAAGCAGAGACTTCTTCGGATTCTCCTTTTCATTTCAGCATTCCTCCCTAAATGGCTCCGCCGGCATACAGATCCGCACCTCCGTGCCGCGCCCCTCCTCCGAATCGACAGAGAGCCCGTAACGTTCTCCGAAATTCATGCGGATCCGCTCGTTCACGTTCGCCAGTCCGAAGCCGCGCTCTGTTTCCCGGCAGGGACGCTGGATTTCCTCCCGGAGCCGCATAAGCTCCGCTTCCTTCATCCCGATGCCGTCGTCCTGCACGAGCAGCTGCAGCTCGTCTCCCGCCCTCCTGCCGACGATCCGGATCAGCCCCCGTCCGCGCTTATACTTGATGCCATGGTAGAGCGCGTTCTCCACGACGGGCTGCAGCGTCATTTTCAGCACCCTGCAGCTGTAGAGCTCCGGCTCAATTTCACATTCGAAGCTCAGGATATCCCGGTAGCGCACTCTCTGGATCTGCAAATAGCTTAGGATATGCTTCTCCTCATCCCGGAGCGTGATGAATTCCCTGCCATGGCTCAGCACCAGACGAAAATAATCCGAGAGTGCCACGACGACGTCCTCCGCCACCTCCTCTCTCCGTCCCTCGATCAGCCAGATAATGGTATCGAGTGTATTGTAGAGAAAATGCGGATTGATCTGCTCCTGCAGGAGCCGAAGCTCCGCATGGCGCATCCGTTTCTCATCCTCCTTGATCTGCCGCACCATGAGCTCGAGGTGCGCCGCCATATCGTTGACCCGATCCCCGAGCGCGCCGATCTCATCCTCTCCGAGACTCCCGCTCCGCGCGGAGAAATCGCCCATCGCGATCCGCTGCGCCACCGTTCCAAGCTCCGCGATCGGTACGGTAATCCCCTGTCCGAGCCGCCGGAGCGCGAGCATGGCAAGCAAAGTGATGCACAGAAGGGAGCCTGCCATCACACGGAGAAAGAGCATGACCTGCCGGTTCAGCTCCTGCTTCAGCAGCTCGATATTTTTTGCCTGAAAGTAAATATAGTATTGGATATCGTCCTGGATCAGCTCCGTGAGGATATAGATGTTGTTGTCCAGCATCTCGATATTTTCATCATAATGTCCGTCCTCCGTGAGATTTTTCTCGATATCCGAAATGCGATCCTCCAGCGTGTCGAGGTTCCGGAGCAGGATATTCAGCCAATTCTTGCTCTTCGCGTCGATGGAAAGTCGGTTCAGACGGGCGAAGTCCTCCCGCAGTCCGGCGATCAGCACATAGGGACGCTGATCCTCCGGATTACCCGGCTCTGCCGCTCTTCCGCTGACCACGCGCTTATAGATGCTCTCGTCCAGCTCCTCCTTGAAGTTCAGGTTATAGCTGTTTGCCACCGTCATGCGGCTGACGATGCTGTCATAGGCATGGCTGTAGCTGACGAGGGCATAGATCAGGTAGCAGGAGAAGAGCAGCAGCGGGATCCCCTGCACGATGGCGAAGAGGCTGAGCTTCTGTTGCAGTGTCTTGATCTTCATGCTCTCTATCCTGAAAAAGCCCGCTTCCGCGGGCTTGGGATTTTTGATGATGTTTCCTGATGGAAACTGCTACGCTGAAAAAACGGCTTCGTAGTCCTTTTTGAATTTCTCGATGCCGATGTCGGTGAGCGGGTGCTTCGTCATCTGGAGGAGCACCTTGTAGGGAACGGTGGAGATATGCGCGCCGGTCTTCGCACATTCCAGAACGTGCATCGGATGCCGGACGGAAGCGCAGATCACCTCGGTCTCGATGTCCGGGTACATGTCGAAGATCTCCATGATATCAGAGATCAGCGCGATGCCGTCCGTGGAGATATCATCCAGCCTGCCGAGGAAGGGAGATACATAGCTTGCCCCGGCGCGTGCTGCGAGGAGCGCCTGCGTCGCGGAGAAAATCAGCGTCACATTGGTACGGATACCCTCCATAGAAAGCGCCTTGACCGCCTTGAGTCCCTCCTCCGTCATGGGGATCTTCACCACCATATTCGGGTGGAGCCTCGCGATCTCTCTGCCCTCCGAAATCATGCCCTCCGCACTGATCGTGCTCGCCTTGACCTCGCCGGAGATCGGCCCGTCCACGATATCGGTGATTTCCTTCAGCGTTTCCATGTAGTCCCTGCCCTCCTTGGCGATCAGGGACGGATTGGTCGTCACGCCGGAGATGATGCCCATGTTCCACGCTTCTCTGATCTCGTCTACATTCGCTGTGTCAATGAAAAATTTCATCTTTCCCTCCATTCTGCTGTGCTGTTTTATGGTTAAGCTCCCCGTCCGCCGGATGGGTTCTTCACCGTCTATCTTCCACACCGTTTATTCTACACTGTTTTCCCCTATTATTTCCAGCCTGTCGCCGCTCTTTCGATCTCCAGTCCTGCCCTGTAGTCCTCCATGAAGCGTTCGAATCCTGCTGTATCCTGCGGGTCGGGCTGTTCAGTGACCCCGACACGGTTCCTGAAGATTTCCTGCTCGAGATAGTCGGAGAGACTCGCCCTCTCCTTTCCATAGAGCAGATATGCCGCGAGAAGCGCCATGCCCCACGGGCCTCCCTCGCTGGCGGTCTCCATCACCGTCACCGGCGCGTTCGCCGCCGCCGCGAGATATCTCTGCATGACGCCCTTGGTCTTGAAGAGCCCGCCATGCCCCGTCAGCTTCTTCACCGGGAGCTTCTCCTCCTTTAAGAGGATGTCCAGCCCCAGCTTCACCGCGCCGAGCGAACTGTACAGGTGGGCGCGCATGAAATTGGAGAGCGTGAACGCGCTGTCCGGCTTTCGCACGAAGAGCGGCCTGCCCTCATTGAGATGCGTGATCCCCTCGCCGGAATAGTAGCCATAGGGGAGCAGCGCTCCGCAGTCCTTATCCCCCTCCAAGGAATGCCGGTACAGCCTTCCGTAGAGCTCCGTGCTGTCTGCCTGCACGCCGAAGAGCGTGAGACACTCCCGGAACAGCCCCACCCATGCGTTCAGATCGGAGGTGCCGTTGTTCGCATGCGCCATCGCGACCGGGTAGCCGTCCGGCGTCGTCACCATGTCGATCTCGCGGTAGAGCTTCGAGAGCCCCCGCGAAAGCACCAGCATCGCGAAGGTCGAGGTGCCCGCAGACACGTTTCCGGTCGCCGGTGCGACCGCGTTGGTCGCCACCATGCCGGTGCCCGCGTCTCCCTCCGGCGGACAGAACGGGATCCCCGGCCGGAGCTCCCCCTCCGGATCGAGGAATGCCGCGCCCGCTTCGCTCAGCTTCCCTGCCTCCGTCCCCGCCGTAAGCACCTGCGGGAGCACATCCCGAAGCGTCCAGCCATAGCCGCGATCCGAGAGCAGCCCGTCAAACTGCGAAACCATCCGCGCATCATAGTCCAGCGCTCCGGAATCGATCGGGAAGATCCCTGCCGCGTCGCCGATGCCGCTGCACTTCACGCCCGTCAGAAGGAAATGGATGTAGGAGGCAAGCGTCGTCACGAAGGAAAGCTGCCGGAGATGTTCCTCTTTGTCCAGCACGCACTGGTAAAGGTGCGCAATCGTCCAGCGCAGCGGGATATTGAACCGGAAAAGCGCGGTCAGGCGATCCGCTGCTTCCTCCGTGTTGCTGTTCCGCCAGGTCTGGAAGGGGCTGAGCAGCGTCCCCTCCTTATCGAATGCCATATAGCCGTGCATCATGGCGCTGATCCCCATCGCGCCGACCGTCCGGAGCCTGCACCCGTACTCCTTCTCTACTGCCTCCTTCAGAGAACGGTAGCAGGCTCGAAGACCGGCGTGGATCTCCTCCAGCGAATAGGTCCAGATCCCGTCGAGCAGGGAATTCTCCCAGTCATGGAAGCCGACCGCCAGCACCTTCCCGCTCCGATCGATCAGTACCGCCTTGATCCGCGTCGAGCCAAGCTCGATGCCGAGGCAGGTACTGCCGCTCTCGATGCACTGTCTTTTCTCCATTTCTCCCTCCTATCTCTGCCCATAGTAGGCATTCGGCCCGTGCTTTCTCGAGAAATGCTTCTCGAGATAGTGCTTCGGTGCATTTCCCGCATTCGGATTGACGAGCCGTGTATAGATGTCCATTCTGGCGACCTCCTCCATCACCGCCGCGTTGTGTACTGCCTGGAAGCAGTCCGTCCCCCATGCGAAGGGTCCGTGGCTCCGGCATACACAGCCCGGAACATAGACCGGACTGATCGCATTTCTGCGGAAATGCTCTACGATGCCGAGCCCCGTATTCCGCTCATAGTCCTCTGCGATCTCCTCCTCTGTCAGATGCCGGACGCAGGGGATGTCTCCGTAAAAGTAGTCACAGTGCGTCGTCCCCATACAGGGAATGTCCTCCCCTGCCTGCGCGAAGGCAACCGCATGGGGCGAGTGAGTATGAACGATCCCGCCCAGCTCCGGAAAAGCGCGGTAGAGCTCCAGGTGCGTCTTCGTGTCCGAGGAGGGGCGGAGCACCCCCTCCACCTGCCTGCCCGTGAGATCCAGCACCACCATGTCCTCCGGGCGCAGTCTCTCATACTCTACGCCGCTCGGTTTGATGACGAAAAGCCCCTGCTCCCGGTCGATCCCGGAGACATTTCCCCAGGTAAAGGTCACCAGATGATACTCCGGAAGCAGCATATTCGCCTCATAGACCTGCCGCTTCAGCTCCTCCAGCATATTTTCCCCTCCCTTCCTAATCCTGCCAAGTCCCAAATTCCGGTTTTATGTAACCGTTTCGACGAGAGCACGTCAGCGCTTCGTGAAGAATCTCTGTAAATCCGCTTCCGTGGTGTCGTCCCCGATCGTAATCAGCTCCGTACCGGTGAGACGCGCGAACATCGCGATATCCTTCCGTGTCAGCGCGGTGGAGACGATGGAATGATGCGCGCCGCCGGCATAGCACCATGCCGCCGTGCCGATCGCGAAGTTCGGCTTGTGGCGGTACATGATCCGTGCCACCGGGAGAAGCGGCATCGGCTTCGGCTGCTTCACGAGCTCTATATCCGCACAGATCAGACGGAAATGATCCCCCATATCCACCATCGTGAGCTGAATGCCCTCTCCGGTCACGCCGTCGAAGATCAGTCTTGCAGGATCCTCCTTGCCGCCGATGCCGAGCGGCAGCACGTCGATCTCCGGCTTCGTCGCGGCGAAGGCGGGCGGAACCTCCAGCATATGGGAGGCGAGCTCCAGCTCCTCTCCCTCGGTGAGGTCATAGGTATAGTCCTCGATGAAGCCGGTCGCGCCGTCTCTTCCCTCCGCCAGCTTCATCATGACAGCGCCGAGCGCCGCAATCTTGTAGTCTCCCTCCGGACCGAAGCCGATGCCCTTCCCCATCAGGCTCTGCACTGCAAGCCCCGGAAGTTGCCTGAGCCCGTAGAGATCCTGGAAGGTATCCGCGAAAGCGCCGATCCGATGCTCCGAGAGGAAGCTCTCGAGCCCGATCTCATACCGCGCCTGCTCCCGCACCGATTCGATGCGGTCGGTCTTCATCGTGTAGCGGCTCTGATACTCTGCCATCTTCGCGTCAATCTCTGCCTCCGTCACGGCATCGATCCGCTGCACGAGGTCGCCGAGGGCAAAGTAGTTGCACTCCCAGCCGTAGCGGATCTGGCTCTCCACACGGTCGCCGTCCGTCACCGCAACCTCACGCATATTGTTGCCGAAGGAGGCGACGCGAAGCTGTCTCGAATAGGAGATCGCCTTCGCCACCTCCGCGAACCGCCGGAGCTGGCCGACGACGCTCTCATTCTGATAATAGCCTGCGGCGACCTCATGCGGGATACCCATCCGCGCCACGATGAAGCCATACTCCCGATCCCCGTGCGCCGACTGGTTCAGGTTCATGAAATCCATATCGATCTTATCATACGGCAGCTCCCTGTTCGCCTGCGTATGCAGGTGGAGCAGCGGCTTCCGGAGCTCCTGCAGACCCTTGATCCACATCTTCGCCGGAGAGAAGGTATGCATCCAGGTGACGACGCCCACGCAGTCATCGTCCATCTGCGCCCTTCTCATATCCTGAATGCAGAGCTCCGAGGTCTCTACCGTCGGCAGCAGCTCGAGCTCTGCGATATCCTTCAGCCTCTCCCGAAGAAATGCCGTCATTTCCTCTGCGTCTCTCCGCACCTTAAGAAGACACTCCTCTCCGTACAGATCCTGCGATCCTACAATGAAATACAGCTTGCTCATCTCTTCTCCTTTATGCCCCTATGGGCGCTTTGTGAAATATTATATTTCATCAATGTTTCCCTAACAAAATGCTCCTGCACCGCACAGGGCAGCAGGTATCCGCGAAACAGTGCGGATGCACTGTGTGATCCTCCCTCATCCCTGCTCTCCACGCACGGCGACCGAATCCCCCCTGTTCAGGAGCACTGGGAAGCGGTAGGAATAGCTCCGGCTCTGCCAGTCCTTATCCCCCATCATCCGGAGGAGGTTTCGTGCCGTCAGCCGCCCCAGCTCAAACTTCGGATGGATTGCCGAGAGCAGTCGGATATCGTTTTCCGAAAGCAGGCGGGCATCATCGAAGGAAACGATCGACACGTCCTCCGGCACCCGTATCCCCCGCTCCCGCACGAATTCCATGTACTTCACGGCGACCTCGTCGTTGTAGAGCACCATCGCCGTGCAGTCCCGGCTCCTCCGGAAGAGGTTTTGCAGGCTCTTCTTCGAGAATTTGTACTCCATATCCTTCGTCGAATACCAGCGAACCGCATCGTCATCGAGCGTGAGCCCGTGATCCGCGAGACAGTCGAGGAAGCCGTGATAGCGCTCTATCCCCTGCCGGTCGTCATACTTGAAGACACCGCCGATCTTCCGATGCCCGCAGCGGATCAGCTCCGCCGTCAGCATATAGCTGCACTTCGCATCCTCCATCTCCACGCTGTCGAAGGCGATATTGGAATAATGATTGTGGATGAAGAGTGTCGGGACATTCCGGCGCCGGAGCTCCTCATAGAGACGGAGATGCGGATTCGGAAAGCTGGAACGCGTCCCCTCGATAATCAGCCCCTTGACCCCGGCGCGGAGGAAGCTCTCCAGATAGAGTGCCTCGTCATTCAGCCGGTTCTTCGTCACCGCCACGTCGATCTTGATGCCCCTCTCCTTCATCACCGACTCGATGCCGGCATAGACCTCCGGAAAGAGATAATCCGCGAAATAGCTCAGGATCAGTCCGATGTGCGGCTCCTCTGCCACGCTGTCTCCGTTCTCGTAGGCAACGTAGGTGCCGCTGCCGCGCACCCTCTGCACGAGCCCCTCCTGCTCCAGAAGCTCCAGCGCCGCCCGCACCGTCTGCCGGGAATAGCCGAACTTCTTCTCCAGGACATGCTCCGACAGGAAGCGGTCGCCCGTCTTCAGCACCCCGCTGACGATCAGGCTCCTGCCCCAGTTATAGATGCGGATATATTTTAAGCGATCGTTTCCCTCCGCCATCACTTTATGACCTTCAGCGACTGTCTGTCCGCAAATACCGCCACGAATACAAGGAAGATCACGCCCTGGATCAGCTGCATCATCTGGGTCGAGAAGCCCATCATTGTCAGGCCGCTGTTCAGTACGATATAGAGCAGGGAGCCGACCACGATATTCTCGAAGCGTACCTTCGCGCCGCCGGAAATTGGCATTCCGCCGAGGACGAGGGCAATCAGGATCTGCGTCTCCAGCTGGTTCCCGCCGGAGGAGGTCACGGAGCCGACCTTGACGACATTGATAAATGCCGCAAAGCCGGTGATCGCGCCTGAAAGCACATAAACCCAGAACTTCATCCGGTCCGTGCGGATGCCGGAGAACTTCGCCGCCTGCTCCCCCGCGCCGATCGCCTTCAGATAGGTGCCGAACTTCGTGAAGCGGAAGAAGAAATAGGCAACGGCGAGCACGAGCAGCGCCGCGCCGAGCTTCAGTCCCGTGCTGTCGAAATTGATCAGCAGCGCGGAGCCTGCCACCGGCGCATTGGTCGTGAGATACTTGATGAAGCCCCGAAAGAGGAACATCGTGCAGATCGTCACGATAAAGGACTTGATCCTGCGGTTCACATAGAAGTAGCCGTTGATCGCGCCGATCGCTGCTCCCGCGGCGATTCCCGCGAGGATGGACAGCGGGATGCTGATCTTGGAAACCATGCAGACTACGATGGACGCGATGCCAAGGATGGAGCCCTGCGAGAAATCCAGTCCTCCCATCGTCATAATGAAGAAGACGCCCGTCGCAGCGATCATCGTTACATAAACCTGCGAGAGAACGAGCGGCAGATTCCCGATCATCCTCCAGTTTGTCAGGATATTGAACAGGAGGAAGATCAGCACCAGTCCCGCGATCGGAAGGAACGCGCGAAGAAGACGCATCCTCCTGAGTCCCGCGAGCTGCTCCTCCCTGCTCAGTTGTGTTTTATTCTGCGTAGCCATAGTCCCTCCCCGCCTAAACCATCATGGTAATGAGACTGTTCTCATCCATTTCCCGTGCTCTTCCGAGCTCGCCGCTGATCGTGCCATTCTTCATAATGATGACGCGGTCGCACATCCCGATCAGCTCCATCAGCTCCTCCGAGATCATAATGATGGACTTGCCCTTCCTGCGCATCTCGTTCATCAGCTGGTAAATGTCCTGCTTCACCTTGATGTCGATGCCGCGCGTCGGGCTGTCCAGTACGACGATATCCGAGTCCCTGCCGATCCAGCGTGCCAGCACGACCTTCTGCTTGTTGCCGCCGGAGAGCTCCGACACGAACTGGTCGACGTTTACCATCTTGACCGACATCTTCTTCGCGAATTTGTCCGCGAATTGACGGAGCTTCCGGTCGAAAAGCACGCCCCTCACAGAAAGCGCATCCAGCGAGGGGAGGCAGATATTGTCCCCGATGCTCTGGTTCATCACCACCGACTCATTGTCCCGATCCTTCGAGGTATAGGCGATGCTGTGGCGGATCGCTGTCGGGATATCGTTGATCTCCGTCCCGTCCGAGAGTCTCACGCTGCCCTCGCGGTCGAAGGAGGCGCCGAAGACCGCCCTGCCGATCTCATGCATCCCGGACTCGGACAGCCCGCCGAAGCCGAGAATCTCGCCGCGGTGCAGCGCGAAGCTCACGTCCCGGAGCCTGCCCGGCACCGTGAGGTGCTCCGCCGAGAGCACGACCTCCGGAGAAACCGGCTCGCCGTAGTCGGAGCGGTAATATTCCCCCGTCACCTCTCTCCCGACCATCAGTCGCTTCAGATCATCCTCTGTTACCTCCGCGCTCTTCACCGTGTCGATATACACCCCGTCCCGAAGAATGGTGATCGTATCCGACTTCTCCAGCACCTCCGGCAGATCATGGGAAATGAAGATCACGGTGTTGCCGCTCTGCCGGATCCGCTCCATCTGCTTGTAGAGCTCCTCTCTCCCCTCCTGTGACAGCGCCGTCGTCGTCTCGTCGATCACGACGATCTTCGGCTCGAAATAGGTCGCCTTGACGATCTCCACCAGCTTCCGGTCCTCGAAATTATAGTCGTCGATCATGTCGGATGGGCGGATCCGGTCGAAGCCGTACTGCCGGAGCAGCTCCCCTGCGCGCCGGTTCATGCGCTGCGTATTCTTCACGCCGAAGCGGACAAACTGCTCCTCATGCCCGAGGAAGATATTCTCCGCCACCGTGAGCCCCGACAGCGTCCCCAGTTCCTGCACGATGATCGACACGCCCTCGTTGTTTGCCTCCACCTGATTCCTCGGGCGGATCGGCTTCCCGTCGAGAAGAAATTCTCCGGAATCGATCGTATAGATCCCGGTCAGCATATTGGTGAGGGTCGACTTGCCGGAGCCGTTCTCTCCGATCAGCGCGTGCACCTCTCCCTTATTGATCTGAAAGGACACATTCTGCACCGCCCTCGTGATCCCGAAGGATTTGCAGAGATTTCGAATCTCTAATCTTACTTTACTCATATTCTCCCCCTGCCTACTTGACGATCTCGCCCTTCCCGACCTTCGTGGTCAAGGTGATAATGATGAGAAGCGCAAGTCCGGTGATCACATCCTGAATTGCGGTCGGCGCGCCGAGCGCAATGAAGCCGAAGAAAATAATATTTATAACGAATTCTCCGATGATGATCGCCTGCAGGGGCATCCCGTACTTCTTGAAGGCGAGCCCGAAGAAGCAGCCCATCGTCGGGACGAAGTTCCGGCTCATGGAGGCCATGCCGGTGACCGCAACCATGGAGGAGCCGTAGCCGATCGTGAGGATCCCCATCACACCGAGGAAGGCGCCGCTCAGAACGAAGGCGATGACCTTGTACTTATCCACATGGATTCCCATATTCTTCGCCACGAACTCATTGGAGCCGATCGCATAGGTATAGGTGCCGATCTTCGTATAGTTCAGAAGCAGGTACGCTGCACAGAAGGCGAGCACCGCGAGGATGATATTGCCTGGCATCTGTCCGAAGGCGCGCAGGTTCGACGGGAGCGTCTGCTCCACGCCGCCCGCGATATAGTTCGCCACCGCCTCGTAGATCAGCGCCAGCCCCGTCGTTACGATCATCGACGGGATCCGGAGCTTCACATAGAAGAAGCCGTTCAGGAAGCCGACGATCGCACCGGTCAGGATGCAGCCGAGGATCAGACCGAGGTAACCCAGCCCGAAGCGGTTCGCGAAGACGCAGCCGACGATCGCGGAAAGCATGATATTTGCGCCGATGGAGAAGTCGAACATCCCCATGACCATCACGAAATAGAAGCCGACCGCCCCGACGGTCGCGATCAGGCTCGCCTGAAAGTAGCTCAGCATATTCTGAAAGGAACCGAAGTTATGCGGTGTCAGGATCTTGAAGATCAGCCAGGAAGCAAACACCAGAAAGCAGAGTATCAGATATCCTCTGACGCTTCCCGAAAGCCTCTTTCTTTCCGCCGCAGTCAATGTGGAATTCATATCGTAGCCCCCGAATTTGAAAACCGAGACCGGCAGTGGCACCGGTCTCGAAAGAAATGGAAACACGCTTACTTTGACAGTCTCGCCTCGGCATCCTCGATGGAGATCTTCGCCGCAGCGTCCTTGAGACCCGCGAGATCCAGCTTCGACATCTC
Organism: Oribacterium sp. oral taxon 102; assembly: GCF_013394775.1. NCBI lineage: Bacteria > Bacillati > Bacillota > Clostridia > Lachnospirales > Lachnospiraceae > Oribacterium > Oribacterium sp. oral taxon 102. The sequence continues at coordinate 1,780,588 of NZ_JABXYT010000001.1, forward strand.
TACCAGCTCCTCATCCGTGAACGGAAGCTGATCGACGAAATACTTCTCATACGCCTTGTAGTCGTCTGCGGAGGAAACATAGAGATACGGGAAGGGCACATCCTCAAACCTGCCCTCGAAGCCGCTGTAGTTCCCCTTGATTGCATTGTAGACCAGCATGAACGCGATCAGCGGGTCGCAGTAATGTCCGCCGGACTCGCCTGCCATGGAGCCGTTTTCCAGTCTCTCCCCGAGATCCGGAAGGAAGTCGGTGGAAACAATGTCGATCTCCTGCGTCTTGCCTGCTCTCTCCACTGCGGCAATCGCGCCCTGCAGCGGATCTCCGCCGCCGCCTGCCGGAATCAGCGCATCCAGCGTCGGGTCCGCGGACATCAGCGCCTCTGCCGCCTTGGAGCCGCCCTCCGAGGAAGTGCCTGCATACTGTGGCTCGGAGAGCTTCGCCGGATCGTCCGGATGCTCCTTGTTCCACTTCTCCACGCCCGCCTTATAGCCTTCCCATCTGCCGAGCCAGGTCGCATCGCCCTGCTCCCAGCCGATCAGGCCGATATTTCTGTCACCCTTGTCGAGCAGGATGTTGACCAGCTTCTCTCCGTTCTCCGGCTCATTCTCATGCACCGCGCCAATGTAGTAGGGGGAGTCCGTCGCCATCTTGTAGATATCCGGGTTGTTCTGCTCGCTGATCACACGGAAGAACTGCGCGAGATAGACCTTGTTGTCATTGGCGGTCTTGATCGCGGAGGTCATCTCCGTATCGGAGGAGTTGCAGATCACGATGCCCTGACAGCCTGCCGCTGCGAGCTGCTCTACGGATGCCGTCACCTTCTCGGAGACATGCCCCTGATCTACATACTGCACCTGCACGCCGAGCGCCTTCGCCGCCTCGTCGAGGATCAGCTTGCACTGCGAGCCGAGCACATCGGTGGACGACCAGATCGAAACGCCGATCTTGATGTCCTTATCCTCTAGCGCCTTCGTCTCGGCGCCGCCGCTCGTCGACGCCGCCGCCGTGCTGTCTGCATTGCCTGTGTTTCCCGCATTGCCGCAGGCTGCGAGCCCCGTCGTGAGCATTGCGGCACAGCTCGTCGCCGCGATCCATTTCCTGAAGATTTTCTTCATCTCTGTCCTCCTTGTGAACATTTCGTACAAATCTGCTGTTCTTAGCATAAAGCATATAGTTGAATTGTACAAGCTTATTCTCAGGATTTTCCGCAATAAGTTGTACTTTATTTTTAAATTCCCATACTAAAATTGCTTCTATTTTTCAATTTTATTGTTATATTCACAAATAAGCGCTTGTTTTTAAATGATAATTCACACATTTTTTGTCTATTTTTACTTCACACCCTTGTTTTTTCGCTTTTCAATCAGAATACAACCATACAAGTTTTAACTTGTATCATAACGCTGTGCAAATCGCCCTGCAGGCGGATCGTGTAAATCATGTTGTGTAAACGGTTAGCTCCTTAGATAAGGAAAGGGGCTCCTATATGTCTGCGCTTAACACAGAACTGATGTCTGCGCTACTGAATCTTCTGGTAAATACAAAAATCCCGCAGGCCTAAGCCTGCGGGACAATGCGTAATCATTATCACAGCTCCTTCACTGTCTTCACGACGTTCTCTACGGTGAAGCCGAAATGTGCAAAGAGCTTCGCTGCCGGTGCGGACGCGCCGAAGCTGTGCATCGCGACGCTCGCGCCGTCCAGTCCGGTATACTTCCCCCAGCCGAAGTCGGAAAGCGCCTCGATCGAGACTCTCTTCCGAATCGTCTTCGGGAGCACGGACTCCCGGTAGGAGGCGTCCTGTTCCTCAAAAAGCTCCATGCAGGGCATGGAAACCACGCGAACCGAATACCCCTCCCGCTCGAGCTGCTCCTGTGCTTCGAGCGCGAGCCCGACCTCCGAGCCGGTTGCGATCAGGATATACTCCGGCGTGCTCTTCGCCTCACGCAGGATGTAGGCGCCGCGCAGCGCCTGTGCGCCGTCCGGGCAGACCTGCGCGAGGTTCTGACGGGTCAGCACAATCGCCGTCGGCGTTTCCACAGACTGCATCGCCGTGTACCATGCCGCCTCGGTCTCCACCCGGTCACAGGGACGGAATACACGGAGATTCGGCATAGAGCGGAGCATCGCGAGCTGCTCGATCGGCTCGTGCGTCGGCCCGTCCTCTCCGACGCCGATGGAATCGTGCGTCAGCACGAAGATCTGCGGGATCCGCATCAGCGCGGAGAGCCGCGCCATCGGCTTCAGATAGTCGCTGAATACGAAGAAGGTGCCGACATAGGTGCGGAGCCCGCCGTGCAGCAGCATTCCGTTGGCGATGCCCGCCATCGCGAGCTCCCGAACGCCGAAATGCAGGTTCCTGCCCTCCGGGCAGTCTGCGCTGAAAAACGGCTCGCCCTTGATGTCGGTCTTGGTGGACGGCGCGAGATCCGCAGAGCCGCCGAAGAGGTTCGGAATCCGCTTCGCCATCTCATTGATGACCGCGCCGCTGGAGGCGCGGCTCGCCTCCGGCTTCTCCGCCGGCCGCCAGAACCCTCTGTCCTCTGTCAGGCTTTCCTCGCAGACATGGCTGTGGTACTGCTCCCATTTCGCGCGGAGCTCCGGATATTTCTCGCTGTACGCATCGAAGAGCCGCTGCCAGCGCTCCGATGCCGTCTGCTTCTCCTCACGGAGCGCCGCATAATGCCGATAGACCTCCTCCGGAACATAGAAGGGCTCCTGCGACTCCCAGTGCAGGAATTCCTTCATTGCACGGACATTCTCCTCGCCCAGCGGCTCGCCGTGCGCCGCCGCCGTCCCCTGCTTCGCCGGACAGCCGTAGCCGATCTCGGTGCGGATGATCAGGAAGTACGGCGCGGAATCATCCTCCTCCGCTGCCTTGAGCGCTGCGCCGATCGCCGCGAGATCATTGCCGTCCTCCACAGTCAGGGTCTTGAAGCCGAACGCCTGCATCCGCTTCTCCACATCCTCCGTGAAGGCGAGGTCGGTCGTCCCCTCAATGGAGATCCGGTTGGAATCATAGAGCACCGTCAGCTTCGAGAGCTTCCATGTCCCGGCGAGGGAGAGCGCCTCAGAGGAGATTCCCTCCATCAGACAGCCGTCGCCGCAGAGCACATAGGTTCTGTGGTTCACCAGCTCATAGCCCGGACGGTTAAAGACCGCCGCGAGATGCTTCTCCGCCGCCGCCATCCCGACGGACATCGCGAGCCCCGCCCCCAGAGGCCCTGTTGTCGCCTCCACCCCGACGGTATGCCGGTACTCCGGATGTCCCGGCGTCAGAGAGCCGAACTGACGGAACTCGGCGAGATCCTCCTTTTTCAGCCCGTAGCCGAAGAGGTGCAGCAGGGAATACAGAAGCATGGAGCCGTGTCCCCCGGAAAGGACGAAGCGGTCTCTGTCCGCCCAGTCCGGCATCGCCGGATCGATCTTCATATGATGAGCCCAGAGCTCATACGCCATCGCCGCCGCCCCGAGCGGAAGCCCCGGATGTCCCGATCTTGCCTTCTGGATCGCATCCGCGGAAAGCACACGGATCGCATTGACTGCCTTCGTCTCGATTTCCCTGTTCATAGAATCTCCTTTGAAGCATCCTGCCATGAAATTTACACACGCCACCCCATATAGGTGCATATAGAATGCATATAAAATGTATATGGAATGCCTTTCTTCCTCAAAACTTCGTTAAGTTTAGCACAAAAAAGAAACTCCGTAAATTGCAAGAGCCCCCTTCCGGATCGATTCCGTACAAGTTTTCAGGATATCCTGTATCATTCGCGCCCTCCGTACATTCTCCCGCTTCTTCTAAGGCAGTAGAAGAAGGCGGGGATCAGGAAGGCATCCGCGAAGAGCCACGCCAGCGGGGAAGCGAAGCAGGCGGCCGTGAAGCCGAAGACCGGGATGAAGACGAAGCCGACCAGCGCCCGCGCCGCCATCTCACAGACGCCGGCAAGCACGGCGAACGCTGAATAGCCCATGCCCTGAATCGAGAAGCGCCAGACATTGACGACAACCAGCAGGATATAGAACAGCGAATTGACAAGGAGGTAGAGGTGCGCATTCCGGATCACCTCCGTCTCCGCACTATTCACAAAGATCTTCGGCAGCTCTCCGCCGAAGAGTGCCAGCAGCACACAGATCAGCACCGCATAGACCGAGCCGAGGAAGGTCGCGTCCAGTACGCCCTCGCGAACCCGTCGGAAACGGAGCGCACCGACATTCTGCCCCGCATAGGTTGCCATCGTTGCCCCCAGCGCATCGAAAACGCAGCAGCACAGATTCCCGATCCGGGAGCCTGCCGTGATCGCTGCCACTGCGGCGGAGCCGAGCCCGTTGACTGCAGTCTGGAGCACTACAGAGCCGATCGCCGTAATCGAATATTGCAGCCCCATCGGTACCCCCATCGAGAGCAGGACACGGCAGCGCCCACTGTCCAGCCGACATTCCCCCCGCCGGAACTTCAGAATCGGAAAACGCCGCTTCATATAGAGGAGGCAGAGTACGCCGGACAGCGCCTGCGAGAGCACTGTCGCATATGCAGGCCCGTCCACACCGAAGCCGAGCAGCCCGATCGAGACGAGATCCAGCACGATATTGAGCAGTGAGGCCAGTACCAGAAAGTACACCGGCGTCCGGCTGTCCCCGAGAGAACGGATGATCGATGCCGTCATATTATAAAGAAAGGTCACCGGAATTCCCAGAAAAATAATGAGGATATAACGGTAGGCATAGATAAAGATGTTCTCCGGCGTATTCATCACGCGGAGGATCGGCCCTGTCAGGATGCCGATCAGCACCGTCATCACAGCAGAGAGCAGGATTCCCAGAAAAAGGATATTGGCATTGTAGCGCCGAAGCCCTGCCTCATCCCGTGCACCGAAGCGCTGCGCGACCGGAATGGCAAAGCCGGAGCAGAGCCCGATCACGAAGCCGTTCACCATGAAATTGACCGCGCCGGTGGAACCAACCCCCGCCAGTGCATCAAGCCCCAGCATTCGTCCGACAATGATGGTATCCACCATGCTGTAAAACTGCTGGAACAGCGTACCCAGCAGCATCGGGATCGCGAAGCCGAGAATCAGCCTCCTCGGATCACCCGTCGTCATATCCTGAAGCCTCGCTTCGTTCCCCATCCTATCCCTCTTTCCTTCCGCATCGCCGGAACGGAGCCCCTGCCGCTATGGCTTTCCCATGCCGCAGCGGCGGCACAGACTCACTTCGGAAAGCGGCGTTCTCCGATCGCCGCCAGATCACTCCGGAAGACGGTCTCTCCCCTCTCGCGGATGTCGCCGTTCCGATATGCCTGCAAAAGCTCCTCCAGATCCGCGATCTGCTGCCGGAGCTCCCGTCCGTTGTCCGTCTCCCCCACACGCACACGATCCTTCATCTGCTCTACGATCTGGATCTCCGGCGTATTTTCCTCTCCCTTCCGGAAGTCCTTGTGCTCCGCGAGTGCGAGATGCCGTGAATTGTAGATGAGCGTATAGCCGGCAATTCCTGTCTTAGAATGATATGCCTTGGAGATCCCGCCGTCAATGACGAAAAGCTTGCCGTTCGCCTTGATCGGACTCTCGCCCTTCGTCGTCTTTACCGGCACATGCCCGTTCACGATATGCCCGACCTCCGGATTCACCCCAAACTCCTCCAGAATCCGATTCACACAGTCCTCCTCCTTCGAGAAGCTGTAGTAGGGATTGTACTCCTCCGCATAGGTGCTCTCGTCCTCGAGGAAGCAGTGCTCGAAGGTCGTGATACGCGCCTTCCCGAAGAGCGGCGACTTCGGCCCGCACCAGAGATACCAGAAAAAGTCCGTCGCATAAAGCTTGCCCTGCGGATCTGTCTCGCCGTCCATGAAATAGGCATCCACCGCCCGCTCATAGCAGTAGTCCATCAGTGCCCGTCCGGCTTTCTCCCCGCTCGCTGTCCGGAGCGCGAGGAAGCTGCCGTCCGGATTCAGCGGGATGCAGCCATGGAAAAGCAGATTATCATTCACCACCTTGTACATCGCGCCGTTCGTAAAAAGGAAGCGGATGTGCTTCTTCAAAAGGCGCGAATGCGTGAAGCTGTAGATCAGCGTATCCATCAGCTCCTGCTCCTTCTCCGTGAGCCGGTACGGATCCTTGGGATCGATCGAGGGGAAGTTCGTGTCCCGCAGCGGATAGGTCTTCCCGTCGATCTCCACCGTTCCCTTCTCGAAGTCGATCCGGTGCAGCAGCATCCGATGCTCCAGCTCATACTCCGGATGCCGCCGGATCAGCTTCCCTTCCTCCTTGAAGAGGATAATGCTGATCGCCTTGCACATCCGTGCCGCAAGCTCCGCGTGTACGGAATCCGAAACATTTTCATCCAGAATATGCGGGCGAAAATAGCGGCATTCGTCGCCCTTGTAGACCTCCTCCGCATACATCGAGAGCGGGCGCAGATTGATGCCGTAGCCATCCTCCAGCACATCGAAGGAATTGTAGGCAGTCGCGATCCGGAGCACGTTGGCAATGCACGCCGGATTGCCGCAGGCGGCGCCCATCCAGTCCGCGTCGTGATTGCCCCACTGAATATCCACATCGTGGAAGTTCCCGAGCTCCTCCATGATGATATCCGCGTGCGGCCCGCGGTCAAAGATGTCTCCGATGATATGGAGGTTGTCGATCGTCAAATTCTGGATCAATTCTGAGAGCGCGATAATGAAATCCTCGCCGATATCGGTGTCAATGATGGCACGCATGATCTCATGATGATACATCTTCTTGTCCTCGTCCGAGGTATCCAGATGCAGCAGTTCGTCGATCGTATAGGCGAAATCCTTCGGCATCTTCTTCCGCACCTTGGAGCGGGTGTACTTCGAGCTCACCACCCGGCAGATCGAGATCAGCCGATTGATCGTGATCTTCTGCCACTCCGGTGTCTCGAGCGCCTTATGCTCGGGATCTGCCATGATCTCCCGCGGATAGTAGATCAGGTTCGCGAGTGCGAGCTGCTCTCCCTCCGTAAGGAGATTGCCGAAGGTTTCGTCGATTTTCGCGCGCACGATGCCGGAGGAGCTCCGCATCAAATAGATAAACGCCTCGCTCTCCCCGTGCAGATCGGAAAAGAAATATTCGGTGCCCTTCGGCAGCCCGCAGATCGCCCGAAGGTTGATGATCTCCGTCCCCGCCGCCGTCGCGGTCGGGAACTGCCTCGCCAGCAGTTTCAGGTAGTCTAAGTCTCGCATCCCTTTCCTCCTGTCGTAATCGCCGTGAACGTCCGAAGCGCTCCTCTGCCCTCCGCCTGCCTGCCAGACAGCCGTCCGGACACCCCCTGCCTCCCTGCGCTGTTACCATTATAACGAGTCCCTTTCCGAATTTCCACATTCGTTATTATTATGACAGAGTGAGCATTCAAATAGGACAAAGTGAAGCGCGAATGGGCTGCGAATGCCTTCGCTTCGCCGCGCTGCTTTTCGGCGGAGAAAAGCAGGAGCGGCGGCAGATTCTGCTCTGCCGCTGCTCCTGCCTATTACTTATTTACTACTGCTCCCCGGGTTCACTTCGGGCTTACAGCTCTCAGCGAATCCGGCTCCTCCGAACAGCAAATTCATCCGTGCCGAATCCCTCCGCAGTTTCCCGATGGAAATTACTCCGCTGCCGCAAGCACGCTGGGGTCGACCTCCTTCCGGTTCAGGATCTCCATGAACTCCTCGCCGGTGATGGTCTCCTTCTCGTAGAGGTACTTCGTAATCTCATGGAGCTTGTTGACATTGTCCGAAAGGATCTGATATGCCTTGTCATGCTGCTGCTTCACGAGCTTGACCGTCATATCGTCGATCTTCGTCTGCGTCTCCGGAGAACAGGTAAGGCTCGCATCGCCGCCAAGATACTGGTTCTGGATCTGTTCCATCGCCACCATGCCGATCTCATCCGCCATGCCGTAGCGGGTAATCATTGCCCGCGCATATTTCGTCGCCTGCTCGATGTCGTTCGATGCACCGGTTGTGCAGGTATTGAAGATCAGCTCCTCCGCGCATCTGCCGCCGGTCAGCGTCGCGATCTTGTTTTCCAGCTCTTCCTTGGAATAGAGGTAATGGTTGCCCTCCTCCTCGACCTGCATGGTATAGCCCAGTGCGCCCGAGGTTCTCGGGATGATCGTGATCTTGTGCACCGGCGCGGAATTCTTCTGCTTCGCCGCAACAAGCGCGTGCCCGACCTCATGGTAGGAGACGATCAGCTTCTCCTTGTCGGTCATCACCTTATTCTTCTTCTGGTAGCCCGCGATCACGACCTCGATGCTCTCCTCGAGATCCGACTGGATAACCCGTTCCCTGCCGGCACGGACTGCCCGGAGCGCTGCCTCATTGATAATGTTGGCAAGCTCCGCACCGCTTGCGCCTGCCGCCGCCTTCGCGATCGCCTCGAGGTTCACATTCTCTGCCATCTGAATCTTCTTCGCGTGTACCTTCAGGATATCCACCCTGCCCTGGAAGTCCGGAAGCTCTACCGGAACCCGCCGGTCGAAACGCCCCGGGCGGAGTAGTGCGGGATCCAGCGCGTCCGGCTGGTTGGTCGCCGCGAGGATAATGATCGCCTTCGAGCTGTCGAAGCCGTCCATCTCCGTCAGCAGCTGGTTCAGCGTCTGCTCCCGCTCATCATTTCCGCCCAATCCCGCGCTGTTCCGCTTCTTGCCGATCGCATCGATCTCGTCGATGAAGATAATGCAGGGAGACTTCTCCTTCGCCTGCTTGAAGAGGTCACGCACCTTCGCGGCGCCCATGCCGACGAACATCTCCACGAACTCCGAGCCGGAGATCGAAAAGAACGGAACCCCTGCCTCGCCTGCGACCGCCTTCGCGAGCAGTGTCTTGCCGGTTCCCGGAGGCCCGACCAGCAGCGCTCCCTTCGGGATGCGCGCGCCGATCTTCGAATACTTATCCGGAGAGTTCAGGTAGTCCACCATTTCCGTCAGCAGCTCCTTCGCCTCATCCTCTCCCGCGACGTCCAGGAAGGTCACGGTCTGTCCGTCCTTCTTCTCGTACTCCCGCGCATTGGATTTTCCGAAGCCGCCCAGCCCGAAGCCGCCTCCCATCCCGCCCATGGAGGACATCATCCGCTTGCTCAGCCAGTTCCCGAGCGCCACGAAGATCAGGATCGGGAAGATCCATGAGAGCAGAAAGCTCACCAGCGGATTGACCTCCACCGGGATTTCCTCATCCACATTCACGCCCTGCTTCGTCAGCTCACTGATGACCTGCGCCTCCACATACTGGTTTCGGATACGGCCGGTGCTGTAGGTCACGGTCTGCCCGTCGCGGTTCACCTGAAAGACGATCTTGTCGTCGTCGAAGTTCGCTGCCGTCACTGCATGATTGTCCACCGCGTTCATAAACTCTGTGTAGGTCTTACTCTCAATCTTCCTCGCCCCGATGCCCGGGACAACGAAGGTATTCAGCAGCACGATCAGGATCAGCGCAATGAAATAAAAGTACAGCAGCGGACGCCGGTTCTGCGGTCCGCCCTGATTTCTGCTCCCATCCTGCCTGTTGAACTGCTTGAAGAAATCATTGAAATTATCGAAGCCGTTGCTGCTTCCGTTTTCATTCGCCATGGTTTTTCCTCTCTTTTCCCAATTCTCTATACCGAAAGCCGGAAGAAATTTCCTCTCCTGATTTTCTGTATCCTACTATATCGCAGATCTGTGTTTAAATTATGAACTTCGGGAAAAGATTTCTCGGGAAAGGTTTTTCAGCCTGTCAGTGATCGCTGCCCAGCAGCTGCCTGATGATATATCCGTAGATCGCCGCATTTTTCTCCGCCCATTTCGAGCACATCAGCTCCGCCGTGTCCAGATCCGGCGCCGAGAGCTCCAGTCCGAAGAGAAGCTGGTTCTCCTCCCGCACCTCCGTATGAACGATATAGTTTCCGTCGTCTGCCTCATAGTAGTCCGTATAGGTCGAGGATTCCGCACGGAGCCGGAGCTTATTTTCCTTCAGAAAGCGCTTCATATCCTCGATCGCACCCGGTGTGATGTCTGCCTGAAAGAACTCCAGCGTATCACCGCCCTCCTTCGTGATCTCGTAGCGTGTGACGTTTTTCGTGGAATGCGCGTTGATCAGCCGTGCCTCCACCAGCTCGGAGATACACTGCTGCAGAGTAAAATAGGTCGTATATTCATAGTCCAGAAAAAATCCGCTCAGCTGGTTGTTCGTGAGCGGATAATTTACGGAACGCAGAAGATAGAGGATCATCAGCTTGTAGAGCGTCAGCGGTTCTGTAATCATAATCTGTCCATCCTCATGCCTGCGCCTCTGCCTTCTCCGGCGCTTCTCCGGTGCGCTCTGCGAGGAGCTTCTCTGCACTGACAAGCTTCACACAGAGCGTGAAAAGCTGCGCTGCGGTCTTCAGGTCATCGATCGGCGGATAGGTCGGCGCCACACGGATATTGCTGTCCTTCGGATCCTTGCCATACGGATAGGTCGCACCCGCGCCGGTCAGCTTCACACCTGCCTTCTTGCACTTGTCGACGACCGCCTTCGCACAACCCTCCATCGTCTCGAAGCTGATGAAGTAGCCGCCGTTCGGCTTCGTCCACCCGCCGATCCCCAGACCACCGAGATTCTTCGAGAAGATCTCCTCTACGATCTCAAACTTCGGGCGGATGATCTCCGCATGCTTCCGCATATGCTCCACCATACCGTGGATATCACCGAAGAAGCGGACATGGCGGAGCTGGTTCACCTTGTCGTAGCCGATGGTCTGGTGCTTCATCTGGTTCCGGATGTCGTCCAGATTGTTGGAGCTGGTCGCCAGTGCCGCGATGCCGGAGCCCGGGAAGGTGATCTTCGAGGTAGATGCGAACTTATAGACGAGATCCGGATTTCCGGCGCGCTTGCATTCCGCGAGGATCTCGATCAGATAATCCTGATTCTTGTCATAGAGATGATGAATGCCGTAGGCATTGTCCCAGTAGATGCGGAAGTCCTTCGCCGCCGGCCGGAGACGTGCGAAGCGGCGGACGGTCTCATCATTATAGCTGTAGCCCTGCGGATTGGAATACTTCGGCACGCACCAAATGCCCTTGATGCTCTCGTCCTCCCGCACCAGCCTCTCGACGATGTCCATGTCCGGCCCGGTCGGCGTCATCGGCACGTTGATCATTTCAATGCCGAAATACTCGGTAATGCCGAAGTGACGGTCATAGCCCGGCACCGGGCAGAGCCACTTCACCTTGTCCAGCCTGCACCACGGCGTATTCCCCATCACGCCGTGCGTCATGGAACGGGAAATAGAATCATACATGACGTTCAGAGAGGAATTGCCATAAATGATGATATTCGCCGGATTGTTCTCCATCATATCGGAGAGCAGCACCTTCGCCTCGTCGATACCGCCCAGTACGCCGTAGTTTCTGCAGTCGGTGCCGTCCTCACAGCACATATCCGCATCGCTGTTCAGGGAATCCATCAGGCCCATGGACAGATCCAGCTGCTCCTTACAGGGCTTGCCGCGGCTCATGTCCAGACTCATTTCCATCGACTGGTACCGGCTGTATTCCTTTTTCAGCTCGTGAACCAGCGTCTGCAGCTCCTCCCTCGTCAGTTTCGAATATGCCTTCATTTTCCTTCTCCTCTCCTCATGCTCCCGCAGTTGTCCATGGTATGCAGGCATACCGCAGCTGCAAGATCTTTGACACTGGAATCATATACTGATTTCCGGTGCTTCGCAAGTGTAAATCAACGGCTATCGCTTATCTCTCCCATAGCCTGCGTTTCTGCTGCGGACTCGTCGCGGAAAGGATTCTCCCTCCATTCCGCGATTCGCGTCTCTAAGAATCTCTTCTCCCGCTCCGTATCGGAATCGCTCGGATACTGCTCGGTAAACGCCTGCATCGCGTCATATGCCGCCTGCCATTGTGCGGTTTTCTCCAGATAGACGATCTCGTCGAAGGCGAGATCCCGATCCTCCTGCATTCCCGCGGCCGCCGCCTCATCCATCAGCCGCCGCGCGTCTGAAATCCGATTCTCATTGAGCGCTGTTCCGGCATCCCGCACGAGGAGCTTCGCGGCGATCCGTTCCCTGAGCGTCTGATACTCCTCCCGTTCTCCGTCCGCCTTAGTGAGGATATCCAGCGTTTTGCCCGCCGCCTCATAGTCGCCCAGCATGTATTCCGCCTCTGTACGGTATTTCAGGATATCGAACTGTTCCTTCGAGATCCTGCCTTTGCCCGCCCTCATTGCCTGCTCGAAGCTCTCGACCGCCTCCTGATATTTCCCTCTTTCCAGCTGGTCTATCCCTTGAAGCCGAAGCTCTCCGCACCTTCCGCTGCCGCAGCCGCTGAGGAGCAAAAGAACCGCCGCAAGGAGGGCTGCCGTCTTTCGTCCGTTCCGCATTACTGCACTCCCGTCGTACCGAAGCCGCCCCGGTCGGCATTTCCCAGACTCTCGACCTCGTCGAAGCGAATATGCGGCTGGTGCTCGAGGATGCGGAACTGCGCGATGCGGTCGTTCACATGAAGCTCTGTATCCCTCGTTGCATATACCGGCATACGGAGGACGTCGTTGTCCCCATTGTAGGACTCATCAACCACCCCCACGGAATTGGTTTGGAGCAGTCCGAAATTTTTGAAGGTAGAGCTGCGCGGCGCCAGCAGCATCTCATAACCCTCCGGGAGCTGTACGGAAACGCCCATGCTGATCAAGCGAAACTCTCCTTTTTTTATACGGAGATTCTCCGCTACCCGAAGGTCGATCCAGTCACTCTTCCCCGCGATGTATTCCAGCTTCTGAATTTCCTTCGAATGATATTTGATGCGTATTGTTTTTTCCATGCGCCTCTTCCCTCCTTCTGTCCTTGCTTTTTCCAATGTGCGCTGCCGCGTTTCTCCGTCTTCCTGCAGGAACCGCTTCGGCTTCGCCGCCATGGGAGCGTCCGCTCTCTCCTCTCCCACTCCGAGCCTGTCCGGTCCCTGCTCAGCTTTCCGGGCTGCCTGCGTTCGCGTCCTCCGCACTTTCCGATCCCTCCTCCGGGATCTCTTCAGGGGCTGCGGGCGCTTCGCCCTCCTCACGCACCGGCACCGCCGATGGCGTCTCTTCGATCTCCTCCGCCGGGGGCATTTCGCCCTCCTCCAGCGCCGTCTCATAGAGCAGCTGCTCGAGCCATTCCTCCTCCGAGCTGTCATCCCTTGGCTGCTGCGGGTCGGCGGCTGTTACCGCTTCCATCTCCCGGATGCCTTCCACACGATCTGCTTCCGGCGTTTTTTCTTCTCGATCGCTCTCCTGTACTTCCGATTCCGGACTTCTGCCCTCTTCTTCTCCGACCGCTTCCGGAGCGGCTGCACCGTTCTCCGCCTGCCCGAACTCTCCTCGCGCTGTCTCCGCCTCCTCAGGCTCATTGCGTGCCGTCGATGCTTCCTCCGCGTTCTCCTGCTCGTCGCTCCCGAGCACATCCGCGATCTCCTCCGAAACCTCCGTCTCGATCGCCTTCTCCGCCTCCGGAGAGAGTTCCGGAAGCTCCGCGAGAGACTGCACCCCGAAGCGGCGCAGAAACTCCTCCGAGGTTGCGAAAAGTGCTGGACGCCCCGGGGCGTCCAGTCTGCCTGCCTCATAGATCAGCTCATACTCCACCAGCCGATTCACCGCATGATCTGACTTCACTCCGCGGATCCGCTCGATCTCCGCCTTGGTGATCGGCTGCTTATACGCAATGATGGCGAGCGTCTCCATTACCACATCCGTAAGCACCGGCTTCTTCGGCTGCTTCGCCACCCGGATCAGCGCCGGAAACTCGCTCGGGTTCGTACACATCTGGTAACGATCCTCCAGCCGCTCGATCAGGATGCCGCCCTGCCTCTCCCTGTAGCTTTCACACAGCCGCTCCGCCGCGTCTCTTGCCGGCTTCTCGCCGGTATTTAAGGCTGTGGCGATCTCCGAAACAGATACCGATCTGCCCAGCGCGAACAGCAGCGCCTCTACCGTTCTCTCTTCCCTTCGCAGCTCCGCGGAGAACTCCGCATCGATCTCCGCCGCGAGCACCTGCGTATCAGGGTTCCCTCCCATGAATCCAAACTCCTCCTCTGTTCCCCCCCGCTGCCCTCGGCAGGGACTTCCTCTTCTGAGCTGATAATGCACACAATCCGATTCTCTCCCGCAGCAGGGACTCCTACAGATCCTCTACATCCTCAAGCTCTCTCTCCGACACCTCCGCCCCCTCTACGACATGGATATCCATGTCCGCAAAGGGACGCTGCTGCTCCAGCGTAATCTTCCCCATCTTCATCAGCTCCAGCACAGCGAGGAAGCTGACCACGATATCCATCTTGCCGCGCCTCTTCCGGAGCATATGCCGGAAGGAGAACTGCCCATGCCGCCTGGCGTACTCCAGCACATCCCGTATCCTGCCCTGCAGAGAAATCTTCTCTCTCCGGATGACGCCGAATTTGGCGCGCACCTGATCCACCGCGTCCTCCCTGCGCCGCACGATATCCATCAGAAGCGTCCGCAGCCTGTCCGCCGTCACATCCCGGAGCAGCTCTGAAAGATCGATCGGCGGCGTATATTTCTCCACCTCCCGCGGGATCGTAGGAGGCTTGCAGAGACGCTCGGCAGCGCTCCCCTCCCTCCTCCGAAGCAGCAGCGCCATATATTTGAAGCGCTTGTATTCCAGAAGCCGCGCCACGAGCTCGGCTCTCGGGTCGATTTCCTCTCCCTCCTCATCCAGCTCCCGCGGAAGCAGCATACGGGACTTGATCTCCAGAAGCGTCGCCGCCATGACGAGGAAATCCGAGACGATATCCAGATCCTCCTCTCGAAGCGCGGCGACATAGTCCAGATACTGCTCCGTGATTTCCGCGATCGGGATATTATAAATGTCGATCTTGTCCTTTTCAATCAGATGGAGCAGGAGATCCAGCGGTCCCTCAAAATTCTCCAGTCTGTATGTGATTCGTTCCATAGCCCCCTCTATGCCTTCCTCTCCGGCGGCAGCAGATCGATGACACTGATCTCGGGCAGGTCGTTCAGGCGCACATTGACAGAATGCGTCCCCATTCCCCGGTTCACCAGCATCCTGCCGTTCCGATAGGGAAATACCCCCGCACATTCCTTCCGAAAAAGCTGAAACTGCGGGCTCATCAGTCCTCCCAGATACGGCAGACGCACCGTCCCGCCGTGGAAATGACCGGACAGCACCAGATCCGCTCCGTTTCGGATCGCCTCCTTATGATACAATGGGGAATGCAGGAGCACAATCTGAAAACGCTCCTTTTCCGCAATTTTTCCGGTTGTCCCGCCGGAATATTCCGCATATTCCGCATCAGAAAGCGGTTTTTTCTTTCGAAAAAATAATTTCCCGTAGTAGGAAAGCGGCAGCGTCAGCCCGCTGATCCGAAGCTCCGGCATTTCCGCCATGCAGATGCTCCGCCGATCCAGAAGCTCTATGCCGGAAAGCGCGTCGTTCCAGCGTGCCGCCGCCTTCTGTGCGCGCTGCCGAAGCGACTCCGGCATACGGCAGAAAAGCCCCTGCTCCCCGCATCCCGCCTTTCCCAGCATGCGGCTCTCATGGTTTCCCAGTGCATAGATCACAGGATATTCCTGCCGGAGCTCCCGGAGCAGCGCTGCCGTCCGTTCCACCTGATCCGTGCAGTCCCGTCCCTCCCCCCTGTATTTCCTGCTGACAATGAAGTCCCCGCCGATCAGAATGAGCTCCGGTCGGAGCTCGCGGAGCCTTTCCATGAGCTGTCGGTTTCCCTCCCCGAACTCTGCCTCATGCAGGTCGGAAAGAAAAACGAGCCGCCGCGGCGTGCTTAGTTTTTCGGAGAAAAAACGGTAATATTCCGTTTTCAGTTGTTTTCTTTCATAATCAGACCTCTTTTTCAGCAGAAACACTACCGACAGAATTAAAAATACGGCTATCCTATACATTCATTTATCCTTTACATTCCGCGCCGGATATTGTTATGATATTATCAATGATTTCAGCATTGCTTACACAAAATCCCGGGATGAGCGCTGTATTTTTAGTTATTTTTCTATTTTTCTGTCTATTTTTTCAAGGAAAGGTATTCTCATGATCAGCTATTCCCCCTTCTGGCAGCAGCTTCAGGAGCTGCACATCTCCCAGTATTCTCTGATTCACCATCACAATATCTCACCCAGTCAGCTGAACCGGCTGAAGCAGAATCAGCCGGTCTCCACGGAAACGATCAGCCTGCTGTGCAGCATTCTGAAATGCGAGGTTTCGGACGTAATGCAGTTCATCGCACCCTGATCCCTCCCGCGAAACAGAAAACCGACAGTTACTTCCCTGCCGGCTGTCCCTTCTCTCGATGCAATCCTGTATTTCCGCGAAGCGCGCCCGCTCTTCGCTGCGAAAGGCTTCTGCCTCCGAGCTATGTGTACCGTTCACTCCCGAAAATCGCCGCGATCCGAAGCGCAGCTCAGGCATCAGCGATCCCACTCTCTACAGCCGCTTCTGCCGGCAGCGCTTCTGCCTCCTTCTTTACCTCTTCGAAGATCTGCATGAATTCCCTTCCGGTGATTGTCTCCTTTTCAATCAGAAATGCCGCGATCCGATCGAGCGCATTTCGATTCTCTACGAGGATCCGCTTCGCCTCCTCATAGCACTCTTTCAGAATCCGCATGACCTCACGATCCACCTCGGTCGCAGTATCGTCGCCGCAGTTCATCACCGTCCCCTTCGAAAGGTAGAGACTCTCTTCGGTCGCCAGCCCCATCAGACCGAACTTCTCCGACATCCCGTACTGCGTCACCATCGCTCTCGCGATTCTCGTCGCCTTCTCAATATCATTGGAGGCGCCTGTTGTCACCGTGTCAAAGACCAGCTCCTCCGCGGCACGCCCTGCGAGGAAGCCGACCAGCATGGCATGAAGCTCCGCCTTGGTATTCAGGAACTTCTCCTCCTCCGGCACCTGCATGACATAACCGAGCGCACCCATGGTTCTCGGTACGATCGTAATCTTCTGTACCGGCTCTGCGTCCTTCTGTACCGCCGATACCAGCGCATGCCCGACCTCATGGTAGGAGACGATCTTCCTCTCCTGCTTCGACATGATCCGATCCTTCTTCTCCTTGCCGACCAGCACGACCTCGACCGCCTCGAAAATATCCTCCTGATTCACCTTCGCCCGTCCATGCTTGACCGCAGTGATCGCCGCTTCATTCATCATGTTCGCGAGATCCGCACCGACCGCGCCGCTGGTTGCCAGCGCGATCTCCTCAAAGTCTACGGAATCGTCCAGCTGTACGTCCTTCGCGTGAACCTTCAGGATATTGACACGTCCCCGAAGATCCGGCTTCTCCACGATGATGCGGCGGTCGAAGCGTCCCGGGCGGAGCAGCGCCGCGTCCAGTATCTCCGGACGGTTCGTCGCCCCCATTACCATGATGCCCTTGCCCGCGTCGAAGCCGTCCATCTCGGACAGAAGCTGGTTCAGTGTCTGCTCTCTCTCGTCATTTCCGCCGTAGCGGGTATCTCGCGTCTTGCCGATCGCGTCGATCTCGTCAATGAAGACAATGCAGGGTGCGTTCTGCGCCGCCTGCCGGAATAGATCGCGGACTCTGCTGGCGCCGACACCGACAAACATCTCTACAAAGTCGGAGCCGGTGAGCGAATAAAAGGGAACCTGCGCTTCTCCCGCGACTGCCTTCGCCAGCAGGGTCTTACCGGTACCCGGCGGTCCCACCAGGAGCGCTCCCTTCGGCAGCTTCGCCCCGATGGCGGTATAACGGCTCGGATTATGCAGGAAGTCCACGATCTCCACGAGACTCTCCTTCGCCTCGTCCTCCCCCGCCACATCCTTGAAGCTGACGCCCGTCTCCCGCTGCATATACATCTTCGCATTGGATCTGCCGACACCCATCATTCCGCCGCCGTTTCCGCCCATGCGCCGCATCATCAGATTCATAACCAGAAAAATCGCGATGCAGGGCAGGACGACCCCGAGCAGCATTTCCAGAATATAGCCGGAATTGTCCGGCTTCTTTTTCAGAATCTCGATGTGGTGGCTGTAGAGACGCTCCACCAGCGCCGCCGCGTCCGCATTAACCGGAACCACTGTGAGGAAGCCGGTTCCTGCCGTCCAGCCCTCCGGGAGACTGCCGGGATCTGCCGATTCTCTCAGCGATGCGCTGTCCTTCGGATAGACTGTGATCTGATTATCCGCCCACTCGACACGGCTGATCTCATCCTTCTCCACCATCGTGAGGAAGCTGCTGTAGCTGATCTCTGTCGGCACAACGCGCCCAAAATACTGCCGCACCATGGAGTAAATAAAGAAGCTCAGCGTTACCGCGATAAGCAGTATCAAAAAGGTCTGCCCGGAAGGGCGGTTCCCGCCGTTTCCGCGCATCTCATTCTTATCCATTTTTTCTCCTCCGCCTCTCCGATTTCTACTGCAAAGTAACCGTTCAGGTAAGCCGTTCGCAATGTTACCATTATACGAACTGGCAGGGCATAAATCAAGCTGCGCCGTCTTGTATTCACGCCCTGTTCCTGCTAGAATTTGTAACAGTTCAGATAAGCAGAGCTTTATGAAAGATAGAACCATGGAAAGCAGGAGAGAGCAATGGATCGACAGCATCTTTTTTTAATCGGCTTCATGGGCGTCGGCAAGAGCACCGTCGCGCGTGTCCTCTGCGAACGGCTCGGACTTCCTCTGATCGAAACAGATGCGCGGATTGAAGCAGCGCAGGGAATGACGATTACGGAGCTCTTCCGACGCTCCGGCGAAGCCTGCTTCCGCGATCTGGAAACCGCGCTGCTTCAGGATCTCTCCCGCGAAGCGCCCGCCGTGGTTTCCTGCGGGGGCGGCATTGTCCTTCGTCCCGGGAATGTCCGGCGAATGAAGGAGAGCGGCAGCATCCTCCTGCTCACTGCCTCTCCGGAGCACATACTCCGGAGAGTCTCCGGAAATACCACCCGTCCGATCCTGAACGGCAATATGAATCTCGACCACATCCGCGCGCTGATGGAACGTCGGATGCCCGCCTATCTGGCAGCGGCAGATCTCCGCATCTCTACTGACGGAAAACCGGTAGCGGAAATCGTTTCGGAAATTCTTTCAGCACTTTCTCCCTTGTAAAACCCATCCTTCTTCCCATATACTGTGTATAAGCTCCTGTGCAATGTCGGAGCACAGGCCATGCTTGCATAGGCGTATGCTCCGACATTGCACAGGGCAGCAGGTATGCGGCAGGAGGAAAGGATATGACGAGTCGGGAACTTTTGTATGTGAAAACCGTGGCGGACGAAAAGAATATCTCGAAGGCGGCGAAGCGTCTCTTCGTCGCGCAGCCCTCCCTCTCCCAATCCATACAGCGAATCGAAGACAGCATCGGCAGCAAAATCTTCATCCGCGGCACGAATGGGCTGAAGCTCACACAAGCGGGCGAAAAATACTATCAGATGGCATGTCAGGTTTTGAAGATCTACGGGGACTTCGAGGCGGAGATCACCGACATCAATGATCTCCGCGCCGGACACATCTACTTCGGCATCACCAACCACCTCGGCGCCATCATTCTGCCGGGTATCCTCCCCGCCTTTTATGAACGCTGCCCGAATATCTCCGTCGAAATCTTCGAGGGCTCGACTACCCCGCAGGAAAACAAGCTGATTGCCGGAGATCTGGACTTCTCGATCATGCATGCGCCCGCCTCGGAGGCGGAGGCAAATCCTTCCCTGCACTACGAGATCCTCGCAGATCATCCCTTCGTGCTCGCGCTCTCCCGGCAGAATCCTCTGGTTCACCGCGCCGTGCCTAAGGAGGGCTATGAGCATCCGGTGCTGGATCTCGAGCTGCTGCGGGATCAGCCGCTCCTGACATTGACGAAGGAGCAGCGCATCCGCCATATCACGGACTCTGTTCTGAAAAAGGCAGGGATCGCCCCGCATATCCGCCTGATGTCCCGAAACTATATGACGCTGGAGCGCCTCGCCGCCCTCGATCTCGGCTATGCGATGCTTCCGGGCGATTATGTCAGCATCAACCGCTACAACAATCCTCCGGTCTTCCTATCCATCGACAGGAAATACGGCGCGTACTGGAGTCTCTGCATCGCCACTCTGAAAAACAGCTATCTTTCCCGTGCCGATACCTTCCTGCTGGAAATCCTGCGCAAAAGCTTTTCCGGCAGCACAATGCTGAAAAAGGTCTGAGGCTTCACGCTCAGTCCTTTGGTTTCATATAGAATCTTCCGGCGATCTCCGTCGAGCGGATCAGATTGATGAAGGCGTGGGGGTCGATCTCCCGAATTCGCATCATGACCCGCTTCGTGTCTGAGGCAGAAATCACGGAATAAACCATATCATGCTCGATGTGCGCATGAGAGCCCTCCGCCTTGATGATCGAGGCTCCGTGATGGCAGACCGCATGGATCGCGTCGGAGATTTCCTGCGCGCTGTCCGTAATGATAATCAGGGTCTGTCTCTGATAGTTCCGGTAGAGCATTTGCAGTGTTTGCGTCGATACATACTGAAAAACGATGGAGTACAGCGCCTTGTCCCAGCCGAAGAGCAGACCTGCCGTCACGAGGATCACGACATTGAAGCCCAGTATCAGATTCCATGTCTCGACGCCCTTCTTCTGCGAGAGATAGATCGCGATGAAGTCCGTCCCGCCGGAGGTCGCATCCACGGAAAGGCAGAGACTGATCGCCACGCCGTTCATGATTCCCCCGAAGATCGAGATCAGCAGCGTATCATAGGTAAGAGCATGATCCGGCAGGACGTCAATGAAGATGCCGCTCAGCAGGATCACCACCAAAGAGTACAGCGTGAACTTCTTCCCGATATAGCGGAAGCCGATCCAGACCGGAATCAGATTCAGGCTCACATTCACCAGCGTGTAGGGAAGCTCAAACGGCAGATAGAGCTGGCTGATCCGCTGAAGCAGCACCGTGAGTCCGGTCACACCGCCCGGATACAGTCCGCCGGTGCGCACAAAGGCTTTGATATTCAACGCCATTGTCATCGCAGCGAGTATGACGACAAGCAGACGCTTCCCATCCTCTTTCCATGCAAATTTCATATTCTATATCCCTGCCGAAACGGCATTCCTCCCCTGTTCTCTTCCAATATCCGGAGCATCTCCGCGCCTTCCCCGAGGGAGAGCTGTCCGGGCGCAGAGCCCGCCCCGACTGCCATGAAGCTGTAGTCCGAGCCGGAGAGCATTCCGGCGAGCCTCGATACAGAGCCGAGCCGTCCCATCGACATGGCAATATACTCATGCCGATTCCGATCTGCCTCGCGAAACCTTCTCATCTCCAGCATCAGCCGGAGCACATCCTCCTCACATTCCGGCATATACGCCGCCTTCAGGATATCCGCACCGCTCTCCCGAAGCTCTGTAAAGATATTTCGAAGTACCTCGTCCTCCGGTGTTCTCGCGAAATCATGGTAGGATGCGATGCTCCGCACGTTCCTATCTCGCGCTTCCGAAAGGATATGCGCCGTGCTGCTGCGGTCTGCCGCCGAGGGACGCCCCTCCGCATACCCCTCTCTCCGCAGCTCCACATCCACCATATCGATGCAGCCGCTCCGAATAGCGAGAAGATTGCAGTTCTCATACTCTCCGTCCGCAGGAAAAGCGCCGCCCTGCGCTGCGGTACGGATCGTAAACAGCAGCAGCTTCCCCGGAAGCCGTATCCGCAGTCCGGAAAGCACCGGCAGCAGCCGCGCTGCGGGAAGCTCCGATGCGAGATCATAGCGAAGCTCCACGACGGAAACCTCCGGAAAGGCGCGCTCCGCCGCGATCGCCTCCGCCTGCCGATAGATCTCCGTCTCCTCTCTCCCTGTGATCGCCACACAGATCTTCACAGCCATACCGCTGTCCTTTCTCATAAAAGGGGGCGCGCTCCCCCTGTCTTCTCCTGCCGCAGCCGCTTCCGCCGATACGCGGCAAGGATCGGACGCTCCAATATCCGCTTCAGCCGGATCTGCAGCAGCTTCTCCGCGCCGATGGGCCGAACCAGTACGCTGTGGATCCCCGCCCGCTTCGCGCCCCAGATATCCGTGAAAAGCTGATCTCCGAAGAAGAGCAGCTCGCTCCGATCCAGCCCCAGCAGCTCCGCCGCCCGAAGATATGCCCATGCCGAGGGCTTATGCGCATCGCAGAGGAAGAAGTCCGCCTCGGTCTGCTTCGCGAAGCTCTGCACCCGCTCCCGATGATTATTGGAGATCAGGCAGACCCGCCAGCCGATCTCATGCAGCCGGGTAAAGAGTGATCTCGCCTCTTCATTCGCTCCTGCGTCATGGAGCACCAATGTATTGTCTATGTCATACAGAGCGGCGCGGTAGCCCTCCCGGTACAGTCTCTCATAGTCCGCTTCATAGACCGAGCAGATCTCATCATCCGGATACAGCCAGGAAAGCATCACCCCTCCTCCGTCTGCATTTCCCGTCCGCGGAGCAGCTTCCCGATTTCCTCTACGAAGGTATTGATATCCTTGAACTCCCTGTAGACCGAAGCAAAGCGCACGTATGCCACCTGATCCACCTCCTTCAGCTTCTCCATAACCAGCTCGCCGATTACCTCTGTGCTGAGCTCATTCTCCCCGGAAGCAAAAAGCGCATTCTCGACCTCATCCACCATTCGCGTGATCGTATCCCGCGGAACCGGACGCTTGTGGCAGGAGCGAATGATGCCCGCCTCGATCTTGCTGCGATCGTAGGGGACTCTGCTTTGATCCTTCTTTACAATCAGGATCGGCGTGGTTTCCAGCTTCTCAAAGGTCGTAAAGCGTTTCCCGCAGCTCTCGCACTGCCGTCTCCTGCGGATCGCCGTATTGTCGTCGGCGGGTCTGGAGTCGATGACCCGGGTATCCTCTGCATTGCAATATGGGCATTTCATGACTTCGCACTCCTATCCTCGCTATAAGCGCTCAGGAAAAAGATGGTTTCCGCCGCCGTGATATACGGTACAAGGAAGAGCATTCCCAGCCCCAGCGTGACGGCACTCAGCAGATACCATGGGAAAAAGGAGAGGATCAGCAGCAGATAGCGTCCCTTCCTCCTCTCTATCGTATGAAAGGACAAAAGCAAGCTCTCCACCGCACTACGATTCGGATCGTCCGCGGCGAATATGGGAGCGCCCGCAAAGAAAAGCTGAAGCAGGAAGCTGATCGCATTCGTGATCCACCGCACGATCGTCGTATTGGCAGCATTCAGCCCATACACATACATGCAGAGGAACAGCGGTGCAGAAATCACGAGACTCATCAGACCGAGCAGCAGTTCTACCCAGAAAAAGCTCCAGAACTGCCTTCCATTTCGGAAGCCCCTGAAAATATCCGACGCTGACACGCGTCTCCCCCTCACCATATCCAGATACATCCTCTGCATCCCCAGCGCAAGTCCTGTCGCGATGAGGTAATACAGCAGGAAAAGGAGTGCGACGAGTATCCCGACAGAAACTCTGAGCAGCATGCCGTCCCGCTCGCTCAGCATGCCGCCGAAGCGTCCGACCGCTGCTGCGCCGCCTGCGAACGCCGCCACAGGAAACGCAATGAAAAGCAGCGCAGCGAGCAGCAGAAGGAAGAAGCTTCCGATCATGCTCCCCCAGTTGCCGCGCAGCTGCTGCCGTGCAAAGCTCTTTATCTCCCGATTCGTCATCATATCGTTCACCTCCGCTCTCTGTACCGCCCTATTTTATCATACCCGAAGAGAGATTACAAAGAGGATTCCGGGGAGGCAATCACAGGGCAGAGCGGAAAAAGCGCCCGACAGAAATCTGTCAGACGCCTTCCGGAAATGCAGTGAAAAAAGAAACATATCACGACCTCCCTAGAGGTATTTTTCGAAGAACGCAGTGGCAGCCTGTATTCTTTCATGGTTGCCATCCGCATGTTCAATACCGGGAATTCTTCGCATTTCTACCCTTTTTATGCCGTTTTCCTCGAAATTTCTCCGAAGACTCTCCATCCTCGCAACACGATTCGTCCCATAGGGCGATTCTCCGATGAATTTGGTATCCAGCTCTCCTACCGTGATCTGTACAGGTACATTTCTCACTGCCGTTATATCCAGTTCCTTGTCAAAGACCTCTCTGAAATTTCTGACTCCCCAGAAATAGTCCTCTGAAAAATTCAGGAACGTAGGTCTTCCGGGCGCGCCGATGGAAACCGCCTCCAAGCGCGCAGGGTGAACCAGCAGAAATCGATTGGCGAATTGACCGCCGCCGGAATGTCCGAACAGAAGGAATTTATCCGTCTGAATCCCGGGATAGCGTTCTGCCATCTCGTCAAGCATCGAAAGCAGGATCTGATCATAGCGTATTCCGCCGGCAGAAAGGAGCTTATAGCTGTTGAAATCCGCTCTTTCGATCATCCCGCTTGGGAAAAGCGGTGCAAGAATCGCAACATGGCACCTGTCTGCCCAACTGCGCGCCTCTGCGATATAATCCTCTATTGCACAGCCGGTTCCATGGATGAGCACCATGAGACGCAGCCTACAGCCGGCTTCTTCCCGATAATAGTCCGGCACATGCACCCGGTAGCAAAATCTGGGATCTGCGGCGCAGGCCCAAAGCATATTCAGCTCTGCATTTCCGAATAAGTTTTTTTCCGTCTCAGACGTCAGATTTTTATCCAGCTCCCCCATTGTTTCTCTCCTGTCCTTTCAATGTCTCAGCCGTCCTGTTAAAGGAATTTTCCGAAGAAAAAGCTTGCGACTACAAGCATAATCGCGCCGCCGATTCTGGACGAGATCTGCGCGTAGGACATAAGCTCCATACGATGCGCCGCGCCGAGACATTGTACATCTCCCGACCCGCCCCCGTTCGCCATGCATAAGCCTGCTGTCAGCATTCCCTCCACCGGGTAGAAACGGAATATGCTTCCTGCAAGATACGTTCCAAGCATGGCGCCGACGACCGTAGCGACGATAACCAGCAGATTCGCCAGGTTGGTAAATACTCTCGCATAATCGCTGAGATCTGTACCGATCCCAACCGTAATCATCAGCGGAAACGACATATACTTCACAAAAAACTGCTGCATTCCCCTTGCGCCCGCCTTTACATTCCCGGGAAGAATGTCGGCAGCATTGAGAATAGCAGCCAGAATGACCATAAAGGCGAATTTATGGATGGTAAAGCCAAGATTCATGTGATGATTGATGAGAGAAATATGTCCGGCATAGAGATCTGCCGCACAGTAGCAAACCAAGGCGAGCGCCATGCCTGTCGCGTAATCCATAAACGCCGGTTTACTGTCCTGCTGCGCCGCACTCAGGTTTTCCACCCCCTTCATCAGTTGTCCATTTCCGGTTAAGGATGGACGCAGCTCGCCGACCCTGTTCAGTACCGCACTCATGAAAACCGCCACCAGATTTCCGAGTGAAATGACAGCAAATGCCGTAGCATACCAAGCGTCGCCGTCGCCGCCGGTCGCTGCCGCCCACATCCGGCTCATCGGCTGAATACCCGCCCCATTTCCTCCTCCCATGATCGGAATTGCATAGGTGGTGATCGCGTGGATCGCGCCGATTCCCGTAACGGCGCCGATGAGTCCGGCTAAGCCAAGCGCACATACAACGCCGCCGATAATCGTGGGAATATACCCGACGAAGGATTTCAGCAGAACCCCTCTGTCCAGAGAAAGCACAGAGCCGGTAATCAGCATACAGATGTATAGATCCAAAAAACCGGTTTTTCCATTAAAAGCGCTGAGCGCCTCCTTCGTATCCGGCCCGATCAGAGAAAAGGTATTCATGGCTCCTGCCACAAGGCAGGTAAAAAGCATGCCGCCGCCAAACCACGCATTCCATATCGGAATTCTGTTTCCGATCCAGCCCAGGAGCGTTCCGACGATCATTGCAAAGGCAAGGGCTCCGATCATGTTTCCGGGCAGCCAGTCCATTACGCCCAAAATAAACATGATTATCGTGAGAGCGGCATAAAGCCAAACAGGAAAGCCAAGTATCTTCGTTTCTTTTAATGTGCTCATATCGCCTCCTCCAATTTAATTCTCCGAGATCAATAAATTGAATTCAGCCTGCCGGCAAGCAGATTCTATGCCTGCATTATACAATTCGCATATATTTAATGCAAATTTTCACGTCATCTTGTTGATTCTGTTTTCATCATTGCCTTATAACCGTTTGGAATGCTCTTTCGTCAATATTGGGCATTTATACAGACTCCGGATCATTTTTACACAATACTGATACAAATCGTTATAGCACGATAACAAAATAGCAATATCCCCGCTGCGGTCTGCCTGCTTTCTCATCCCGTCTATGCATCCTGCCGGATGGATCTGCCGATCATATAGTCCCAATACCGCTGCGCACTGTCGGATAATACGAGCTCCCGATTCCGGGCGATGACGATATAACGGTGCAGTCCGCCCCGTACCGTCATGCAGACATTGTCCGGATGACGGTCGAGATGTACCGTCGTGGTGGGAACGAGCACCACACCGCCGCCGCTGCTCGCTACCGTATATCGCGTATCTACATAATCGATCCTCTGCGGATGTCTGGGAACGATATTATATTTCTTTAAAAATGCATTTTCTGCATAATATAAGCTGTGATTTTCCGTCGATAATATAAACCGGACGCCTGCGTCCCGCAGCTCCGCTGGATCTATGATCAGAGGGTTATCGATCGCGTTGTCTCTGATATCCTTCCCCTGCAGGCAGGGATTGTCTCTGTTGGTAATGAGCAGGAGCGTATCCTCCGCCAGAGGCATATATTCAATATCGGGAGACAGCACAGGGCTCGTATATACGGCGAGGTCGACCGCCCCCTGCAAAAGCGCATTTTCACAGTGCAATAGATCAAAGTCCTCGAAGTTCAGCGATATATTCGGGTATTTATCCGTGAACGCCTTGGACATCCTGCCTGCATAATCCCCTCCCCTATGAGTGGTCGCAACATTGATCCTCGTTTCATCACGTTCGAGACTGTTTGCGATTTCCGCCTTCAGCTCTTTCTCGATAGCAACGTATTGTCTGGCGTAGCGTAAAAAAATTTCTCCCTGCCGCGTCAGTGTAATCCTGCCGAATCCGCGGTTAATGAGCTGACAGCCCAGTTCATTTTCAAGCTTCGCCACCTTTTTGGTCAACGCGGGCTGCGATATAAAGAGCTTCCGAGCCGCATGGGAGAAGCTTCCGCATTCGGCCAGAATAAGAATGCTTTGATAAATGCCTGTGTCCATAAGCAGGTACCCATATTTCAGAAAACGCCGCCTTTACTGTCTCTTGTCCGGTAAAGGCGGCGCATGTTAATAGCTCATGCCAGAAATCAGCGCTCCATATTCTACTTTCTTATCTCTGATACTGATTGAAGAACTTCCTAAACTCCTCCAGAATCTCATCCTGACTCGGAAGGCGGGAGCTGCCGTCGTTCGGTGTCTGCTGCTCTCCGGAGCTGCCGTCGCTTCCCTGTCCGCCGTCATTCCTCTCAAACGGATTCTGTGAGCCTCCTGTCTGTCCATTGCCGCCGGAAGCATTGGTATTCGAGCTCTCCGAGGAGCCAAGCGTTACCGTGACCTCCGTCTCCACATACTTTCCGCTGCCATCCTGCCGCTGTACTGTCACCTTCACCGTCTCTCCGGCGCGGTACTTCGAGAGCAGAGACTGCAGGCTGTTATAGTCTGTCACGCCCTGCCCGTCCAGCTTCGTGATGATGTCCTTCTCCTGCAGGCCGGAATTCTGTGCGCTGGAGCCCTCTGTGAACTTGTAAATGAATACGCCCTGCGGCATATCGAAGCTCTGCGAGGTCGCCTTGTCGATATTCTTGACCTGTACGCCGAGATAGCCCCTCTCATTCTCCGGCACCTGATCGCGCGTCGTCAGACTGGAAAGATTGCTGATAATCTCCTTCGCCTTGGAGGACGGGATGGAATAGCCCATGCCCTCAACCTCCGTGGAAGCATACTTCGCTACATTGATGCCGATCAGCTCGCCGTTCATATTGAGCAGCGCACCGCCGGAATTGCCCGGATTGATCGCTGCATCGGTCTGCAGCAGCCCCGACTCCGTGCCGTCAGAGGTTTCCACATCCCTGTCCTTCGCGGAGATAATGCCGGTCGTCACGGACTGCCCATAGCCCAGCGCATTTCCGATCGCAACCACCTGATCACCAACCTCGATTCTGTCCGAGTCTCCTATCGTGATGACCTTGATTGCATCCAGCGTAGCGCTCTCGATGTCCGACAGCTTCACGGCGACCACCGCGAGATCCGCAGAGGCATCCGTTCCCTTGATCGCCGCATCCACAGACTTCCCGTCCACGAAGGTCACGGAAAGCGAGGAGGAATCCGCGACGACATGATTATTGGTCACGACCAGGAGCTCTGTATCGGTCTTGCCGATAATGACGCCGGAGCCGCTCGCCGGAACCTCCGTCTCCTGCGACTGATAGTTTCCGAATATGGAGAAGCCGTTCTGCTGGTACTTCACCATATTGGTAATCGCTACAACGGACGGCATCGCATCTTTCGCAACCGTTCGTACACTCGAGAGCTCCGTATCTGTCCTGCTGCTCTGCTGTGCCGCCGTAGTTTCCGCTGCAGACGACATCGCATTCTCCGTACTCGGCTGAAACGCCGTATCTGCCTGTGTCTCATAAGCACTCGCTGCATGGAGCCCCATCTGGTTCGCCGCCAGATTCACGCCTACCATGGACGCACCTGCCACCGTTCCGAAAAGTACCGCACCTGCTGCGAGCTTTACTACCCTTTTCATATCGATATCCTCCTGTCCTATTCATAAAGGAAATTCCTTCCCTGCCCTCTCAAGCTTACGCTGTACATGATATCGAACGAATGTGACGAGAATGTGAAAACTCTGTTATAACTTTGTGTCATCCGAAGAAACTGCAGCGCCCTACAGAAGCAGTGCCACCGCCTGTGCGGAAATCCCCTCTCCTCTGCCGGTAAAGCCCAGACGCTCCTCCGTCGTCGCCTTTACAGACACCTCCGAAAGCGAAATGCCCAGCGCCGCGGCGATATTCTCCCGCATCGCCGGAATATGTACCGCGAGCTTCGGCGCCTGGCAGATCAGCGTCGAATCAATATTGCCGATGCGGTAGCCCTTCTCCCGCAGAAGCCCTGCGCATTCCGAGAGCAGGCGCAGCGAATCTGCACCCTCATAGCGCGGATCCGTATCCGGGAAATGCTGTCCGATATCCCCGAGCGCCGCCGCCCCGAAGAGCGCATCTGTGATCGCATGACAGAGCACATCTGCATCCGAATGTCCGAGCAGCCCCCTCTCGCAGGGAATCTCCACCCCGCCTATGATGAGCTTCCTGCCCTCCGCCAGCCTGTGTACGTCGTAGCCGCTTCCGATTCTCATATCTGCATCCTTTCCTTTGTCTCCCCCCTGCCTTCACCTCTGACGGACTGTCCCGAAGCACTTAAAGCCGTACACGGAGCTTCCTCGGTACACAGCTCAGCACCAGATCTCTGAGCTTCCCGCAGGATTCCCCGTCCGTATGTACCGGAAACGCCTCTGCCGTGTGGATCTCCGCCTCCCTGCAGCGATAGCAATGAACGCCTGACATCTTCTTATGTATGCCGAACAGTGCCGCCAGCAGAATGCGGACAATACGGAGCTTCCGCTTCGTGCTCACGATGCAGAGATCCAGCCGCCCATCCTCACAGTTCGCGCCGGAACCGAGGAGATAGCCGGATTCATGCGGGTGAACATGCGCGGAAATGAAGATGATATTGTTGAACTCCACTCTCTGCTCCTGATCCAGCAGGATATATCCTCTCGTCCTTTGCGCCCTCTTCAGTTCCCGCAGAAAGATCAGAAAATAGCTGAAGCGCGCAGAATGCAGGCGCAGCGGGTATTCTCCGCACTGCCTGCAGCGGGATGCGAGCAGCTCATGAAAAACCGCCGCGTCGAAGCCGATTCCCGCGCTGACCACGAAGCGACGGTTGCCGTTCTCCGCATCCAGCACCCCGTAATCCAGCATTCGCTCCCGCTCCGCGGTGAAAAAACGCTCCGGCTGCCTCCGGAGCCGGTATTTCCTGCGGAGGTTCCTCGCAAAATCATTCGCGTACCCGGTCGGAACAAAGGCAATGGAAACTCTGTCCGAGTCCAGACAGGCGCCGTCCACGACCTCGCTCAGCGTGCCGTCGCCGCCGATCACCACCAGCGTCTTCTCCTCGCGGCACCGCTCTGTGATCTTCCTCGAAAACGCCCTGGCATCCCCGGTCTTCTCCGTCAGAAAGACCTCATACCGCTGCGTGCCGGAGAGCTTCGGAAGACGCCTCTGCACCTGTCTCCAAACACGCATTCCCTTTCCACCGCTGGCATGAGGGTTCACAATGAAATAATACATGAACTCCTATCCATCCCTCTCTATATATAATTAAGAATTATAGCACAGATGAATTTCTCCGTGTGTGAAAAGATTATAAACAGGGACTGCAAAGAAATGGAAATTCATTTCTTCACAGCCCCTTTAATATCAGGCTGCGGATTACCGCGTCTACTTCGTTTTTTCCTTTGTTTTAACCTCCTGCAGCTTCATTGCCCGCACCCTCTCCGGCAGACCGAAGAGCGTGATGAAGCCGGATGCATCATGGTGGTCGTAGAGCTCGCCGGTGGTGAAGGAGGCAAGGGATTCATTGTAGAGAGAATAGGGAGAGCTCGTGCCTGCCTTGATGATGTTGCCCTTATAGAGCTTCAGCTTCGTCGTCCCGCTCACATACTTCTGGGTCGACTTCACGAAAGCCTCCAATGCCTCCCGCAGCGGATCAAACCACTTGCCCTCATAAACCACCTGCGCGAATTTCACGTCTGCTATCTGCTTGAATTCCATGGTCTGCCGGTCAAGAATCAGCTCCTCGAGCTGCCTGTGCGCCTCTACGAGGATCGTACCGCCCGGTGTCTCATAGACGCCGCGGCTCTTCATTCCGACGACGCGGTTCTCTACGATATCAATGATGCCGATGCCGTTCTGTCCGCCGAGCACATTCAGCCTTTGCAGAATCTCCTTGAAGGAAAGCCTCTCCTTGTTCAGCGCGACCGGCACGCCCTCCTCCCAGTCGATGCTGAGCTCTGTCTCCCTGTCCGGTGCTTTCCTCGGATCGACAGAGAGCACCAGCATGTGCTCATAGTTCGGCGCGCAGTCCGGATCCTCCAGCTCGAGTCCTTCATGGGAAATGTGCCAGATATTCCGGTCGCGGCTGTAGGAATTGTCATGTGAGCCAAAGGCGAGATCGATGCCGCGCTCCCTGCAGTAGCGGATCTCATCCTCGCGGGACTGCAGCGTCCAGATATCGGTCATCCGCCATGGGGCAATGATGTCGAGATCCGGTGCGAGCGCCTTGATCGAGAGCTCGAAGCGGATCTGATCGTTGCCCTTACCGGTCGCACCATGGCAGATCGCCTTCGCCCCCTCCTTACGGGCGATCTCCACGAGACACTTCGCGATCGCCGGCCGCGCCATCGAGGTTCCCAGCAGGTACTTGTTCTCGTAGGTGGCATTCGCCTGCAGGCAGGGAAGTGCATAATTATCGCAGAAATCATCTATAATGTCTTCGATATAGAGCTTGGACGCGCCGGAGAGCTTCGCTCGCTCGGAAAGCCCGTCCAGCTCCTCTCCCTGCCCCACGTCGATGCAGCAGCAGATGACCTCATAGCCGAAATTCTCTTTCAGCCACGGAATAATGGTAGTCGTGTCCAGTCCGCCGGAATAGGCAAGAATCACCTTCTCCCCCTCGGTATTGTTCTTCGGTGTAAGATTTGCCATCTTCTCTCCTCCCGCCCGAAGCCGGGCGATCTGAAGCCGCCCCGACTTCCATGAGAATCAGAAGGCAGCTCTCTGTTTTTTACCTCCTGTATCTTACATCCGGAATGAGAGAAACGCAAGCATATCATGAATAAAAATTCGTATTTTATGGATTTTATTCAAGTCTTTCATTGAATGTCAATTATAAAGAGCTTTTCTTTATGGAAATCTCTTCGCTGGGACTCAGCCTCGCCCGGGAGGCTTCGGCTAACCTCCCTTCAGGGTAGCAATCGCATGCGATTGCTTTAACCGCTCTAAACCGCGCGGCTCCCCCGATCTCCGATCGGGGGGTGTTTTGGGAGGTACTTCTCTTCGAGAAGTAGTCATGTACGCTCCGGATTTGCCTGATGGCAAATCTCTTCGCTGGGTTCACCTCGGGCTCGATGCCCTCGGTGAATCCGCCTCTGCCGGACACAGACTTCGTCTGTGCCATGTCGCTACGAGATTTCCTTTATGGAAATCTCTTCGCTCCCCGGTGCACCTTTTGTTTTTCGGTTTTTCACACAGGTTTCCAGAGAGATTGCAGCGTAGATATCCTCATTGATCTGCGGACAGACCGCACGGTATTCGGCGAGGCTCAGATCATCCAGCGTACAGTCCTTCCTTTCACAGAGCAGCACCAGCTCCCCTACGATACCGTGCGCCGTCCTAAACGGAATGCCCCTTCGCACCAGATAATCGGCGACATCCGTCGCATTGGTGAAGCCGTTTTTCGCGCTTGCCTCCATTCGCTCCTTATTCCAGCGGATCGTCCGAAGCATGCCGCTCATCAGCAGGACGGAGCGCTTCATCGTATCCATCGCATCGAAGGAGAGCTCCTTGTCCTCCTGCATGTCCTTGTTGTAGGCGAGCGGAAGTCCCTTCATCGTCGTCAGAAGCGCCATCAGCGCCCCATAGACCCGTCCAGTCTTACCGCGGATCAGCTCCGCAATATCCGGATTCTTCTTCTGCGGCATGATGCTGGAGCCGGTGGAGTAGGCATCGGAGATCGTCACGAAGCGATACTCGTTGCTGTTCCAGAGGATGATCTCCTCGCTGAGCCGCGAAAGATGCATCGCGAGCGTCGACAGGTCGAAAAGATACTCCATGAGATAGTCCCGATCGGAAACCGAATCCATGGAATTCTCCGTCGCCCGATCGAAATGCAGCAGCGCCGCCGTATAGTCCCGATCCAGCGGATAGGTCGTTCCCGCGAATGCACCGCTGCCGAGCGGACAGGCATTTAGGCGGACACGGCAGTCCGCGATGCGGGAGCTGTCGCGGCGGAACATCTCTCGATACGCCGCCATGTGATGCGCCAGCGTCGTCGGCTGCGCCTTCTGGAGATGCGTAAAGCCCGGCATATAGGTCTGCCGGTTCGCCTCGATGATCTCATCCAGCGTCGTGAGCAGACCGGAAAGCAGCTCCTGCATGGCGTCGATCTCATCCCGGACATAAAGCTTCATATCCAGTGCGACCTGATCGTTCCGGGAGCGCCCTGTATGAAGCCGCTTCCCCGCCTCTCCGATCCGTCTCGTCAGCTCCGTCTCCACGAAGCTGTGAATATCCTCGGCTTCCCCTTCCAGGCGCAGCCGCCCCGTCTCGATATCCGCAAGGATCTCCGTAAGCCCCTCTACGATGCGCGTGCTGTCCTCCTGCGGGATAATGCCCTGCCTCCCCAGCATCCGCGCGTGCGCAATCGAGCCTGTAATATCCTGCCGGTACAGTCGCCTGTCAAATGGGAGCGACTGGTTGAAGGCAAAGGCGGCGTCATCCGTCTCTCCCGTGAATCTCCCTCCCCAAAGCTTCATTTCTCTTCCTCCTCGTCTCTCTCTGCTTTCTCCGTCTCCCCCGGATTGGTATCGGACGAATTGGGCGGCTGCGGGAATTTCACCACCTTTCTGACGATCCCCTCCGCTGTCATCGTCCGGATATCCGGAACCTCGATTTCCTTTTCCTTCGATACCTCGGGGATCACGAAAGCCCTGTCCCACTCCTTGGCGGTTCTGCCCTGCATCCTGAGTGCCTTTTGCCGTCTCCGACGGCTTCTCCCGCGAACGCTGTCTCCCTCCTCCCCTCCGCGCTCTTTCCCGGCGGACTTCCTCCTGCCCGGCGCGGCTTTTCCATCCACAGGCATTTTCCGCCGCGGTCGCCCGGACTCGAATCCCCAATACAGACAGACCGAGAGCAGAAGGAGCAGAAGAGAAATCCCCGAGAGCACTGCCCCTATTTTCAGACCCTGCGGAAAATAGCGGAGTGTGATCTCATGCTCTCCGGCGCTGAGCTTGAGCCCGAGGAAGCCCTCCTTTTCTCTGTCCGGCTTGATTTTTTCACCGTCCACCGTCGCCGTCCATCCCGCGTCATAGGGTATCGTACAGAGCAGCACGCCGTCCTCCGGCAGGACAGCGCGTCCCGACAGTCTGCCGTCCCCGAAGCGCGCCGGCTCGAAGCCATAGGGACTCAGCCTCTCATAGACAGACCGCAGCACCTCCCTGTCGAAGCGATACACGCTGCCGTCCATATCCTGTCCGCTCGTTTCGGAATGAAGGCGGATCTCCTCCCCGCTCCTGAGATAGCCAAGCTCCAGAAAATAGCCCCGATCCACATTGTCAAAAAGCTTCTCGCCCTCTGTATAGTACGCCTTGACCTTCTTGATCTTCTGCCTGTTTACATAAACATAATAGAGCCCGGCCTCATCCGCCGTAAAGACATAGTCCTCCCCCTCGAAGCTCCCGAGCACAGGATGCAGCACCGATCCCGCTCCCAACGCCTCCGTGAAAGAATTCTGTACCAGTGCGGGATTCCCTGCCTCCAGATCCCAGTCTCGAAGCTGCTGCTCCGTCAGGAAATAACCGATCGGCAGCGTATACCGGTTCCGGTAAAGATAGGTCTTGCCGGAGGCGTTGATATACTCCAGTCCCTGCTCCGAGGGATGCGCTGCCTCCTCCGAATAGAGCGCATACTTCACTGCGAAGAGCATATCCATCAGCGGTGTCGAGCCGGTAATGGAATAGGCGTTGGTGGAAGCCTCCATGCCCGACTTTCTGAAAAAGTCCGAGCAGTCCTTGTATGCCGTCGAGGAGAAGAGGGAGACGCTGGGAAAATTCATCCATGCCCCGTCGTTCTTGGTCTTCCTCGTGACCTTCTCCAGGCGATAGAAACCCCTGTCCTCGCTGCGCACCGCCTCCGTCAGCTTCCGTACATCCGCGTTGTCCGCGATATAGGAGCTGCGGCTCGTCGTCGTGACCGAAGTCACTGCCATATTCACCGCCGTCTCCACCGTGAGAAGGAGCAGCGTCAAAAGGAGGAGCAGGTTTCCGCCCCGCTTCCGTCGTCTCTCCCAGTACATGCAGCCGAAGTAGAGCAGCACGAGCAGGAGCCCGACATAGAAGCTAGACCAGTGGAACGCCTCCTCCGTAACCAGCTTTTGCAGGAGCAGGATCAGCATAAGCGCGATCCCCAGTGCCCGGCACAGCTCCCTAAGCCGGAATGCACGCCGCTCCAGGTAGGCATGGTAAGCCATGGTAAGCACCAGCAGGATGTAGAGGAAGCTCTGCCGACAGGGCAGACTGTTCGGATAATGAAAGCCG
The DNA here is from genome assembly GCF_013394775.1 of Oribacterium sp. oral taxon 102. Classification (NCBI taxonomy): domain Bacteria; kingdom Bacillati; phylum Bacillota; class Clostridia; order Lachnospirales; family Lachnospiraceae; genus Oribacterium; species Oribacterium sp. oral taxon 102. Next base: position 1,815,885 of record NZ_JABXYT010000001.1, read on the forward strand.
TGCCAGATGAAGTTCAGCGTATTGATCGAGAAGCTCAGATAGAAAAGGAGCAGCAAAACCCCATAGACAAGCTTCTCTCTAATCCGTATCCGCCGGTTCATGAAGTACAGCGGGAGAAGCAGGAATACCGCCGTGCCGCAATAGAGGTTCGGCCAATGATTGAGCCCCTGCTCTGTCTCCACATTCGGGAGATGCCGCGCGATCATATCCAGAATCGTGAAATACTGGGTCGCGGTGTCCGGGAAGCTCACATTCCCGGAGGCGGTCGTCTTCAGCGCATAGATCTCCGGCAGCAGCGTCACCGCCGCAAGTCCTCCCGAAAGCAATGAAAAGAGTGCGAAGCGGGACGCCCTTTTCCACCAGTCCTCCCGGAACCGCTCTCTCTCCAGCAGCTCGAATGCGAAGAAGTAGAGCACGAGAAAGAGACAGATCATGATAGAAATATAGTAGTTCGAGAGAATCGAAAGCCCCAGTGCCACTGTATAGAGAATCGGACTTCCTCCCCGGAGCAGCCGCTCCATGCCGAGGAGGATCAGCGGAAAGAGCAGAATGCAGTCCAGCCACATGATATTCCAGGAATACGCCGCGAGGTAGCCGCTCATCGCATAGAGTATCCCGAAGAAGGCGCAGCCGAAGTTCCGACGTCCGAAGTGCCTGCGGAAATAGACCGCCGCCGTCAGGCCGCAGAGTCCGATCTTCACGATGACCAGATAGCTCATGAATTCCAGCACGAGCCCCCGAGGCACCAATATGAGCAGGAAATTCAGCGGACTTGCCAGATAGTAGCCGTAGAGCGCCGCGAAGTTCACGCCCATCCCGATGTCCCAGCTGTAGAGGAGAGACCCCCCATGCCGCAGCTTATACTGGAACTCCGAAAAAAAAGGCGCGTACTGGTGGTACAGATCCGTCCGGAGGAAGCTCTCCTCTCCGAACGGGAAGATCCCCCTTGCGATGAAGATCACCAGCATAATGATACACGGGAGCAGGAACGCAACCAGGTAGGCGTCTGCCGCCCGAAGCCACTTCTTATTCATATCCTCGCCTCACTTCTTAAAGATCCAGAACTTGCTCGCCAGATAGTTGAATACCAGATTCACCGTCGTTGTGGACAGCCACGCGAGGCTGTGCCCAAAATGCAGGAGCTCGATGAAGCCGACGAGCAGCACAAAGGTCAGAAGCCCAGATACGAGCCGCGCAGCAAAAAAACCGGAGAACTCCCGCAGAAGATAGAGCGGCTCCAGCCGGAAGTTCCGGAATACAAAAAACTTATTCGTCCAGTAGGCAAAGATTACCGCGGCGAAAAAGGCGGCGGCATAGGCAATCTGATAGCTCATACGCGCCGAAAGCCCGCTCCGGAAAAGTCCCAGATCCAGCCCGTGAAAGCATACGAAGTTTACCGCCGTCGTAAGGACACCTGCGACGAGATACAGCACAGCCTCGCTCCGCAGCAGCCTTTTCCAAAATAGCTTCATATCCGACCTCACAGATTGTTACAGTATACTCCAGCAGCGCCGCAAGCCGCAAGCCTTCCGGGGACTTTCCGGGGAAAATGCCGCCGATTTCCGGAAAAGCACTGGAAAAATCAGATTTTTTATGATAAAATTTATATTATATATTTCTATATTTTTATAGTCAATCTTTATTATCGATTTCATCTATTCTATTATTCCAGTAACAGTATCTCAGGCATAAAGCTTCGCTTACCTGTACTGCTGTCTATTCTATGCAAAGGAGGTTGTGTTGTAATGTTCCGAATCGGAGAATACGTCGTTTACGGCTGCAAGGGGATCCACCGGATTCTCGATACGACCCATCTCTCGCTGGATGGCGTCTCGAGGGATCGGCTCTACTATGTCATGCAGCCGCTGGGAACGGAGAACGGTGCCATCTATGCCCCGGTCGATGCCGAGAAGCTCAACATGCGGAGCGTAATGACGAAGGCGCAGGCGGAGCGCTTCCTCCTCTCCATTCCGTCCATCGCTCTTCTCGACAGCCAGAGCAACAAGCAGCGGGAGGATGCCTACAAAAGCTGTATCCGCAGCTCCGACCCGAACAAGCTGATGCGTGTGATCAAGACCCTTCTCCGGCGGAAGACAGAGCGGAAGCGCAGCGGAAAACGGCTGACCGTCTCCGACGTACATTGTCTGGAGCAGGCGGAGGACATCCTCTTTTCGGAGCTCTGTCTGGTGCTCGGACTGGAGCGCCCGGCACTTCTCGCGCTCGTGCAGGAATCCATAGGCTAAACCCTTATTTATGATACGGTTCCCCTGCCCTGATTCGGAACGCGCGGTAGAGCTGCTCCAGTACCATGACCCGCATCAGCTGATGCGGGAAGGTCAGTCTCGAGAAGCTCAGCTTCCTGTCCGCCCGAGCAAGAACCTCCGGAGACAAGCCCAGCGACCCGCCGATTACCAGCGTGATATCGCTCATCCCGCGAAGCAGCTGCTCGGAGAGCGCCGCGGAAAGTGCCTCCGAGCTCAGCATCTCTCCCTCGATCGCGAGAACGACGACGAAGGAGCGCTCCGGGATTCTTGTAAGCAGACGCTTTCCCTCTGTTTCTTTGATTTTTCGTTCTGCTGCCGCCGGAGCATGCTCCGGCGTTTTTTCATCCGCGACCTCAAGGATCTCCAGCGTGCAATACGAAGAGAGACGCTTCGCATATTCTGCGACAGCGTCCCTCCAGTATGCTTCCTTCATTCTGCCTACCGTGAGAAGTCTCAGCTTCATTTCCCGTCTCCGTTCCGCTCCCCGGCAGCCCCCGATCAAGAGTCGGGAACAGCACGCGCTTTATCACAGGCCTGTAATAAAGCGCCTGTGAGACTTTCCTACAGCTTGTAACAGCTCCGCCAATCCATTCGCTGAAACAGAAACGATTGCCATGAATTTGAAATGGAATTTCAGCGAATTCAGCGAATGGCTTATGAGGGCATCCGCCCCTTTTACAGCCCGGCGAGCCTTTCCTTGACCTGCCCGAGCATCTGCTGATATTTCTGCAGCTTCTCCCGCTCCTCCTGTACCTTTTCCTCCGGTGCCTTAGAGAGGAAGCGATCATTACAGAGCATGCCGTTCGAGCGGGCGATCTCTCCCGTGAGCCGCTTCTGTTCCTTTCGGAGCCGTTCTTTCTCCTTCTCGATATCCACAAGCTCCGCAAACGGGATATAGAGGTTCGCATCCGGGATCACCACGGAAACGGCATCTGCGGAGATGCCCTCCCGATCCGCCTGTACGATGACCTCGGAGGCATAGGCAAGTGTCGCGAAAAAGACACGGCTCCTCTCGAAGATGTCCGCTGTCGCCGCGTTCCCGCTCACGACATAGACCTTCGCTCTGCGGGACGGCGCGACATTCATCTCGGTACGAATTGCCCGGACTCTTCGCACTGCCTCCTTGATGGTCTCAAGCTCTGTCTCCTCCCTTGCGAAGTCGAAGCGCGGCTCGAATACAGGCCATGTCTCCCGGATCAGCGGCGTCTCCGGATCCGTCAGTGTGTCGAAGATCTCCTCCGTGATGAACGGGCAGAACGGATGCAGGAGCTTCAGCCCCGTCGTCAGCACATGCTGCAGCGTCCAGAGCGCCGCGGACTTCGTCTCGTCTCCTTCACTGTAGAGCCGCGGCTTCACCATCTCGATGTACCAGTCGCAGAACTCCTCCCAGAGGAAGCTCTGTATCTTATCGAGGGCGATCCCCAGATCGAACGCTTCCATATTCCGCGTTACCTCTGTGATTACGGCATTCAGCTTCGAGAGGATCCACTTGTCCGCGATCGTCAGCTCCTTCGGCACCTCCACCGGAAGCTCTGCCTTGTCGAGATTCATCATAATGAAGCGGGACGCGTTCCAGACCTTGTTCATGAAGTTCCGGGACGCCTCCACCCGCGACCAGTAGAAGCGCATATCGTTGCCCGGCGCGTTGCCGGTAAGGAGCGTCATGCGGAGCGCATCCGCGCCGTACCTCTCAATCACCTCCAGCGGATCGATGCCGTTGCCGAGGGACTTGCTCATCTTGCGTCCCTGATCGTCCCGCACCAGTCCGTGGATCAGCACCTTCGAGAACGGAAGCTTCCCGGTCTGCTCGATGCCGGAAAATACCATGCGGACTACCCAGAAGAAAATAATGTCATAGCCGGTGACAAGCACATCTGTCGGATAGAAATACCGGTATGCCTCGGTGTCCTCCGGCCAGCCCAGCGTTTCAAACGGCCAGAGCGCGCTCGAGAACCAGGTGTCGAGTGTATCCTCGTCCTGCCGGAAATGCTTCCCGCCGCAGTGTGGACAGGTCTCCGGCATCTCCTCTGCGACGGCCATCTCCCCGCAGTCCATGCAGTAATATGCAGGAATCCGATGTCCCCACCAGAGCTGCCTCGAAATACACCAGTCCTTGATGTTCTCCAGCCAATGCAGGTAGGTCTTGCTGTAATTTTCCGGGACGAACTGCAGCGCTCCGCTCTTTACCGCCTCAATCGCCGGCTTTGCCATCTCCTCCATTCTTACAAACCACTGCGGCTTGATCATCGGCTCCACCGTCGTCCCGCAGCGGTCGTGCGTGCCGACATTATGAAGATGCGGAACCACCTTGACCAGGAGGCCGAGTGCCCGGAGATCCTCCACGACCGCCTCCCGCGCCGCGTAGCGATCCATGCCATCGTATTTCGATCCCGGACAGCAGATCGTAGCGTCATTGTTCAGAATATTGATCTCCGGAAGCTGATGGCGCCTGCCAACCTCGAAATCGTTCGGATCATGCGCCGGCGTGATCTTCACGCAGCCGGTTCCAAATTCCTTATCCACATACTCGTCCGCAATCACCGGAATCGTGCGGCCGGTCAACGGGAGCGAAAGCTCCTTCCCGATCAGGTCTCGGTATCTCTCGTCTTCCGGATTGACCGCCACCGCGGTATCACCGAGCAGTGTCTCCGGACGAGTCGTCGCGATCTCGACGAATCTGCCCTCTTCTCCGACGATCGGATAGTTGATATGCCAGAAGCTCCCTTCCTGCTCCTCGTGAATAACCTCCGCGTCGGACAGCGAGGTCTGGCAGACCGGACACCAGTTGATGATCCGTGAACCCCTGTAGATATAGCCCTTCCGATACAGGTTCAGGAAGGTCGTCTGCACCGCATGGGAGCAGCCCTCATCCATCGTGAAGCGAAGTCTCTCCCAATCCGCGGAGGAGCCGATCTTATGGAGCTGGTTTACAATCCGGTCCTCGTACTCCTCCTTCCACTTCCATGCCTCGCGGAGGAAGCCCTCTCTGCCGAGCGTATGCTTGTCGATGCCCTGCTCCTTCAGCTTATTGGTGACCTTGACCTCCGTCGCGATCGCGGCATGGTCGCAGCCCGGCTGCCAGAGCGCCTCGAAGCCCTGCATTCTCTTGAAACGGATCAGGGAATCCTGCAGCGTATTGTCCAGCGCGTGTCCCATGTGCAGCTGGCCGGTGACATTGGGCGGCGGCATCATGATCGTAAACGGCTTCCTGTCCGCATTAACCTCCGCATGGAAGCAGTTCCCCTTCATCCACATCTCATAGATCCGATCCTCTACCTCCGACGGATCGTATGTCTTCGCAAGTTCCCTCATTCTCCTCTTCCTCTCTCCTCTTCTCAGACCTTCTCCCGGTACGCGCGCTTCCATTCCCGAAGCGTTCCGGCGGCATCTGCCCGGAATGCCGCCTCTCCGCGTGCATAGCTCCGGCGGATCTCCTCTGCCGGTTCCGAATGCCCGGCGGACTGCAGCGCCTCTTCATAGCACTTCTCCCAGTCAGAGAGCAGCTCCGCCGTGACTCTCTCCCGGTAAGGGGCGAATACCTTAAGCGCCGGCTCCAGCTTCTCCAGAAAATACAGCTTCCGGAGTGCCTCCGTCTCTCCGCTCTCGCGGTAAACATCCTCATAGAGCCCTGCCGCGCGCCGAAGCTGCATCACCGTCACGAGACTGTCCGCCAGCTTCTCCCGCACCCTGCCGCCCCTCCGCTCCGAGACCGCACTGCGGTACGCCTCTACCGCCCTGCCGTATCTTCCCATACGGAAATAGGTATCCCCAAGCATTTCCTGCCGTGCGCCGTGCTCGATCTCCCGAAGACGCCGGAGCGACAATCCGAAGTCCTGAATCTCCCGCTCGGTATAATAATTTCCCTCCCGAAGAATACGGAGAATCAGCCGATCCTGCTCCTCCCCCATCTGCAAAAACTGCAAAAGCCGCTCGGAAAGCCGCTGCAGCCCGATCTGCGAGAGCCACTGGCAGAGCTTCGCGTCGACGAAGTCCTCCGGGATCACGACCGGATAACGGTATAATATGTAGCAGAGCTCCTGAATCGACCAGAGCTTCCGATCGAGCTTCTCGTAGTAAAAGGGCTGCTCCGCTCTCGGTGTGCATAACAGAAGTCCCATTACCCATCCCCCATTGTCCGCCGGAGGTCAATCTCCTCCGAAACCACGGCGCTGCTCGCCGGGAAAAGCTCCCCGAAGCCCAGATCCTTCACCGTGACGCGAAGACGTCCGGCATCCAGAAAATCTGCATTCAGCGAGATCCGCGTGGTTCGGTTCTCCCTCTCGGGGAAGCCCGTGAGAAGCATCCGAAGCTGCGCCGGACGCTGCCCGCCGAGCAGAGGGCTCAGCTGAAAGTCCACATAGTTCTGCCGATCCAGAATCATCTCGCACTCCATCGAACGATTCGCCCAGCAGTCTCCGGCATGGATGATCGGCAGCCTCTGCTCTCTCTCCTTCTGCACGACCCGGACAGAGACATCGCAGCTCGCGCGGGTATCGCAGAGGATGGTATATTCCTCCTTCTCTCCCTGCGATAAAAGACGGGCATAGCAGAGCGCACCGATCGCGAAGATCCGCGGCTCAATGCAGACACGCCGTCCCCGGCAGAGCCGGCGCATGAAGTCCGGCGCGAAATCTGTCGTCTCGAAGCCCCGTCCGCTCAGGAAGATGGAGCTGAAGGACTTCTTATGCAGGTTCCGATCCGCAAGTGCCGAGAGAATACGATCCGCGATCCGAATTCCGGAGGGTGTTTTCAGGATGTCCAGGCTGAACGCCTCCTCCTGCGCCTCCGAACCGGCCATTGCATAACGGCGGCTCCCGCGGGAAACCTGCATCTCATAGTAATAGAGACACTGGTTTGAAAGCTCGAACATCCCAACCAGACGGCTGTAGAGGTTCTTGTCCTGATGCAGGATATAATGTACATACGCTTCTGTGTGGCTAACGACGACGGCATGCACCGCTTTACCGCAGATCCGCTCCAGTATCGTCCCGAGCTTACGGAAGAGCTCCTGCTCTGCCCTGCGGATCGAGAGAACGACGGCCTCGTTTCCTCCCTCTTCTCCCGCAGGCTCCTGCCCGCTCTCCGAGTTCGGCGCTTCCGCCGTCTCCGCTTCCTCCTCGGACAGGCTGCTGCCCGCCGGGAGGATCGTAAGGAAGCTGCGCTTCTCCGCCGAGGGCTCCGCAGGCTTTTCCGTCGCAGGCTCCGCCGATTCCTCCGCCGCTTTCCAATCCTCGGACAGAATTGTCCGGAGGAAACGCTCCATGAGCTCCTCTCCGCTGTAGCAGGTATGCTCTATCGTGGCAGTTCCATTCTTTCGGAGCAGGGACAGAAGCTTATCCACCAGCACGCCGGAGCCGTCCAGCGTCGCCTTGTACGCTGCCTCTCCGATAAGCCATGTATCACTGTTTTTCTTTTTGCAGAGCATGGTCGGGAGCGTACGCTCCTGACCCTCTGTCCCGATACAGAGCTCTGTAAAATCATCGTCCAGCGAGATTCCTATATTTCGACTCACAGCTTTCCATCCCCCCTCGCGAAGAGCACCCGGATCATCGCTTCCTTTCTCGTATACTGCAGCATCCTATCCCGAAGCTCCCGGCAGTCTCCCGCCTCCAGAAGACCGGACAGCTCATTCAGCAGCGCATAGCTGTCTCCCTCCGTCCGGCTTACGGGCTCCGGCACGGACTTCACAGACCCCTGCTGTACCGGAAACTCCTCTCCGATCCGGCAGATCTTGTAGACAGCCTGCTCTCCCGCAAACAAAAGCAGCGGGCAGACATAGATATTCTGATATACCCGTTCGAGCTCCTCCTCCCGAAAGTCCGTCTCGTCCGGCAGAATCTTCACATAGAGCACCGGCTTCTCGCCGGTATCGCTCCGGTACTCGATATAGCTTCGGTTCGTCACCGAAGCAGGCAGCGGAATGAACCGCCCAAGCCGTTCCGTATATGCGAAGATCAGGCGCTTCTCCGTCAGTACGTTCATCATTTCCTGCAGCTCCAGCTTCTCCTCGTCGGAAAGCCGTTCCTGCGCGGACATGTATTTGCTCATCGCAAGCAGGTAGATCAGTGGCAGCCGCTCCTTGATATTCTCCCTGTGGATCAGACCGTACAGAAGCGTAAAGAAGCTCCGCTCCGTTTCCCGCTCCCTGAGGAAGTACAGTGCCGCCTTCTTCGTAAGGAACGCCTTCTCCAAAAGCGGCTCTCCTCCGCCGCTCTCCTGATAGAGCCGATGTACCTCGTCAATCCCCTCCTCCATCCCGCTGAAGAGCATCTGTGCGAGCAGCCGCTCCGAGAGCCGATTCACCGCATCCCTCTCCTCCGCAGGCAGTGCGGAAAGGGCACAGCCGCCCCGGAGGGCGCAGAGCCGCTCCGCGCTCTTCGTCAGGAGCTCATACATGAGCCATGAGCTGCTGTTATAGTGCTCTAGCAGGAAAAGCAGCAGCTCCCGCCTCCGGCTTCCCTCCCGGAACGCCTGATACGTTGCGAGGCAGAGCCCATAGACCGCCTCTCTCCCGGCACGCTTACCGGACTGCTCTTCCGCTCCGCCGTCCTCGCAGAGCCGTGCAATCCGGAAGGAGAGCAGCTGCTCCAGGAGATCCCGCTCAAGATGCAGCGGCTGCCCCTCCCCGTAGAGCGCTGCCGCGCGTTCCAGCTCCTGAAGCCGGATCAAACTGCGAAGCAGCTCCGCATATTCCTCTCTTCCGAGGAGGGAGGGCGGCAGCTCCCGAAGGAAGACCCGATCCTGCTCCGAGAGCAGCTCCCGGTCGGAATGCTTCATCCGTGCATGGTAGCGCAGCACCGCCTCCGCGAGCTCTTGCCGGAAGGCATCCGAAATCTCCGCCTCCGAAAACAGCGCCTCGCACAGCCGAAGCTGTCCGAGCTTCTGTATGCCGCTTTGTACGATACGCCGTACCGGAGCGAGCCGATACTCCCCTGCCTCCTCCGGAAATGCGGCAAGACATGCAGCAATCTCCGGAAGCTCCAGCAGCCGTTCCCTCCGGTGCTGAATATCCCAGAGCTTCCCGTCGCAGTCCTCGAAACGAATCTCCGCATCCGGAAAGAGCAGCGGCACACAGGCGGTTCCGTCCTTCAGCGGGAAGCGCCGCGGCTCCCGAAGCTCCGGGTAGCGCAGCACGACGGCGCGGAGTCCCTCTGCCCGTACCGAGATCCGGTAGCTGTGAAGCAGTCGCGGGAGCACCCGCGCCATACGGCGATCTACCATATCCGGGAAGAGCATCCGCGTATAGAGCAGCGCGTAGCGCTCGTCGATTCTGCCATGCAGCAGCGCCTCCACCGAGAACTCGCGGATCCGGCGCTCGAAGCGCTGGTAAATGTCGGACTCGGCAGGAAATGCCCGAAGGATATTGCAGTAGAGCGGAAGCGCGAGACTCTCCCGAAGCGCCTGCTCATAGTCGAAATAAAGATAGACCTCTCTCGGCAGAGGCTCCGCGTAGTTATACGGCATCGCCTCCACCAGATGCTCATAGAGATGCAGCGTCTCCGAGGCGCCCTCGAGCTCCTGCAGGTATCCCCTGAAGCGGCTGTCATTCTCTTCCTCCGGCTCCTCCGAAAGCATACGCGGGTACTCCCCGCTTTCCTCCGCCGCTGTCTCCGGCCGCTCTTCGGTATTTCCCTTTATCAAAAAAAGATAGGGAAGCTGCCACTCACCGGCATTGCTGACGATGATGAGCATCCCCTCTATCGTATCGCCGTCCTGCAGTCCCTCCGTGCTGCACTCGCAGCCGAGCCTCGACCGAAGTCCTCCGAACGCATCCTTCTCCGGCCTCACTCTCGGATTCGTGGAATAAATCAGTCCCTTCAGCGGCACCTCATTGGAAGAGCGCAGTACCGTATTAAATTGATGCCTTTCCCCCGGCGCATAGCTCCCCCGAAAGGAGCTGACGCTCATCTGAAGCTTCGGGATATCCGTATCCACGATCCCGCGCGCCAGCCTGCTTATTCTCTCTCTCATCTTTTTCTCACTCCGTAGAGAGATATTTTAGCACAGCTTCGTACGAGAATAAAGCCTAAAAATGCCCCGCCCCCTCCGACTTCCCGGAGAGGAGGGGCGATATCCTGCCTCAGCGCATCGTTTTCTGTAGGAGCATAACCAGCTCCTCTACGGCATCTTCCCCGCCGTTTCGAATGTCATCCGCCACGCAGGAACGGATATGGCTGCCGAGCAGCTCCCGGCCGAAGGACTGCAGCGCGGATTGTACGGCGCTGACCTGTACCAGTACATCGACGCAGTAGCGGCCGTCCTCGATCATGCCGCGAATCCCCCGGATCTGTCCTTCGATGCGGTTCAGTCTCGTTACCAGCTCCTTCTGCTCCTTCTCTGACCGGGGAACCGCCTTCTTTCTCCCTGCGGCTCCCTCCGCCGTGCAGCATCCGGGCATACGCTCACCTCCTGTACTTCTCTCAGACAATGCCGGTCACCTTGTAGTCCTGCGCCTCTACCGCCGTCTTCAGCAGCTCGTCCGAAACCTCCTCTGCAAGGCTCACTACAGCTTCGCCCCTCTCATGGCTTACCTCCGCTCTTTCTACGCCTGCCAGCGCCTCCAGCGCCTTCTTCACCCGCGCCTCGCAGTGTCCGCACATCATTCCTTCGATTTTGATTGTCTTCTTCATTGTCTTCTCCTTTTCTTTTTCTGTTTTTCTGCCGTCTCCGGCAATGTATTGTTTTCTATCCTGCTGCCGTCTCCCGCGCCGAAGCTCCCTGTCTCCCGTGCTGTCATAGAGCCGGAAGAGATTCAGCCGCAGCGCATTCATGCAGACGGTAAAGCTCGAGAGCGCCATCGCTGCCGCGCCGACCATCGGATTCATCTCCCAGCTCCAGCCGAAGAGGTAAGAATAAAAGCCCGCCGCCAGCGGAATGCAGACCGCATTATAGAAAAACGCCCAGAACAGATTCTCATGAATATTGCGAATCGTCGCTCTGGAAAGCCGGATCGCTGCCGGCACGTCGGAGAGACGGCTCTTCATCAGGACAATGTCCGCCGCATCAACTGCGACATCTGCCCCCGCGCCGATTGCGATCCCGAGATCTGCCCTCGTGAGTGCCGGTGCATCATTGATGCCGTCTCCCACCATGGCGACCCGCCTTCCGCCCTGGCGGAGCTCCCGGATCACCGCCTCCTTGCCGTCCGGCAGCACCCCGGCAATCACGCGGTCCACCCCTGCGAGCCTTCCGATCGCCTCCGCAGTCCGCGCATTGTCTCCCGTCAGCATGACAATTTCGATGCCCTGTCTCCGGAGCTCACGGATCGCTTGCGGCGAGTCCTCCTTCAGCGTATCGGCAACGGCGATTACGCCGAGCAGCCGCTGTCCCGCTGCGAAGAAGAGCGGGGTCTTCCCCTCCTCCGAGAGGCGCTCCGCTTCTCTCTTCACCTCTGCCGGAACTGCGGTTCGCTCCGCAAGGAAACGGCCCGAGCCCGCCAGGTACTGCTCGCCGTTCCATATCGCGGAGAGCCCGTTCCCCGGAAGCGCCTGAAACGCTGTCACTTCCGCTCCGACGATCCCCTGCTCTGTGCAGTAGGCGCTGACCGCCCTTGCGAGCGGATGCTCGGAGCGGAGCTCCAGAGAAGCCGCAGCATGCAGCAGCTCCTCCCGGGAGACGCCCTCCGCAGGGAGCACCTCCGTCACCACCGGCGCACCACTCGTGATCGTCCCGGTTTTGTCCAGCGCGACGATCTCCAGCTGCCCCGCCGTCTCCAGCGAGACAGCAGTCTTGAAGAGGATACCGTTCTTTGCCCCCATACCGTTTCCGACCATGATCGCCACCGGTGTCGCAAGTCCCAGCGCGCAGGGACAGCTGATCACGAGAATCGCCACTGCCCGCGAGATCGCCTGGGAAAACGGATGTCCGGTCACGAGATAGAGCAGCATGGTCGCTGCCGCGATCCCGATCACCGCGGGCACAAATACCGCGGAAACCCGATCCGCGACCCGCGCGATCGGTGCCTTCGTCGCCGCCGCGTCGCTCACCATGCGGATGATCTGCGAAAGCGTCGTATCCTCTCCGACCCTCGTCGCTCGTGCCCGGATATAGCCGGACTGGTTCAGCGTCGCCGCAGAGACCCTGTCTCCGACCGTTTTATCTACCGGGATGGATTCTCCGGTCAGCGCTGCCTCGTTCACCGCGGCGCACCCCTCCTCGATAACGCCGTCCACCGGGATATTTTCTCCGGGACGCACCACGAAGAGATCGCCCGTCTGTACCTCCTCGATCGGAACCGTATGCTCCTTCCCGTCCCGGTACAGCACTGCCGTTTTCGGCGCGAGCCGCATCAGTCCCCGGAGTGCATCTGTCGTCCTGCCCTTCGAAGCCGCCTCCAGCAGCTTCCCCACTGTGATCAGTGTCGGGATCATCGCCGCCGTCTCAAAGTAGAGCTGATGCCCGCAGTGCCGCACCATATCGCTGTTCCCCTCTCCCATCGCGAGCAGGATCAGATAAAGCTCCGCGAGCGAATAGACGAAGCTCGCTGTCGAGCCGAGCGCCACCAGCGTGTCCATATTCGGCGCGCCCGCGAGGAGCGTCTTCGTTCCCACCGTGAAGAACCTCCTGTTGAGATACATGACAATGATGGCAAGCAGCAGCTCCGTGGTTGCCAGCACTGCTGTGTTTTCGAAGGCGGCAGGAAGCGGCATCCCCAGCATCCCATGTCCCATCGAGAGGTACATGAGCAGCAGGAGGAAGCCCGCCGACCAGAGCAGCCTCCTTTTCAGCACCGGCGTCTCCCTGTCCCGGAGCGCTTCCTCCTCCGCGGCAATCCTGCTCCCTGCCTTCTTCGAGACGTCCCCCTTCACGGATGCGCCGTAGCCGGCGTTCTCAACCGCAGCGATGACCTCCTGCTCCGATACATCGCCGCTCACCCCCATTGAATTGGTCAGGAGGGAAACCGAGCAGCTCTCTACCCCAGGGAGCTTGCTTACCGCCTTCTCGACCCGCGTCTGGCAGGCAGCACAGCTCATCCCTGTGACGACATATTGTTTCATGTCTTTTCCCTTTCCGTTTATTGCTTTATATACTCCTTATGGGTATCTTGCTTGTAATGCACAATATACCCCTGTGGGGTACTATTGTCAAGCCTTTTTCAAATAGCGGGCACAAAAAAGGACACCGTGAATCTGCGATGCCCCCATACTTATGAAAACGCTGATTTATTCATGGCTCACGTTCGTTGGCACGCAGCTTCTCCGATTTCATCAGCGTTTCCTTATCTTTGCTTCCGCTGGGCATGCTCCTTCGATGCCCTCTTCACAACATACATCGCAAGATCCGCCTTCTTCGCCAGCTCCTCCGTCCGCGTTCCCTCCTCCGGATACCAGCTGATGCCGCCGGAGATCCGGACGAACTGCCGCCGCCCATCCGGAAGATCTATATAAGCAGAGTACAGCGCATCGCTCATCCGTGCGATGACAGACTCCACCCTCTTCCGATTCCCGTCCTGCCGGTAAATAAAGACATTGAATTCGTCACCAGAAACGCGGGAATAGAGCCCGTCATTTCCGATTCCGTCCCGGATTGCCTTGGAGGCGGCGCAGATATAATGATCCCCGAACGCATGTCCATAGGTGTCATTGATCAGCTTCAGGTTATCGAGATCCATCATCATATATGCACCGATTCCGCCCTCCCGTGCCTTCTCCTCCAGCAGAATCTTCATTTCCCGGTCGAAGGCGCGGCGGTTATACAGGCCGGTCATGAAGTCATGATCCCGCTCATAGCGGATATTCTCCCGCTCCCTGAGCAGCCTCCGAGAAAGCTCCTCCAGCGTGTCCGTCATTTCATCCAGCTCCGCTATTCCGGTCTTTTCCAGACGGATGACCTGATCGATCCGCTGCTTCCGAAGCCCCCGTACAATGGTGAGAATCGGCTTCTGTATCCAGAAAGCAACGCCGACGCTCCCCAACGCGCCGAGCAGCAGCGACAGCAGCAGGGAAACCCCGCTCGAGTAGAGCAGCCGTCGGGAAAATGCATTGAGACTTCTCCACGGCAGCACCGCGCCGAGCCAGCATTGTCCGTCTCCGTAAATGGAGCTGTTGATGCGGATCGCCTGCTTATAGACATAGGCATCCGGGAGATTGAAGTAGCTTTTCCAGCCTGTCACCAGACGGCAGCCGCCGCTGTCCGAGACAACGGCAGTATCCAGCTCCGGCTTCAGGAGATCCGGCTGAAAGGAAAGAAAATACGCGCCGTCCCCATCCTGATCCAGTTCCTGATACGGGAGGTAATTCCCCAGCTGCTCCAGCAGGATATCGACTCCCAGCACGCCGTAGACCTCACCGCTCTCCAGCCGAAGCGGTACGGAATAGGCGATCGCGATGCGTTCCTCTCCCTCCAGACGATAGGGCTTACTCCAGTACGCCAGCTCCTGCCAATCCCGATCCCGGTTCTCCAGTGCCGCCTGCATCGGACGGTAGAAAAAATCATAGTAGGGAACCTGGTTGCTGCCGAACGCGAAGCAGCTGTCCCAGCCGCTGTCTGTGGACATGCTGTAATCCGATACCACGGCGGCCGGAGAGCGTTCCAGCAGAATGTCGTCGTTTCTGCCGGAGGCTCTGGCATTCGGGTCGAGATCCCGAAGATAGAGCCCCGGCTTATTCCAGTAGTTCCCACTTTCCATGGAGACAGAGAGATCCTCATGATTCAACACCAGAAAGGCGCCGGTCACGCGGTTTGCCCGCATCATCGTGATCAGATCCTCCGTAGCAGCGCTGAGATAGTCCCTCGCCGTCTCCGAGCTCTGATCCAGCGTCATGAGATCGATGCTTCCCTCCGCGAGCATACGCTCCGTCCGCGCGTTGAGCTTCTGCATGGCGTGTCCGAGATTCATCCACTGCCCTGTCATTCGGCTCTCCAGCCCGTTCCTGCGCGTCTGCACCCTGCTCTCCGTGATCTCCTCCGCGTTCCCGCGGAGCCGTTTCACGATTCCCTGCCGGTAGAAGCTCCCAATGAGAACTGCGCCCTCCAGCAAAAGGAGCAGAAAAAGCGGCACGATGATCAGCAGCAGTATCGGTTTTTTCTTGTAGCCCTTCGCTTCTCTCATATCCATTCCTTACACAGCGGCTCAATCCTCGGATGCCGCCAGTCCCTGCAGCTTCTCCGATACGGTATTGTACCAGCGTTCGAAGCTCTCCTCCCCGGTGAGTCCCGCCTCCGCAGCCTCCATGCTCTGTCCTGCAGCGAGCCGTTCTGAAAGGAGCCTGCGGTTCTCCTCCGCCTGCTCCGACAGAATCCTGCCGACGCCCTTTCGGATCCGTCCGGCATTCTGCACCGGCGGGGTGGTATACAGCTCGTTGTCCTGTACCGTCTCCAGACCGACCTGTATCGCGTCCGTGAGCCGGATCTCCGGCACTGCCGCGAGGATCTCTGCCTCGCTTGCCGCCGTCTTCTCCACCGGGAGATATCCGGCATTGACCGCAAAGCGGATATTCTGCGTCCCGCCGGAGAGCCATTTCAGGAACTCCACTGCCGCCGCTGCCTCCGCCTTGCTTCCCTTCAGCACTGCCATCCCCGCGCCCTGCTGGATCGCGAAATCCATCCCGCCGGCAAGCTTCGGCGCCGCCAAAACCCTGCATTGAATGGGGTAGCGCTCGGTATCGCTCAGGATGACACGCTTCGGGAAGTAGCTCGCCCCTGCCGAGGAGCTCACATAGCAAAGCACATTCCCCGTCTTGATATCATCGGAATGATAGCGCGCACCGGATGCGAAATACCCCTTGATATAGGGAATATAGTAGCTCTGCCAGAGCCGCTCTGCGAGCTGCCGCGGGAAGTTTATCGCGGCGTGATCCCCCTCTCCCGCCGACAGCACATCGATGCCCAGCTGTTTCCCGCTGATATAGAGGAAATTGGGAATATCATCTCTTCCGAAAAACGCCTTGCCGTCGTTCGGCTCCGGCGTCTTCTCATCCGTCCACCGGTAATACAGCTCCGAAAGCTCCGCGATCCCCTCCATGGTCGAGAGCTTCCCGAGCTCCGCGCCCGTCTCTTCCGAGAAACGCTCCCAGTCAGTCTCATTGAGATAGAGTACCTCCGTCGACTTCGCAAGCGGCAGGATCTTGATGTCCTTCCGGCTGCCGGAGAGCATCCCCTCCGAGAGGTAGCTGTCTACGAAGCGCTCCAGCTCCGCGCCCGTGAAATAGGGCGCCAGATTCTCCAGCATCCCCCGTTTATCCAGCCGGTTCGCCAGCCCGCTGTAGCACATAATGATATTCGGCAGCTCCCCGCTGACCGGATGGTTCTCCATGATCGCGCTGATATCATTCTCCAGATCGAAAAGAGAGCCGGAGCAGACCGCATCGACCTCGATGCCATGCTTCCGTCCTTCCCCCTCATTGTACTGCTTCAGGGCAGCGTCCAGACTTTTCTTCTGTTCTCCTTTATAATAATGCCAAAGCGTGATTTTTTCCACTGTTCCTGTTTCCCGCCTTCCCGCATGTCCGCAGGCGACGAGCGCCCCCGACAGCAAAAGAAGCGCGAGCACCCTGATTCTCCTCATTGCAGTCCTCCCGAAAGTCCTATCTATTCCCTACTCATTATCGGCAGAAAATGCAGCGCGGATAAGCAAAGAGCAACTTCCCCGCCGAAAAACAGAGGGACAGGCAAAAAAGGGATTGACAGCTATCCGGGCTTTTGCTATGATACATGCTGTTCGCGGGAATGCTGGAATTGGCAGACAGGCAAGACTAAGGATCTTGTGTCCGATAGGACGTGTGGGTTCAAGTCCCACTTCCCGCAGTATGAAGCCTCATCAGAAGATGGGGCTTTTTACTGTATAAGTCCCCTGTCAGGCGGACGAACGCGAGGCAGGCTTGTTTGCACGAGCGTTCGGACATTTGACGGGACAGCAGGCATATCTCAGGCAGCCTCGGCAGAGAGCGTTCTCTCCACGATAATATCCTCCATCCGGACATCGAAGAGACGGCTCAATGCGAAGAGATTGTCCAGGCTTGGCAGCGCCTTCCCCTGCTGCCACTTGTACACTGCCTGTGGTTCCTGAAAGCCCATCAGGACGGCAATCTCCCGCACCTTGAAGCCTCTCTTCTTTCGAAGCTCCTCTATCCTTTTTCCTGTCTTCTCCACATCGATCACAGGATACCGAAAACGCATAGTTCATCCTTTCCTCCGCCAAAAGCGGCGCTACACTGGGATTTTATGTGATTTTCTCCCGAAAAGCAACCGGAATCGCCATTTCCGGCGAATCCGGTCTTTTCATTTCCGCAGGGAATCTCCCTGCTCTACGGCGCGGGAAGGTACCAGTCCCCGGCATAATACAGCGGGATGCGCTGCCCCGTCTCATCCGTAAAGCCCGTCCAGATTTCATACGGGTATGCCTGTCCCGTCAGCATCCCATCCGCGGGATGGGTATTCTCCGAGGAAACGAGGCTCCGCTGTCCGTCCTGATTCAGATCGCCGAGGCGCGCGGCGTCGAGCGCAGGCAGCTGCCTCGGATCATTCACAGGCAGGCTGCCGATTCCGGCGAGATCAGGATTCAGCAGAGCGAGATAGCCCGTCCCGTCTGCTGTCACAAGCTGCGAAGCATCTGAGAGATTCCCGAGTATCCCGCCCTTTTTATAATCTCCCTGACTGCTCGCGGCATTGTCCGAAAGCTTTCCGGCAAAGTAGCAGCTCCGGATCGAGAGACGGGTTCCGTCGACCTCTCCGACCAGCCCTCCGGAACGGGACCGGTATGCGGCTCTGTGGTTATAGATCGATGCCGTGCTGAAGCACTCCACGAGCTCCAGCTGCCCGCCGCTCACCGTTCCGAGCAGTCCGCCGACCTCCTTCCTGCCGATCTGCCCGTAATACTCCCCCTGCTGCTCCGCATCCGGCCCCTCGGGCACGGCAGTCTTCTCCCCATACTGTCCGTTTACCGTATGCCCTGAGACATAGGACTTCTCGATCTGCGGCGCGGCAGCGCTATCCCCCGCCCTGTGCGCATCCGCGTTCAGGCGGAGACTTCCGAAAAGCCCGCCGTTGGCTGATGCCCAGCTCCCTGCCGTATAGACCGCGGCGCCCGTGAAGCTGTCCGTCAGCAGAAGCTCTCGGATATTCGCTGCTGTCCCGACCAGTCCGCCGGCATTGCCCTGCGCCAGCGAAAGCACTCTGGCATCGGGGCTGTTCACTGCGCAGCCCTCGATCCGGAGGCTGCCGGACACGCTGCCCAGAAGTCCTCCGGCGCTGTCCTCGCTGTTTCCTGTACTCTCCTTTCGGATCCTAAGCCTCGGCGCGGAAAGCGCGCTGTTTTTCAGAACCGCGCTCTCCGTGATCTTTCCGGCAAGCCCGCCCACATTCTGTATCCCGCTGACCTGCACCTCTCTGTCCGCCGTTACGCGGGTATTCTCTATGGAAAGCAGACCGGATCTTCCGACCAGAGCCCCGGCAGAGAGGCTTTTGCTCGTGCGGATCGAGATGCGGTCTGCGTGCAATGCAGAATCCGTGATCTCCACTGTTCCCTCGCTGTACCCCACGAAGCCGCCGCAGTAGTTATCCGCTGCGAGCGTAAGCGCGCTTCCTCCGTTGTCAATGCTGACCTTTCGGATCGTAAGGCAGCTCCCTGCCTTTACCGTCGCAGCAAGCGCCGCAGCATTCGTCGTGCTGCCGACCGTTATATTCTGAATACGAAGATCGGAAAGCACAAAGTCCCTCTGTATACTGGCAAAAAGAGCGGTATTGCTGCCGGTATGACTGTATGCTGCAATCTCCAATCCGTAAATCGTATGTCCCTTCCCGTCATAGCGCGCGAGTCTTCCGTCGATCTCGAGCGGACAGAAAGCGCCCTTTTCCGTCACCGTAGTCCAGCTGTTCCAATGGATGCTGGAGGATTCCTTTTGCTGCTCCATCTCCTGCACATAGGGATCATACTTATTGTTCAGTCTCACCCTTTCCCCGGGACTTTTGTACCAATTCGGATCGCTCCAGATAATGTCGCAGTCCTGCTCCGCCTCCACTACCGTAAATTTAGCGAGATCCTCCGGCGGAATCCGGTTCAAAGAGGAGCCGCGTTCGTTCAGATTCTCCAGATGGCGGGAATTGCTGATAATTGCCTTGTAATGGTTCGGACTGCCGTCCTCCAGCTTTTCCACCCGTTCAAACAGACTGTTATACCTTTCCTCCGGGCTGTACGCAAGCTCCGTTACCTTGTCATTTTCACTCCCCTTTGCTACGGAAATGAAAATATTTTCTCCGGGATAGAATTTGCCGCCGGTCACTCCATGGAAATCTCCCGCTCTCCGCGAAAGATTATCCAGAGAAATACGGAAGCGGTTCGGATCGTCCGCATCCTGCACCATGCTTGTATCCAGCTGCGAAGCCCATCCCACCCTTTCTCCCTTCTCATCCATCAACCAGCATTTTTTATACTGCGGATTCTTATCGATGTAGAGGTAATAGGTTCTTCCGCTCTGCTCTCCCCGGATCCGAATCGAGAATGCGCTTTCCCGATCCTCGGCATTGTAATGCAGCATCAGCCGGTTCCCATTCTCGATCCGAAGCTGCTCCTCCCAATCCCCGTAAAAGGCAATTCTCGTCACCGCATCGGGTCTTAGGCTCTCGAGCCCTTCTAAATCTCCGCTCCCCCGCTCTTCCCTCGGAAGCTTCGTTCGGTTCCGAAGCGGATAATCCGTCCCGTTCTCATAGCGTCTGGTAAAACTGCTCAGGCTCTCCCCGGACTTTCCCCGAAGCTCCTGGAAGCCCGTCTTCCCGAACGCGCTCTGCGGAAGGGCTATGCCGCCGCCGACATAGCCGGCTTGATCGGTATAGCTGATCCCCGTGAGACAGAGGTTGTTCCGGGAAGCGCCGGACAGCGCGCTGTCCGCCCTGCCGAGGAATGCCCCGCGGAGCGCGGAGCCTGTCCCGAATATCCGTCCGATCACATAATTATCCCTTAGACGAAGCCCTGCCGAAAGCCCCAGACGTCCGACCGCACCGCCGCTGCTGCTCTCACCTGTGCTCCCGCTGCTCTTCACGGAGCCCGCGGAAAAGCAGTCCGTCAGCTCCATACAGGCATCGCCGTCCGCCGTGCCGAGCAGTCCGCCGCTGCTGCGCCGCCCATAGACATTGTAGCCGCCCCTCTTCTCCACATAGATCTCCGAGGCGGAAAGCGCGGCAAGCTTCGGATTCCCTGCCTCTATGCTGCCGGAAAGCCCTACCGCTGCACTGTCCTGAAAGACATGCTCTCCGGTGTGCCCGCCGCTGTAACAGCGCAGCAGCGCGGAGGCATTGTCCTTTTTCTGATTTGCAGAGACATGCAGCGCCCCGGCAAGCCCGCCGGCACTGCCGCCGTTCCGTGCATCGACATAGACGGATGCCGCTCCATCCTCGATCCGGATACGCACGCCGCTGCTGCCGTTCCTTCCCCCGACGAGAGATCCGACCAGCCCGCCGGCACTGTCCTCCCCGCCGCGTCCCAGCGTAAGAACAATCGCCTGCTCTCCATAGGCGAGACAGCGCTGAAAATGCAGATCCGTCCCCCGGGACACGCCGAGGAAGCCCCCGGCACAGCCGGAAACACCCGCTGCACCGATGCCGTCGTCCGTTTCCGGCTCCGCGGAGCCTGTCCCTCCCAGTGAAACAACCAGCATTCTGCCCGTCTCAGCGTTTGCCGCCGCGCTTCTCGCCTCGTCGCTCCGGACAATGCAGTCCTCGAAGCGCAGACTGCTGTTAGAGCTCGAATAGGTATAGCCAACCATTCCGCCGGCATGTCCCTCCGCAAAAATCCTAGGATTTTCCACCAGCACATGGGAGAGCAGAAGCTGATTGCTGCTCTGATTAAGCCCTGCCAGCGCTCCGGCATGCCGCCCCCGCGCTTCCACATCAAGGAGCGCCAGATTACAGATCTCCAGCTTCGGCTGTGTGTCTCCCAGATAGCGGAAGAGCCCCATTGCCTCTGATTCCTCTGTCGGAAGTGCCGCCGCATCACCCGCCCCCTCCAGGGCTGCCGATTGCAGCCTGAGGTCGGAGATCGTGTGGCCGTTGCCGCTGTAGCAGTGCAGGCTCTCATTCCGGATGCCGAAAAAAGCGCCCGCTGCAGAGAGTGCCTTCCCGTCCCCCGCAGCATAGATCCTGAGTACTGTGCTCGCCGTCAGACCGCGCCGGTTCCTGATCTCGTCAAAGAACCCCGCCCTCCCGTCCTTTGAGACAGCATAGAGTGCCTCGATCTGCTCTGCCCATGTTTTCTTCCCGTCCGGAAGCTCCGATACCCTGCCGTCCAGATTCTGCAAATGCCGGAGGCTCGCAATATAGGCGATTCTCTCCTCCTCCGGTCTGTCCTTCCGCTCATAGAGGGCAGTTCTGTCAACCCGCTCCGAGCAGGCAAAAAGGCTGTTCGTCTCATCCTTATGCATATATTTCCGCGTTCCGAAGAAGCGGCGCAGGTGCGCCGCACTCTCTGCCCCCGTTCCGCTGTCCGGGGCTTCACCGGCCAGCGCCTGATAGAGCGCCGCCCTTTCGAGCTCGTTCAGCTCTCTCTCATAGCGCTGTTCCCCCGCTTCCTTCTCTCCCGCATAGGCATAGCCGACGAGATCGCTGCCCGGTTCAATAGAGGAAATGTCCGCAAAATGCCCATCCCCTGTCGTGATATCGTCGAGGAAGACACTGAGCTTCAGGTATCTCTGCTTCTGCTCCCCCTCCCCTGTGATGAGGACCTCCGCTCTACTCCGCGGCGCCGCCTTTCCGCTCTGCGCATGCACGGTGCTCTCGGGCTTTCCGCTCCCAAGCGCCTTTACCTCAATCGGATACCGCTCCTTCTCTGCCTCCTTCGTCCTATCAGACAGCACCAGCGTCAGCTTCTCCTCCTCTGTATCCTCCGAAATCGGTTGGAGAATGAGGGCGGTAAGGATCGCCGCGTTGTCGAAATAGAGAAGCGTATCCGTGCTCTCCCCATCGATCGCTTCCCAGTCCCCGACATGATGACGCAGGAAATAGGGGAGCGTCCCGCTCCCTGCGGCGCTTCCCGTCTCCGTATCCAGCAGCTCTGAGATCGTCCTGTAGCTGTATTTCGCACTGTAGCGCGTGCGGAGCCACGAATCATAGGGATAGGCGAGCCGATCCTCGTTGCCGCTTCTTCCGCTCCCCTGCGCTGTGCCCGAGCCTGCAATCCGTATGTCTCCTCTCGACAGCTCCTCGATGCCGCTCTGTCCCGGCGCTACCGGCGTTCCTCCCCTCGTATTCCCGAGGATGCCGTACGCCCTGTCAAACCGGAGGTCGCCGACCTGCGCGGCAAGGCTCCCGACATAGTTCCCGTCTCCCTCCCTCCTGCTTATGCTGATGCCCGCCGCGTAGGCATTCGTGACCGTCCCTCCCTGCGCAGGGTCTATATAGCCCAGCAGGCCGCCCGCATAACGCCCGCCATACAGTGAGCCTGTCGCATACACAATATGTAAGCGAAACGGAGCGACATCCCGCACCGCACCGAGCAGCCCGCCCGCAGCGCCGGAAAATCCGCCGCCCGTCTCGGAAGGGGCAATCACATTTACGCGCCCCTGCGCCTTCTCCGGCTCCGTACTTTCCCCCGGCAGCGTATCCCGATACGTCCCGTTCAGGCTGTGCCCTGCCGTATAGCTCCGCTCTATCGTGAGACTGCCGCCCGCAGCTGCACCGAGCAGTCCGCCCGCAGCGCCTCTCTCCGATCGGACATATACGCTCGCACTGCTGTTCTCGATACGCAGCGCGCCGCGGCTCTCCCCGAGCAGCCCGCCCGCCTGCCCGTCTGCCGCAGCGATCTCCCGCTGCTCCAGTGCTTCGAGCGTTTCCTTCCGCTTCCGCCTCGACGCCTCGTCAGTCCCGTCCGGAAGGGTCCCGCCATAGTCCGAGAGATCATAGCTCTTCACGAGCACTGAATCAACGGACAGGCTTGCCCCTGTCTCCACGACCCCCGCAAGTGCTCCGGCGTCCGCGATATCCGCCGCCTTTACGGAGAAATTCTCGAGAAGCAGGCGGGAAATCTCGCAGTCGCTTCGAACTACGCCGAAGAGACCAGCATGCTTCTCCGCGCCCCGGCTCGTGCCCATGTCGATATTTACATCCGAAATCTTATAGAAGCGTCGCTCATAGCTTTTCTCTCCGCCGTCTCCCGAGCTGTTCCCGCTCTCTCCCGCTCCCCCGGAGAAGTCTGCGTCATAGCGAAGCCGATAGGATAGATTCAGCGGCAGGAAGCACCCCGGCTGCATATTGCCCCGCCTGCCGGCAGCAGTGTCGATGCCGAAAAGCTCTGCGTCCTCCGGCGCACTGCTGTCCCACTCCCGCCGGATCGCCGCATTTTCCGAGAGAAAGCGCGAGAAAGAGAGATCCGCCGTCTGTTGTACCGCTACGCAGGAGACGCCTCCCTCTTTTTTCATAAAATATGCCGGCAGGCTCTCCGGCGCGAAGCCGGAGATCGTCCCGTCCAGATTCTCGAGGTGGCGGATGTCGGAGACGGTAATGTCCCGCAGCGCCTCCGTTCCGTCCGCCGTCCGCGATATCCGCCGCGCACCGAAGAGGCTGTTTACCGTGAGGGTCTGACTCCGCGGCAGATTGCTGAGCTTCCCGGATGCGCTCACCTCCGTATAGAGCTCGATATCCTCCCCGGGAATCAGCGGCGCACTGCTCTCAATGCCGGGCACGCCGCCGCGGAACAGACTTGCAAAATGAAGGTCTGTCCCGCTTCCTGTGCTGATATCATCCAGTACCACGAGATATCGGTTGTCAAGCGCCGCCTTGAATACGTTCCGCGCTCTCCGCCCGCCGTCTGCCGTAAGCTCGAGGATCTGCTCCGCGCCGCTCTGTACGCCCCGGATGTGAAGCTTCGTCACCGCCGTCCTGCTCTCTCCCGCAGCAGGCGCATTGCTGTCCTCCACGACCGCGTAGAGCTTCGCGCCGTTTACGAGCCGCAGTCCCGCCGTTCGGAGAAGCTGCCGCTCGACGCCGTCCGCGCTGCCGCCGTAGTAGCCGAGCATCGCGCTGCCGTTTCCCCCGGGAAACGCCCTCCGCATTTTCCGTGCAGCATCGGAGGCGGGGCTGGCTTTCGCACTTTCCAGCTCCTGCGAAAGTGTGCCGGTGCCGCTAAGATCCTGTCCTCCCGTGAAAGCATAGCCGAGCCGCGGCGCGCGGAGCAGGCTGTCTGCGTAGAAAACATCCGTCACTGTCGCCGTCGGGAGGCTGTAGCGGATCAGATAGGAGCCGCCTGTCCGGACATAGTCGTCGATCGCGCCGAAGGGAAGCAGCAGCCCGAGGATATCCTCCGCGTTTCCGCTCGTCTCCTCCGTGCTCACAATCACCGTATATGTCCCGTCCGCTCCGGCATAGCCGAGCCGCGCACTGCCTGCATTTTCCCGGAGCCTGTCGAGGCTGCCGTCCAGCTCGGACAGTGTCAGGTGGTTCTGCGCCGCGAGGAAAAGCTCCTTCGCGCTCCGTTCCAGCTCCATGAATTTCAGCTCTTTCCGGTACTGCACCACCGCGGTGAAGGAGAGTCCGGCCAGAATCGACAGCAGCGCGGCCGCCGCCAGCAGCTCCACCAGTGTGAACGCCAGTGCGCTTTTCAGCTTCTTCTCTATCCTGCTCACCTGTTTTCTCCCTCTCTCCCAAGCGGGGTATCTCAGCCTTCCGTCAAAAAAGCACTCCGGTTCACCGGACTGATCTTCACATCCCGAAGCTCCGAGAGCGGCTCTCCATTCCCGTCATTCCGCCGGTAAACCGTGATCTGTCCGATCGTGAAGCAATTCGCAGACCGCTCGTAGGATACCCCCTCCGTGCCGCTCCCGAGCACCGCATAAAGCTCCTCCGTCCGGGCGCTCTGTCCTACAAGCAGCAGCTCCCGTTCCCCGAGAATACGGTTTCCCTCCGTCCCTGCCATTCCCAAAGGCGGCGCGGCAGCCGAATAGCGGAGCGCTATCCCCTTCTGCCCCGGCGCATTTTCGAAACGGCGCTCTCCGCCGTCACTCCCGCTCCGATACCCCAGCAGCACGCCGTCAGAATCGACTCTCACGTCCTCCGCATAGCGGAGCTCATCCTTCATCCATTCCACCGTCATCGAGAGCAGCAGCTCGCTGTTCGCCTGCAGGCTGATGCGCTCCAGCGAACGCTGTACAACCGCTGCACCGCCCGCCACCGCAGCCGACATCATCGACACGAGGAGCACCGTCGCGAGCAGCTCCGTCAGCGTGAAACCATGCGTATCGCTACAGCGCTTCTGTATTTTCCGAAAGCTCTCTCTCACCGAAGCCTCCCTCCTGCCCCTACCTGTACGTCTTTACCGTCGGAACGGGGATTCCGTCTCCCGCTGTCTGATTCGTATCGACCGTCACACTCCGCTCGAACTGCGCGGGACTGCCCTTCTCCGAAATGACAGGGCGCAGGCTCCCGTCGCTGTCCCGCCTGCTCACGCGGATCGTGTAGCTTTCCTTCCTCCCGCTGCCCTGCTCCAGCGTCTGCGCGCTGTTATAATATGCCGCGAGCTGCCGCCGGCTCCTCGTCAGCATCCGCTGCGCCGCCAAGACAGCGGTCACGAAGAGCAGCGCCCCCAGTGCGACGACCAACGTCGAAAGGAGCGCCTCTGCGATGCTCTCTCCGCTCTGCTCCTGCAGTTTCCTCCTCATAGCCTAGTCTGCCCTTCCTTTCCGGATCCTTCCCACGCCCCAGAGAAGGGATGTCAGCTTTTCCTCCACCGTCGTGGTCGTCGTGACGCGTACACCGGTTCCGTCCTCCTTCATTCCGCTCAGGTCATCCTCCGTGCGTTCGCTGACAATCCGTCTCTCCACGCGCTTCTCCGCGGGAATGGAGAGCTGCATGGTATAAGCATTCCTGCTTTTCACGAGCCCGCCGCCCGCATCCGGCTCCGTATTGCAGAGCTCCGTGACGGTAATGCCGCCGTCCCGCTCGAAGCGAAGCTTCGCCGCAGAAGAGAGCGCGGCATCCGCCGTGCCCGCGGCGCTCTCCCGAAGCAGGAGCAGAAGCTCCGTTTCCCCGCTGCGAAGACGCGCTGTCCCAAGCTCCGCTGCCCAGAGCCGTTCCGCCGCATCCTCCGAAAGATCCGGAAGATCCGTAAGCTCCGGCACTGCCTCATAGACAAGCGCTTCCTCCGCCTGTCCTCGCTGCACCATGCCGAGCTCCTTCCGATAGAGTGTGAGCGCCGCGTCCCCGAGGAAGCCCTCCTGCAGGCTCTCTGCGGTACTTCCTATGACGCGTTCCGGCGCGGTATAACTGTAGTGCAGTATGCTCTCCTCTGTCTCCGCTGTCTCCCCGGATGCATTCTGCCGGACGGCAGTGCGGATTGTCCGCACGGTGGTTCGCGTCTCCCGAAACAGAAGCTCCGTCTCCGAGAAGCATTCATTCAGATAGCGTGCGGCACTCCGCACGCTGTAGCAGCTCTGGTCGCTCGTCGAGATGCGCCGGATACGTCCTGCCGCAGTGCTCGCCGCCGTCAGTATCACAGAGGCACAGACCGCGCAAAGCACGAAAAACAGCAGCGCGATCGAGAGCGATGCTCCTGCCTCCGATATGCACTTTTCCCCGATTCGGGACAGCCCCCGCCGTATCTTCCTCATTTACCTGCTCTCCGCCGCATAGCTTTCCGCATAAGGATTCCTGCCCGTGCCGTTCTGCCCGTAGAGTACGCCGCTCGCCCAGGACTCCGCTGCGGTTTCCAGATCCGACCTCACGATCCCGGAGACGTCCGCGTTCGCGAGTCCGCCGCGCTTACCCGGCGCCGTGCCCTCCGCATAGGCAAGCCCCTCCTCCGTATCCGCGTCATAGAGCGTCTCATAGAAAATGACGTTCAGGCTGCATCGCACCGCCGCATTTTCCAAAGAGAGCTCTCCCTCCGGAAGCGAAGTATCGTAGCGCCGCCCGCGATCCGCGGAGAGCTCCACATTCTGTATCAGACAGCGATATCCCAGATCGTGAATCTGCTGCAGTATCTGCCGCGCGAGCCGATAATCCGCCGCCGTGAAGCTGATTCCGATCTCCCTTCGCACGACATCCTCGGTCGCCACCGGCTGCCGGAAGCTGAACTGAAAGCTCTCCGCCGCCTGAATGATCTCATTCAGCGCGTTTGCCTCCGCATTGAAATTGTTGTAGGTCGAAACATAGCCGCTGCCGCCGTCCCTGTTCGCAGCCATCTCCGCCCGCATCGCACGGATACGCTCCGCCCGGCTCTCCTCCGTCCCGATCTGCTGCTCCAGCTCCGTCGTATCTGCGGCGGCGATCCGCCTCTCCACCGGCTTTTTCACAAACTGATTGTAAAAAAGACAGAGCAGCACGACTGCCAGAAGCAGCATCAGCAGCTTTTCTCTCTTCGTAAAGGCTCTGCTCAGCATCTTACCTCCTGCTTATCTCGGATTATAGCCATTGTTCAGACTCGTGATCTCCGTGCTCTCCTCCGACGGGGTCTGTACATTCGCAGATTTCGTCGGGATCGGCGTCTGCGTCGGCTTCAGTGCAGCCTCTGCCGTGCGCTCTCCGCCGCGCTGTCCCTCCGGGGAGGCTGCCGCTGTCTCCGGTACGCGTACAGCCTGGTGCATAGCGGTGCTGTCCGTACCCGCCGTACTGCCTGCATTGTCCGCATGACGCTCCGCCTCCGACGGCACAGCAGCTGCGCGGCTCTCCCGCAGCACCGGCACATAGGCATTCTCTCCGTTCGCCCGCAGCGCCGCATCCAGTACGGCGTCATAGGAGGGCGTCCCCGCCGCCACCGCGTTCCTCACCTCCTCCTCTGTCCGGAAGCAGACGGTGATCTCCGCGGTGACATAACTGCCTCTGTCCTGCCGCACGCTCTCTGTCCCGAAGCGATCCTGCTCCACCGTTGCGGCGGTAGAGGCGGTCACATAGCTCACATACTCTGATTCCTCCAGACGTCCGAGGATCTCCGGCAGGCGCTCCCCGTCCGAGAGCCGCATCGTAATGCTAACGACATTGTCCGTAATGGAGATGCGCTGCACATCACCGCCACCGCCGATACGGGCGTCGATAACGTTCAGCATCGTGATGCGATCCTGCCGTGCTCTCTCCGTCTCGTTCAGGTAGCCGTTGCCGTAGTGGCTGTATTCCGCACGAACCTGCGCATAAACGCTGTTATCCTCCTGCAGCCTCTCCAGCTCCTGCTCTTTCGCATGGTACACTGCCTCCGCCTGATCCGCTCTCCGGAGCGGCTCTGCCACGAAATGCCGGCTGAAGAAGAAGAGGAAGCCCATAAAAAGCACGAAGACCAGAAGCGTGAACAGTGTCTCTCCCGTATGCCGGTTCTGATACAGAAGATTGATGCCCCGCTTCATCGGATATTTCTCTCTGCGCCTGATTCTTCTTTTATAACCCTTTGCTGCTGCCAAGTCCTCTTACCCCTCTTCCACCGGTATTTCCGCCGGGATGTCCCCGCTGTGATCCAACGGAAGGGTCACGCCATATGCCTGTGGCCCCTCCGCTGCCGCCCGCCGATACGGCTCCGGAACAGTTCCCATGAGCTCGGTCAGGAGACGCACCGGCAGGCTGATCTGCTCTGTCAGGGCGTGCAGCATCGGTTCGGCATTGACGCCTCCGCCGCAGCAGTAGAGCGCGTCGATCGTATTTTTCGGATTATTAAAGCTGTAGAAGTTCAGCACACGCATAAGCTGCACCGCATCTGCTTCGTACAGCTGCCGGAGCTCGTCCGAGCCGAGTATCCCGTCCTGATCCGCCTCGATGCGGAGCCGTACGATGTGGCTGTCCGAGCCGCTCCGCTCCGAGACCCTCTCCACTACATTCCGCCCGCCGGTTTCCAGCGTGCGGGTCGTCTCATACCAGCCCTCGCTGAAAAAGTGAATCCGCAGCGCCTGCTCTCCCATATCCAGCACCGCATAGTCCTGATCCATCGAAACGGCATTCGCTTCATTATAATGGCGGAGCAGCCGCTGATAGGCGAGCGGTTCCGGAATCAGTCCCAGCAGATTCAGCTTCGCGAACCTCTGCAGCTCCCTGTATCTGTCAATCAGCTGCTTCGACATCGCCGCCGCCTGTATGACGAGCGTGCGCTCCGTCCGCTGCAGCACCGAATAATCGTAATAATATTCGCCTGCCTCCTCCGCGATATAGTCGTGAAACTCATAGGGAAGATTCGTCCTAAGCTGATCGACCGTCATCAGCGGAAGCTCCAGCTTCCGGAGATAACAGACACTCAGCGGCACCGAAAAAACCGCGTTTCTGCACCGTATCCCATGCTTCTTCAGAATTTCCCGAAGGAATTCTCCCAGCGCTGCCCATGCCTGTATCACGCCGTTTTGCACGATATTCTCCGGCAGCGGCTCTAAGAAAAAATCCTGTACCGTGCCGCGGTTCACATAGCAGATCTTCACGCGGTAGTTCCCGATATCAATTCCGAGGCATTGGGATGGCTTCATATCGTTTCCTCTACTTTTCTAATTGAAAATGCAAAAGCTCCATGCGGGGCGTGTCTTAAAGTCCTCCCCGCTCCGGGATGCAAGCATCCCGTGGGGGCTGACTTTTCGCATTCTGCTTATGATTCAGATTGCTTCATCGCTTCGCGATTCCCGCAATCCCCCTCATTCCGCGCTCCCATGCCGCTACCGCGTCACTTCGCGCTCCATGCGGGGCGTGTCTTAAAGTCCTCCCCGCACCGGGATGCAAGCATCCCGTGGGGGCTGACTTTTGACACTGTGAATCATAATCCCCGCAGGTACCAGCCGACGAACTCCTGTCCGAAGAGAAGGGAGAGGACGAAGGCGAGAGAAATCGCAGGACCGAACGGGATTCGCCGCATCCTGAGGAGTCCTGCCATGGCGAGCCCCAGAAGACAGCTCAGAATCAGCGCAAAAAGCCCGGCTGCAGGCTTCAGGTACAGTCCCAGCAGAAAAAAAAGCTTCAGGTCTCCGCCGCCCAAGCTTTCTCTGCCGGACAGATGATCGAAGAGCAGCGAAAGCAGGAGCAGAGAGAGGAAGAGCCCGAAGCCGCCGAGCAGAGAGTACAGCAGCTCTTCCGGGAGCGTGGGGCAGATCCCCGGCGCGCCGGATGTGAATGGCAGAGTACAGAACCAGATCGCGAGCCCTGTCAGAATCGCCGCATCCGGAATCGTATAGCTTTTCAGGTCGATGAGGGACAGCTCCAGCAGTACAGCGCAGAGCGCCATATAGCGGAGGGTCAGGACGCTCTGCCCGAAGCGGAGATACAGAAGCAGATAAACCACGCCCAGCGCAAGCTCGCAATACAGGCTCTCCGCAGAGATCCGCTTTCCGCAATGCCGGCATCTCCCGCGAAGAAATAGATAGGACAGCACCGGTACGAGCTCCGGCGCGCCGAGAACATGTCCGCAGCAGCCGCAGCGTGAGCGTCCCCAAAGAACAGTCTCGCCCCTCACAGCGCGTACCGCCATGCAGTCCAGAAAGCTCCCGAATGCCGCACCGAGAAAAAAAGCGAGAGTGGAAAGATACAGAGTATACGCCGCTTCTATCGTCATTTCCATTCTCCTCCGCGCAATGTCCATATTAAAACACGGCGGATATTCCGCCGCCTGACAGGAACTTATACAAGTATATAACACCCATGCGGGAATTTCCAGCACTGCGACATGCGGTCGTCCTTCCGGAAAAGGCCCGCTTCCCGTGCAGGGAAACGAGCCTTGGTTCCTCAGGCGAACTTGTACGGTGCTACCATCTCCCGAAGCTTCTCCGCCTCGTTGGAAAGCTCGGAGGAAGCCGCCGCGCTCTGCTCGGAGGTAGAGGAATTGGTTTGCACGACGGAGGAAATCTGCGTCAGGCCGATATTGATCTGGTCGATCGCATCTGCCTGCTTCCCGGAGGCTGTTGAAATGCTGCTGATCATCTCACGCGTCTTGTCCGCATACTCCGCAACCCGGAGCAGCGCCTCCGCGGTCTCTGCCGCGATGCCTCTGCCCTTCTCCACCGCCTCTACCGAGGTCGTAATCAACGTTCCGGTGCTCTGCGCCGCCTCCGCCGACTTCTGCGCGAGATTCCGCACCTCGTCCGCCACGACGGCGAAGCCTTTTCCTGCCTCTCCGGCGCGCGCAGCCTCGATCGCCGCATTCAGCGCCAGAATATTGGTCTGGAACGCAATATTATCGATCATACCGATAACCGTCTGGATCTGCATGGAGGAATCGGCGATTTCGTCCATCGCATCCTTCAGGCTCAGCATCTCCCGATTGCTTGCCTCAATCGCACTTCTGGCATTTCCGGCGAAGGCGCTTGCCTCCTCCGCGGACTTCGCATTGTTCCGCACATCATCGTTAATCGCGTTCACCATTGAGGTCAGCTCCTCCAGAGAGGATGCCTGCTCCGAAGCGCCCTGCGCGAGTGCCTGTGCTGCATCGGCAATCTGTGAGGAGGAACCGGCAATCTGCTCTGTCGAGGTCTTCACCACCGAGAGCGACACGCCGAGACGATCCCGTATCTTCCGCATCGACAGGAGGAGATGCTGCAGCGAGCCGACATAATGCTTACGATTCTCGCTCTTTATCGCAAAGTTCCCGTCTGCCAGCGCATCCAGAAGATAATCGATATCCCGTATGATGAGCACCAGATGCTCCGCCATCTCCGTGAAGCGTGCTGCCATTTCTCCGATCTCATTGTTCGGATACTTAACCTCCGTGTCGATCTGATCCAGCTGAAAATTCTTGATGCTGTCCGCCAGCTTGGACAGAGGCTTCAGCGGTGCCATGCTCCTGCGGAGGAAGCGCACGCAGAGCACACCCATCAGCGCGATGCCGAACAGGCCGAAGACAATCACGAAAAGGATCGCACGAATCAGCGGCTTCTGCACCTCCGCATAGCTCACAACGAAGCCGGAATACCACTCCATGTCCGTTCCCTCGACGGTGACCGGAGTATAGCAGTACGCTGCCTCCTCCCCGAGCACCGGATCGTAGGAACGATCGATCACCTGGCTTTCTCCGTTTTTAATGCGGGAAATCTGCGCCTCTGCACCGCTGGGCTGCCCGGCGAGCTCCGGCTTCAGGCTGTTCATAACCGTCAGGTTCTTGGCATCCACAAAACTCTGATACCGCTTCTGAAAGCCGTTGCACTCATAGCAGAGACTGTTCAGGGAATCTGCCAGAATGTCACAGTTCGCCACACCGACGAACTCCCCGTTGACATAAATCGGCGCGCTCAGCGTGATCATCCAGATATTCGACCCGTCCGGCATCGTGTACTGATATGGCTCCGTGACATGAATCTTCTGCGTTTCCCTGGTGATCTGATAATACTCTCCAGACGAATAGCTATCGTAATCATTCGCCGTAGTCACCTCTGTCCCGCCGCCGAGATTGTAGGCGTAATAGGACAGTCCCCTCGGCGTGCTCGTGAAAAATGCATTCGGCTCAAAGGCGGCATAAGCGGAGTAGACCCTGCCCGAGTTCACCACGCTCATCAGCGTGCCGCGAATCATCGCACCGCCCTGCGCCTCTCCCATTATTCTGAAATTCGCGAAGGAATCCGCCATGGTTTCAGCGTAGACCTGCATCTCTCCGATGTATTTCTCCAGCGTCAGCGCGTTCGCCTCCGCCCCGGATGAAACCTGTTTTTTCAGCGTCGTCTTGATATTGGCATTAAAAAGCAGCGCAAAAACCACGCAAAGCACCGTTACCGCAAAGGCAGACAGGGCAACGATCGACACGGAGAGATCTGTGACAATGCTATGATACTTTTTCTTCGCGGTATCCCTCCCGCTTTTTTCTTTCCTCTTCATTTTCTGTTTCCTCCATGAAATGTACAGAAGTGCTGCATTTCTCTGTATTCTCAGACTGATCTGCCGGTGAGCACAGCCCATCGGCAGATCCCTCTCCTCCTGAAATCAGCGATTCCTTATATTCTTTTGTCAGCAAAGCAGCATCGATACTCCGGCTTTCGCTTTGCCTCACTGCAAAAAGCTTAATACTTCGACTCGTCAAAATGGAAGTCCTTCATCAGCTCCGCCGTCTCCGGTCTCCTGATGGGAGACTCCGCCGCCCTCTCCTCCGGATGCGGCACAGAGGGCGGATTGACGCGGGGCTCTGATTTCTTTGCTGCCTTCTCCGCATGCCTCGGCTCCTCAGGAGATTGCGCAGGCACTTGCCGAGCAGGACTGACCTTCTCCGTGTGTCTCAGTTCCCCCTGCTTTGGCTCTGCACTCTGCGAAGCTGTCCTCTCAGCAGGATTCGGAGACTGCATGGACATCCGCGGGGCAGGAGTAGCCTTCTTCGCGCAATTCGACTCCTCCTGCTCTGACGCCGCACTCTGCGAAGCTGTCATCCCGGCAGACTTCTCCGAGGACACAGGCTCTGTCTCGCTTCGGGCAGGCTCCGCTGTCGGAGGCACAAGGGCAGTTTCCGGAAGCGGTTCCGGAGCCTGCACCGAAAGACTCTCCGAAATCGCAGCATTCGTCTCTCCTCGGAGCTTAAAGAACGCCACGAGCTCATTCAGCTGACGCGCCTGTCTCGCCATTTCCTCGCTCGCTGCCGCACTCTCCTCCGAGGTCGCCGAATTTGTCTGCACGACGGAGGAGATCTGATCCAGTCCTGCCGTAAACTGTGCGATTCCCTTCGCCTCTTCATTGGAGGCATCCGAAATATTCCGGATCAGCCCATTGACATGCATGGCGCCGCCGGATACCGTGCGGAGCGCTTCCGCTGTTTTCTCCGTAATCTCTGCGCCGCGGCTGATCGCCTCCAGCGCTTCTCCGATCAGGTCGCTGGTATTCTGCGCCGCCTTTGCCGACTTCTGCGCGAGGTTGCCGACCTCGTCCGCTACGACAGCGAAGCCCTTGCCTGCCGCGCCCGCTCTCGCCGCCTCGATTGCCGCATTGAGAGAAAGGATATTGGTCTGGAAGGCAATGTCATCGATGGTCTTGATGATCTTGCCGATCTCATGGGACTTCTCGGTGATATCCTGCATAGCTCTGGAAAGCTCCTCCATCTTGCTGTTGCTGATATCCACCGCGTCTCTCGCCTGCGCGCTCAGCGCTGACGCCTGCTGCGCCGTTTTCGCCGTTTCCTGTACCTTTCCGGAGATCGTGTTCATTGATGCCGAAAGCTCCTCTATGGAAGACGCCTGCTGCATCGCGCCCTGCGAGAGCGCCTGCGCGCCGGAGCTGACCTGCCCCGCCCCGTCGTTCACCTTCTTCGCCGCGTCCCGGATATTCGAGATCATCCGGCTCAGCTGCTCTGAAATCGAATTCAGTGAGGCGAGCAGAGGCTGGTAGGCTCCAATATAGAGCTCCCCATCGCCCGGATGATCGATCGCGAAGTTTCCGCCGGACAGCTTGCCGAGCTTCTCGCCCAGATTTTCGATAATCTCCCGTACCCGGCGCTGCATCGCGTTGATGCTCCGCACCAGATCCCCGATATCATCATGGTACGGATAGTCCAGCTCGGCATCCAGCTCACCGCGCGACATCCTGTCTGCCGTGGAGGAAATCATCGTGAGCGGGCGAAGCGACTTCCGCACCACTGCCATCGTCAGAAGCAGGATCTCCAGAAGGATAACGAGCTCTGCCGCGGACAGCGTCCAGAAAAGCCGCATCTTGTCCGCATTGAACTCAGCAGCTTCAATCGATGCCTGCATCCACCATGTCTCGCTGCCCATCTGCACGGGCGTCAGACAGCGAACGTGATCGCCCATCAGCAGTTCGAACTGGCTGCCCTTCGACATCCCTTCCCTGACCTCCCTGCTGCTCTTCGCGGACATAAGATCCTCGATCCGCTTCAGCTCCGCGCTATCCGTCGTTGAGGAAACGATGGTGCCGCTCGAGCTGATGACATCGAAGAAAAGAGTCCGGTACTTCTCATTCTGCATGGCAGACAGACTGCCGAAGCTTCTGGGATCCAGATCGATGATCACAGCGCCGACAAACTGCTCCCAGTAGAAGATCGGATACACTGCGGTGACGATAGTCTGCCCGCTCAGCTTGCCGGTATAGGGGTCGGTATAGAACGGCTGCCGGGTTTCCTGCACCTTCCTGAAGTATCCGTCCTCCTCCCCGTAAATCGCGTAGTCGATGTTCCGGACGATTCCGTTCTTCGCATCATCCCTCGAGATATACGGCGCGTAATTCTCCAGATTCGACTGGAAGGCATTTTTCTCGAAGAAAACACCGCCACCGACGATATTCTCATTGCCCTCTATAGCGGAACGCAGTGTATTCAGGATGAGCTGCTCCTCCTGAAAGCGGATATCCGTGATCCGATGCGTATTGTCGACGAGGCTGTACGGGTTCGAGATGAAGATCTCGCTGTAGTCCTTTTTCCCATACATGATCTTCAGGCTGTTCTCAAGATTCCGCGTGATGCTCTCGTTCACCAGCGTGGTCTGCGCCAGCTTCTCCGCATTCGCATCCGAAATGCTGCAAAGCCCGTGGATCTTCTCTCTGCTGAACGCTCTTCCCGCAACAAATACGATCATCAGATTCAGGACAATGAATAGCGCCAGCGTCACAATGCCGAGAATGCCGGACAGCTTCGTGCTCAGGCTCCAGCTCCGATTCGTTCTGGGCTTCCTCTGCCTGATCCCTCTGTCAGATTTTCTGCTTCTGCTGTTTTGTCTCATCCTTATGGTCCTCCACATTAGACTATTATACTAATCGGCTTCTTTATCATTTTTATAAGTATATTTTTCAAGCAATAATTCAACGCTTCGCGCCTGCCACTGTGAACAGATATTCCTATCTGCCATGACAGCTTCCGAAGAACTTCGCCGCTCTGCCGCCATCTGCCGTGAAGCAATGCGAACACCGCGGGAGGGCTTGCCTTTTTCCGGCGGGAATGCTATGCTTCTCAGTATAGATTCTCGATGCTTATGGCAAAGAGGGATTCTCCATCCCTTATAGTATATAATAATAAGGTAGGAAATACTATGTCCGCACTCTACGGCAACGGCGTGAATCTCACAGAAAAGGTGCTCGACCTCCTCTGGACACGCCAGAATCTGACGGTAAATAACATTGCCAATGTCGATACGCCCGGCTTCAAGTCCCGCTTTCTGAGCTTCGAAAACGAGCTGCTCAACCGACTCGGCGCATCACGGCAGGATCAGCGAAGCATCGGCAGGATCATCGACTCTCAGCACGCGTCGCTTCACACGACCGCCAACGAATCCAGCCGTCTGGACGGCAACAATGTCGATATGGATCAGGAGCAGGTCGAGCTGGTCAAGACCGCATATGAATACCAGTATATGGTGAATTCTATTCACAATGATTTCAAGAGACTCCTCGCCGCAACGAAATCCTTTTGAGGCTTCCGTCCGGGAGACAGCAGGCAGATGACCGGCTGTCTCTCTTTTTATTTCAGGAAGCGACCGAATGCCGTTCCGCATTGTATGCCGCATAAGCGCGGCACCTCGCCGCTTTGCATCTCTCGTACCTGTTGTCCCCGTCATGCGGGCAAATGCTCCCTGCAGGCAATCCTATATCGCATTTTCCCGCATGACGGGGGCTTATGCAGTATTTATCGGAATATACTTATGTTTTGCCGTCTTTATGCCGATATTGCTTTTAGACGTTCGGTAGCAGAATGCAAATTTATAAAAAGGGTGGTAAAACCATGGATAGTAATATGGAAGGTATGCTGGATACCTACTTGCTGGAGACAGATTCCCTGCTGGACAAGCTGGACGAAATGCTGATCGCCGACGAGAAGGTCGGGGATTTTTCTACGGATGATGTCAATGAGATCTTCCGGATCATGCACACGATCAAGGGTTCCTCCGCAATGATGGAATTCGAATCGATCTCCACCATCGCGCACCACATCGAGGATCTGTTCTTCGTCATACGGGACAAGGGCATCGACTTCCTGACACCGGCGCAGAAGGCGGATCTCTTTGATCTTATGTTTAAATCCGAGGACTATCTCCGCGGCGAGATCGAGAAGGTAAAGAGCGGCACGCCTCTGAACCCGGACATTGCGGACTTCGCAGCAACGATCAACGCCTTCCTCGCTCGGCTGAACGGCGAGGAAGAGCTGTCAGCAGAGTCTGCCGGAGCAGCTTCTCCCGCGTCCGTGCCCGTATCCGATATGCTGAGCGGTGCAAGCCCCGCCCTGCCGGAGGATCCGACGGCGAGGAAATTCTTCCATATCTTCCTCGAGGAGGGGATCGGCATGGAGAATCTGCGCGCCTATATGATCCTCAACGCCGTCCGGGAATGCGGTATCGATTTCCGCTGCTATCCGGCAGATCTCGACAAGAATCCGAATACCGCACAATATGTCATCGACAACGGCTTCTTCCTCGCTTTCGATACAGAGGAGGCTGCACACAATGCGGAGAAGATTATCCAGAATCAGGGACACATCCGTTCCTATGAGCTGATCGACGTGAAGAGGGAGGATGCGCCGTCCCCGGCGACGAATGCCGAGACTGCGCAGGACAGCTCCTCTTCTTCCCAGAAGCCCGCGCCCTCCGTGAAGGCAGCCGCACCGGCACAGCCCGCCCAGAAGAGCTCGGCTCCGATCAAGCAAAGCCTGATCAGCGTGAACCTTCAGAAGCTGGACAGCCTGAACGATCTGGTCGGAGAAATCGTTATTACCGAGTCCATGGTGACCTCCAGCCCTGTCCTCCAGCTGCTCCCGCAGGAGAGTCTGGATAACTTCATGAAGTCCGCACGCCAGCTCCGCAAACTCACGGATGACCTGCAGGATATTACGATGTCCCTCCGGATGGTTTCCATCTCCGGCGTATTCCAGAAGATGAACCGTATCGTCCGCGATATGAAGCAGAAGCTCGGCAAGGATGTCCGTCTGACCATCATCGGTGAGGACACCGAGGTCGACAAGACCATCGTGGACAGCATTCAGGATCCGATCATGCATATCGTGCGGAACAGCATGGATCACGGCATCGAGGAGAGCAGCGCGGAGCGTGTCGCAGCCGGCAAGGATCCGCAGGGCGAGCTGATCCTCTCCGCCGAGCATACCAGCAGCGAGGTCGTGATCACCATTTCCGACGACGGCTACGGCATGGATCCGGAGAAGCTTCTGGACAAGGCGGAGGATAAGGGTCTTCTGACGAAGCCCCGTTCCGAATACAGCCGGAAAGAGGCGCTCCAGCTCATCATGCTCCCCGGCTTCTCCACCAATAAGGCGGTGACGGAGTTCTCCGGACGCGGTGTCGGGATGGACGTCGTCAAGAAGAATCTCGAGGCGGTCGGCGGCTCTCTCAGCATTTCCAGTGAGCAGGGCGCAGGAAGCACCTTCACCATGAAGATCCCTCTGACCCTCGCGATCATGGACGGTATGAAGGTTCTCGTCGGAGACACCATCTTCACTATTCCGATCGCCAATATCCGCCAGTCCTTCAAGGTCGATAATGCGGAGATCATCCGGGACGAAAATGGCAGCGAAATGATAGAGAGGCTGGATTCCTTCTATCCGATCGTCCGTCTGAACGACTTCTATCATATCGAGGGAAAGTATACCGACCTGCAGGACGGCGTCCTGATCTGGGTCGAGGCGGCGGATCGCTCCTACTGCCTCTTCGTGGATGATCTGATCGGCGAGCAGCAGGTCGTCGTGAAGCCGCTCCCGCCATATTTCAATTCCTTCAATCTGAAGGACTGCGGCATCAACGGCTGCTCAATACTGGGCGACGGAAACATTTGCATCATCCTCGATGTTCTGGGACTCTACTCTCAGGCGATCGAAACCATCTGACGAGGGGACTACGGAGGAAAATATGGCAGAGAATTATATAGAGCAGACAGAAACACTTGCCAAGGACAGACCGCAGGAGGACAGCAGCTCGATCGAGCGCTGTCTGACCTTCGAGTCCGGCGGGCTGGTTATGTATATGAGCACCGACTATGTCATTGAGATCATCAACGGGCATTCCATCACGACGCTCCCGATGGTTCCCGGCTATGTCAAGGGCATCATCAATCTGAGAGGCTCCATCCTCCCCGTGATCGACATCCGCCTCCTCATGGGAAAGGAGGCGGCGGACTACACCAGCAAAACCTGCATTATCGTGGTTTCCATCCACTCGATCACACTCGGAATCGTCGTGGACAAGGTACGACAGGTGATCGATATCGACCTCTCCGAGGTACAGCCGATCCCGCTCCGGAACCGCCAGAAGCTGACCAACGGAATGCTGACGCTGGACAGCGGCGAGGTCGCTATGTCCTTCGACGCGGCGGCGCTCGTCGAATCCCCATTGGAGTGATATGCAGGAATTAACGAACGAGGATTTCGAGCGGCTTTACCGCTATGTGCAGGAACGCTTCGGCATCGATCTGCACAAAAAAAAGCAATTGATCGCGAGCCGCCTGCATTCAACGCTTCAGGCAGAGGGCTATGAGAGCTTCCATCATTATGTAGAGGACATCCTTTCCGGCAAGCGGCGGGAGCTGATCGAGCCGATGCTGAATAAGCTCACCACGAACTATACCTACTTCATGCGGGAGGAGCAGCACTTTCAGTTTTTTCAGGATACGGTGATCCCGGAGCTCGTACAGCGGCACAGGAAGGATCATGTCCTCTCGATCTGGAGCGCGGGCTGCTCCTCCGGTGAAGAGCCCTACACGGTTTCGATGTATCTCCTGGAATATTTCCGGAAGCTCGGCGGGCGCTGGGACACCCGGATCCTCGCGACGGATATCTCACAGCGCGCCCTGATGGCGGCGATGAACCCCAGCTATCCTGCCGAGAGCCTCCAGCGGCTCCCTGAGGACTGGAAAAAACGCTACTTCTCACGGAAGCCGGACGGAAGCTACACCGTCTCGGAGGAGCTGAAGAAAAATGTGATCTTCCGTCCCTTCAACCTGATGGAGCCGATCCGCTTCAAGCTGTCCTTCGACCTGATCTTCTGCCGGAATGTCATGATCTATTTCGATCAGCCGACAAAGGACGCGCTGATCCGGCGTTTCTATCAGGCGAGCAATCCCGGCGCATATCTGCTGATCGGTCACTCCGAGGGGATCAACAAGGCAGCCAGCTCCTACCGCTGTCTGCGTCCCTCGGTCTACCAGAAGCCGATCGCCGAATAATCTCCTTCCCATTCATAACTGTTCTTAGTCGATAATTTGTGTTATTCTATCGAGTAAGAACAGTTAAGCTTTTTTCGCATCCATCAATAAGAAGGGAGGAAGCTGCGATATGCATGAATACAGGATTTCCCCCTCTCCCCCGCACGGCGAGCCGCTGATCGCTATCGGCGCTTCCACGGGAGGTACCGAGGCAATCCTCGCCGTAGTGCAGAATCTGCCCGCCGACATGCCGGGCATCGTCGTGACCCAGCATATGCCCGCAGGCTTCACGGAAATGTATGCCGAACGGCTGAACCGACTCTGTCAGATGGAGGTCAGAGAGGCGAAGAACGGCGACCGGCTGCATCGAGGGCTGATCCTGATCGCTCCGGGCGATTACCAGATGCGGGTCGTGAATATCGGCGGGGAATACTCCGTCAGCTGCCGGAAGGAGGCAAAGGTCAGCGGTCACTGTCCCTCTGTCAACGTGCTCTTCGACTCCGTTGCATCCTCTGTAGGACGAAGCGCCATCGGCGTGCTGCTGACCGGAATGGGTGCCGACGGTGCGGCAGGACTGCTCCGGATGCGGCAGAGCGGCGCCTACACGATCGGCCAGGATGAAGCCTCCTCCGTGGTCTACGGAATGCCGATGGAGGCTTACAAACTCGGCGCGGTGCAGCAGCAGGCAGCTCTCCGGGATATCCCGGATATCCTGCTGCACCATGTCGCGCCATATCGTGCGGCACGATGAAACAGACAAGCTTCCCGTATGTCACAGGGGAAGTCCCGTATCAGCCCCGCACGGGGATTTTGAAAGATACCATGAGTGATAAAGCGCTTCTTTTCGGCGCTGCCGCGGCACTGAGCTCTCTCGTGCTGTGCAGCTCCGCTCTTGCATACAGACATTTTGAATACCGGAACCTGCTGGAAAGCCGCGCGGCGGCTGCACAGACCTCCGCCGCTTCCCCGGAGGCTCCGGCAGTGCTGTCTCTTCCCGACACAGTACCGATCCCGGCAGACGGGAGCGAAGGCGGCGGAAAAGCGGCAGAGGCAGCCTCAAAGGAGGACACTGTAAGCACGGAGACAGAAAGCGACGAAGCCATCCCGGAGACGGAAATTACAGAGAACGAGACAAGTCCGCAGGATGAAGCGGTCACTTCCCCCGCGACGGAGACCTCTCCCGATGCCTCCTTCCCCGAAGGCAGCAGAGAAGAGAGGAATACAGTGGGAAGCGAGGCTTCCGCCGAAACGCTGCCTCCTCTCCCGGAGATCCAATATGCCTCCTTCTCCTACAACGACTACAATGTCCTGCTGGATACCTCAATCGGTACAATGATGTACTACAATCAGCATGACAGCCACTGGGGGAGCTATCTCTACGGCGGAAAAGACCCGATGACCTCCTACGGCTGCGGCCCCACGACCGCCGCCATGCTCGTCAATGCCTTCGGCAATGTCAGGGGCGTCATTACTCCCGTCGAGATGGCGGACTGGTCCGCAAACTACGGCTACTACGCCCCGCACAGCGGCTCCTATCACGATTATATTCCCGCCGTGCTCTCCGCCTTCGACCTGATGGTCGATTCAGTGCAGGATCGAAGCGTGGAAAATGTCTCCTCTCTCCTCTCGAGCGGACATGTCCTCGTCGCTCTGATGGGAAGGGGCGCACTCACAAATGGAGGTCACTTCATCATCATCACAAAACGGAATCCGAACGGAACGGTTCGGATCGCGGATCCCAACAGCTTCGAGAATTCCTCGAAGGAATGGTCCCTCGGGCAGCTGATGAATGAGCTCAAGAAGAACTATGACGCAGGCGGCCCGCTCTGGTCTGTCCGTCCGCTCAGCCCCTGAGCCACGAACGTAACACTGCTCAAATCGGAGGAGACTGCACGCCCACATCACAGGAGTTAAAAAAGCATTCCCCCCCGTCCGGATGGGAATGCTTTTTTCCTATCGCCTACATATCTATACTACCGGTGGTGCCGAGGCTTTCGGCATGGGAATTACTTCTGTGCTCCCTCGACGCTGAGCCCGCCGGCGACCTCCGCGATCCGCTTCACCACAGAGCTGATCTTCTCATTCACCGCGTTGCTGTTGTCCGAGAGGCGTCCTACCTCGTCCGCAACCACGCCGAAGCCCTTGCCATGCTCTCCGGCTCTCGCCGCCTCGATATTGGCATTCAGCGCCAGAATCTTCTGCCGGCTCTGTATGCTCTTCAAGTCGTTGGTGCTCTTGCGGATCTCCTTCACCAGCGCCTGCGTCTCCGCGATTCCGGAGGACAGCCGTTCTACCACGCTCTGGTAGTTTTTCGCGGTATAGATCCCCTGCAGGAGTCCGTTCAGTGCGTCGGACAGAAAGGTCTTCGCCCTCGCAAAGCGCTCCTCAGAGCAAAGCTCCGACTGCCGCAGCGCCTCTCCGAAGCCGTATTCCTCCGCGCCGGCATTCCTCGCCGCCTGTAAAAGCTCGCTCTCCCAGCCGTGCTCTCTTCTCCCGACCGCAGCTGTGCCGAGCTTCTGCCCACCTACAAGGATATCGAAGCTATTGCCCACGGCATTCTCCAGAAAAGCCTGCGCATTGACATTCTCCGCGGCATATACCACTCTCTCATCCGTACCCAGCACCACTGCCTGAAAGCCGGTCACGAGCTCCCAGCCGCGCACCAGCTCCTCGATCTGCCCTTTCTCCACCAAATCCTGCATTTTCAGCGCCATATATCCTGCCCTTCCTATTCTTTAAAACTGCGGTCTGTTCCTCGGAGCCCGCAAGTCACATAGACTCCTGCTGCCATATTATTCTATCGACCGCTTCCCGGCAGATTATAATAGTCTGTCCCCCTCTTCCCGAAAAACATTATGTGTTGCGGCAGGTGAGCTGTCCGGAGGCTCCGGACTCGGACTCTCCCTTCGTTCCAGCCTTCCGTCCTCCATCTCACAAATCGCATCGGCAATCCGGATCGTAGATGGTCTGTGCGACACCAGAACCACCGTTCTTTCCCTTTCCTCTCGGACAGCGCGGAGGATCACCGCCTCGTTCAGACTGTCGATATTGCTGGTGGGCTCATCCAGCAGCAGCAGCGGCGACGCATGCAGAAATGCTCTCGCCAGACCGATTCGCTGCTTTTCTCCCTCCGAGAGCCGACTTCCCAGCTCGCCGACATTGGTGGCATAGCCCTCCGGCAATCCGAGGATAAACGCATGGATCGATGCCTTTTCCGCCGCTGCCTCTACCTCCTCGCGGC
The DNA here is from genome assembly GCF_013394775.1 of Oribacterium sp. oral taxon 102. NCBI lineage: Bacteria > Bacillati > Bacillota > Clostridia > Lachnospirales > Lachnospiraceae > Oribacterium > Oribacterium sp. oral taxon 102. The sequence goes on from NZ_JABXYT010000001.1 coordinate 1,859,313, forward strand.
TCGCTTCCGGTCTGGCGATGCGAATGTTGTTTTCAATGCTGTCGTGAAACAGCATTGTCTCCTGCGTAAGATACGACTCCATCCCGCGAAGCCAAGCTGTATTGATCTCCCTGATATCTGTCTCCGAGATCTCCAGCCTTCCGCTGTCCCTGTCCCAGAAGCGCATCAGGAGCTTCAGCAGCGTGGATTTTCCGCAGCCGGATTTTCCAACGATTCCCAGAATCTCCCCCTGCTTTATGTCGAGATCCACCTGCCGAAGCACAGGGGCGTCTCCATAGGAAAAGCAGAGATCCCTGAGCTCTGCGCCCGTAAAATCCGGATACCCCCCTGCCGTCTGCTCCCTGACCACCGGTTCCTCCTCAAGAAGCTTCAGCACCCGTCTTCCCGAGGCGATAGTTCTGCTAAGCCCTGTTCCGAGCCGGGAAACCGCCGTCACCGCACCAAAGGAGGAAAACAGCGTCACAAAGCCGAGCAGCAGTCCCGCGAAGCCGATCCTTCCCGCCTTCAGAAGATGCAGTCCATACAGGAGCTGCAGCAGCGTAAAGCCGTAAATCAGGCTTCCGTTCACTGCACTCCCGCGTCCCTCCTGTACCGCCAGCTTCTCCTCATTTTTCCCCATGGAGCACCGCAGCTCCCGGAAACGCCTGAGCCGCCGTTCCCCGTCCCCGTACTGGATACTCTGCCGGATGCCCCGGAGAGATTCCAGAAAGAAGGAATTGATTTCCGCGAATTTTTCATTGAAGCCATCCCCCTCTCTCTCTGCCCGGGCGGAGAGCAGCCTCGGCAGGAGGACGCCCACCGAAAGATAGGCAAGCGCCGCGAGCATACCGAAGCCCGGCGCGATCTGCGCCTGAAAGAGCGTCAGCGCAAGGCTGAGAATTATCGCAATGCAGACCGGCGAGATGGTGTGCGCATAGAAGACCTCCAGAAGCTCAATATCTCTCGTAATCAGTGTCAGGATATCCCCCCTATCCCTCCCCTCCAGTCTGGCAGGTCCCAGCCTCCGAAGCGCAAGAAAGATCCGATCTCTGAGGATCGCCAGAATCCGAAACGCGATATAATGATTCGTCTCCTGCTCGACATAACGGAAAATCCCACGGCTCACCGCGCAGAAGAGGATTCCGGCGTAAACCCATCGCAGCTCCGCCCGCATGAGCTGAAGCTGCGTAAGCAGCGCACAGGTTCCCAGCACCGGGATCAGCAGCGCCGCCAGCTGTCCCAGCACTCCCATAAAAACCGCCAGAAGCATGAAGAGAAGCAGAGGCTTCACCAAAACGATCAGCCTGCACATCACATGCACCGCAGAATACCTCTTCATTGTCCGCTCCTCCTGTAGCTTTCCAGCTCCGCCTGCTTTTCCCAGAGCCCGGCATATATCCCGCCTGCCCGAAGCAGCGCCTCGTGTGTTCCCTCCTCCATGAGCCGCCCCTCCTCCATGACGAAGATTCGATCCGCCTCTGCCACATTGGCGAGACGGTGAGAAATGAGCAGGACGGTTTTTTCTCCCGCAAGCTCGTGAAGCACAGACAGCACCGCCTCCTCGCTCTCCACGTCGACGTTGCTGGTCGCCTCGTCAAAAATATAGATCTCCGATTCATGGAGCAGAGCTCTTGCCAGCGCTATCCGCTGTCTCTGCCCTCCGGAGAGGTTCGAGCCGCCCTCTGCGAGCACCCAGTCCAGCCGCTCCGCAAACTCCGGGAGCCGCACCCGCTTCAATACCCGCTTCATCTCCTCCGAAGAGGCATCCTGCTTCCCTATTTTCAGATTTTCCCCAATCGTTCCCTTGAAGATATAATTTTGCATGCCGAGAAGCGTGATTTTCTCTCTGACGAAACGCCGATCCAGCGTCCGGAGCTCTGTCCTGCCGAGGCAGAGTGTCCCCTGATACCCCGGCTCATGTCCCGCGAGGAGCGCCGCCGCTGTGGATTTTCCACAGCCGCTCCTGCCCACCAGCGCGGCGAAGCTCCCCTTAGGGATTTCCAATGTCAGATCACGAACCGCTTCCTTCCCGTCCGGATAAGAAAAGCTGAGCCCCCGCGCCGATATATCAAAGCTTTCACATCGAAGCCCGGAATCCGCAGGCACCGCCTCCTCCAGCAGCCGGAAAATCCGCTCGCTGGCGGCGATCCCGTTCATCGCGACATGGAAATAGCTGCCCAGCATCCGAAGCGGGAGAAAAAACTCTGCGCTGAGCAGCAGGATCATCGCCGCGCCGGAGAAGCCAATCTCTCCGGCGGCATAGCTCCGCACCGCCAGAATTGTCCCGATGCCTGCGCCGCCATAGGCGATCAGATCCATGACCGCAATGGAATTCAGCTGCATCATCAGCATTCTCATCGTCGCTTTCCGGAAGCGCTCCGCCTCCAGATTCATCTGTCTGTGCCGTTCCTCATCCGCCTGATAGATCTTCAGCGTCGTGAAGCCCTGCAGATTCTCCAGGAATCGGTCGGAGAGCCGCAGATACTGCCCCCAGTATCCCTTTACGATTCGTCCGGCAAGCTTCTGAACCGCGATGATAGAGAGCGGAATCAACGGGACACAGAGCAGGAGGAGCAGCGCCACCCTCGGCTGTATCCTGAAAACCACGAAAAACAGGGTCAATGCGGACAGCATGGCGTAGAACAGCTGCGGCAGGTAGGCGGAAAAATAGCTCTCCAGCTGCTCTACGCCGTCTATGGCATTCTGCAAAAGCTCTGCAGAGCTCGTCTCCCCGCCGGCGCGTTCGCCGATCTCGAGAAGCTTCCTGTAAATACGGTCACGGAGCAGATTCTTGATTTCCCGAGAAGCAAGGAAGCCCTCCCGGGCAGCCCCTTCCGCACAGCAGTGCCGCAGGCAGCCTGCTCCCAGCGAAAGCAGGAGAAATAACACAAGCTCCCTCTTCCCCGCCCTTTGCTCCCGCAGCATACACAGAAAGGAAGTGAGATTCCACAGGAAGAGAATGCCCGCCGCAAGGGATATCCACTGAAAAAGAACTTTCTTCCCTACATGCTTCATGGAGCCCGGCGCCATGCGGATCAGCCTTAGCTTAATCATCGTTTCCTCCGTCTATACTGTCAGGACGAAGGCTCCCTCCTCCGTCCTGCACAGCTTCAGTTTGACCCCGTAGATCCGCTGAATCAGCGTCTCGTCCATGACACTGTCCGCGGCGCCTCCGGCGAGCAGCGTTCCGCGGGGAGACATGGCGATGATTTCATCACTGTAGCGCATCGCCTGATTGATATCATGCAGCACCATGACAATGGTGATCCCGAAGGCTCTGTTGATGCGCCGGATCAGGCGGAGGATTTCCAGCTGATAGCGGATATCCAGATAGGTCGTAGGCTCGTCCAGCAGCAGGATGTCCGTATCCTGTGCCAGCGCCATCGAGAGAAATGCCCGCTGCTTCTGCCCGCCGGACAGCCTCTCTACAGGGCGATCTCTGAGCGGATATACGCCCGTGATTTTCATGGCGTTCGCCACCCGCCTCTCCTCCTCTTCTCTCCCCGCATGCCCCCGCAGCATATCCCGGTACGGTGTCCTCCCGTATCTTACCAGCTGGTGCACGGTCATATCCGGCGGGGCGGCATTGTGCTGATGCACAATTGCTACATTCCTCGCGAAGTCCCGAAGCGGGATCTCCTCGAGGTTCCTGCCCTTACAGTAAATATTCCCCAGAACCGGCTTCAGATTTTTCGTCAGCAGATGAAAAAGCGTGGACTTGCCGCAGCCGTTCGCCCCCATCAGCGTCGTAATCTTTCCCCTCTTGATCCGGAAGCAAAGATCCCGAAGCACCGTAGCGGAACTGTCATATGCAAAGGACAGATGCTCTGCCACGAAGGCATCGCCCCTTTCCTCGACTTTTCTCTTTTCTCTCCTACTTTCCACGCAGCGCCTCGCTTCTTCTCAACAATAGAATGAAGACCGGTCCTCCCGCCAGAGACATTATTACCGCCGGACTGACCTCATAGGGATAGGCGATCATCCGTCCGGCAGTATCGGCGAAGAGGAAGAGGAATGCGCCCAGCAGTATCGTGAAGGGGATCAGGACTCTGTGCCCGTTTCCCACGAACAGTCTCCCGATATGCGGCACCAGCAGCCCCAGAAAACCGATGACTCCGACAACCGCGCTGACGCTCGCCGCCAGCAGTACCGCAATCAGACTGATCAGGAAGCGCAGCAGATTCACCTCGATGCCGAGGCTGCGCACGGTTTTGTCCTGAAACGCCAGCAGATCGCAGTAAGGAGAGGCGAGCAGCGCGAGCAGCAGTCCCGGAAGCAGGTAGCAGAGGAGACAATTTACATCCGTCCATGTCTTCATGCTGATGTTCCCGCTTATAATGGCTGCCGCGCCGCTCTGCGCCGCTCCCGTCATGGTATTCAGGCACTGGGAAAGCGCCGTGAACACAGCCTGCACCGCAATCCCCACCAGAAGGATTCGGAGCGGGGAAAGTCCATGCTTCCAGGAAAGGCTGTACACCAGAAAGAAGCATAGCTCCCCGGCGAGCAGGCAAAACAGCGGAATGTAGGAAAACAGCATCGGAAAGAAGTGGAGCACTGCCGATGCCGTGAACGCCGCCGCGCTGGAAATCCCGATCAGACCCGGATCCGCCAGCGGATTTTTCAGCACCGCCTGAAACAGTACGCCGGATACCGCCATCGCTGCGCCTGCCAGAAGCGCCACCAGAATCCGCGGGAAGCGCAGATCCCAGATCATATTAAACTGCTCGTTCTTCGTCGAAAACAGCCCCCGCAGCAGCGTTCCCACATCGATGGAAATGCTCCCTGTCCGAATAGAGAGGAGCAGCATGAAAAACAGTCCCGCCGACACCGCGAGGAACGCCAGTATTATCCTCATATGCTTCCTATGATTCTCATTTTTCATATGATACGTTTCTCATCCTCTGCGCCCGATCTCCCTCATTCTCCGCCGTAAAATATCGTATCAAGATACGCTTCCGCCTCCTGATAATTGAATTTCGCACTCATGCCGAAGCATTCGCTCGGCAGATCATACACCCGGTTTTCCTTCACCGCGCGGAAATGCCGCCAGATATCGTTTTCCCGGAATTCCTGATCAAACATCTGCATCACCTCCTCCGGCATGGCGTGCGCCGTCCTGAGAATCACGTCGGGGTCCCGCTTCAGCATATCCTCGGTATTCCCATTCAGAAAGTCCTTGTCCGTGCCACTGTAGACGTTTCTCCCTCCTGCAAGCTCCACCAGACTGCCGCAGTAGGAATTCTCCGTGGCGATCACATAGGCGCCGGGAAGCCCCATCAGAATCAAAACGCTGGGCCCCTCCTTCCCGATATGACTCTGCCGGAATCTCTGATAAAACTGACGGAACTCCGTGAGAAGCTGCTCCGCCTCCTGCTCTCTGTGAAAAAGCGTCCCCATCTCCTCTACCGATTTATACATGGAGGGGACGCTTTTCAGATTTAGGAAGAGGTATTTTACGCCTATTTTTTCATACTTCTCCTGCAAATCCTGCCGGAGCGTCAGTGGACTCAGCACATAGTCCGGCGCGAGATCCGCGAGAATCTCCGGATCCGGAGACATAGGCGCTCCCACTCTCCTAAGTCCCTGATACCGCTCCGGCAGTGTGAACTGATTGCTCTCCGGCACCCCGACGAGAGGCAGATCCAGCTTATCGCAGATCTCCACGATCGACATGCTGGTGGCTGCCAGCCTCGGTTCTCCCCCGTCCACTCCCGCAGAAGCAGCCGTGCCGTCTCCGGGAGCCGGCGCCGCGGAGCGCCGTGCCCCGCAGGAAAGGAGCAGAAACCCCAGAAAAAGAGCGGCAGCCCCTGCACAGAAGCGCCGCGCCGCCCTCTCTCCCTTCCGTTCTCTCACCCTGCTCCGCATGCTCTCCGCTCCTTTTTCCCTCTCTGCTTCCCTGTCTCTGCAGAATGCTCCGTCCTCGCTTCCGGCAGAGGCGCCTCCTCATTCGAAAGCAGCTCTATCTCGTCCTCCGGCCAGAAATCCTCCTTAGATGCCGCCTCCGAATCCGCATCCTCTGCTTGTTCCGGATCCGCCTTGAAGTCATAGTCGTCTGTAAAGGCTTCCAGAAGCTCCGGATCCTCCGCATCCAGAGCCTCTACGTCCAGATCCAGAATGGAGCTTCTTTTCAGGCCTTCCGCCATCCTTCCTCTCCTCTCCTTTCTGCTGTCATAGAGGAAACGAAGTGAGAAATAAAATGCGATCAGAAGGATACCGGAGAGAAGATTCGCCGCCAGAACAAATAAAAAAATGGTTCCCGCAAAATCCTCCTCCAGAGAGAGACGGGCTTCTCCTGCCGCGCCGCCCTCCTGCTGCTCCGCAGAAGACGCGCCGTAAGCCCTCGTTGTCTCAGGCCCTGCGACGATTCCTTCCGCCGTTTCGAGCAGCTCATCCGCAGTCAGCGGAAGGGAGGGCATCGCTTCGGGATTTTCACCGTTCTCCGCGGCGGAAGCCTCCGCATAGCCGTCTTCCGGCATAGCCGCCTCCGAGACGTTCTCTGCTGCGGGCAGAGGAACGGCTTCCGCCCCGCCTGCGGCGGTCTCCTCCGCGTGACTGATCAGAGAGGGAAAGGAGGTGGCATTTCCCGGGACAAAATCGGTTCCATAGATATAAAATACCACATTTCTGCCCATGGGCTCCACAAAGAGCCGCGCTCGGAGCACAGTCTCCTTGGAAACTGTCCGGATCCGATAGTCTGCCACATTGTCGCCATCAAAGAATCGCTCGCTGCTCGTCTCCGCGAAGCCATTTCCCGTATCCACATCGAAGCGGAAGCTGCTGATGCTGTCGCTCATACCAAACGCGACGCTTAAAAAGCGTTCCTCCCCCACCTCCTCATAGTACGCCTTATCTCCCATGATCCTCTGCACCATGGACTGGCCCAGCGCCTCGCTTGCCTCTCCGCCGGCATCCTCGATCACACCGGTGAGAGGATGCCGGTAGCTCCCGTGTATGTTCATCGTAAAGTCTGCGGCAAAGGAAGGAAGCCCGAAGGCTGCACCGAAAATGCAGAGCAGCAGTAAAACGATGATTCCCCTGTTTTTTCTCCGCAGCGCTTCCCTCAGCAGTTCCCTCATTTCATCCTTCCTCTGCTTCCGGCTTCTGCAGAATCTCCGCTGTGCCTGCTGCGCCTCCGCAAAAATTTCCACCGCCGTATCTTCTTCCTTTCCATCACAGAAATTTCCTTTTCAGACCATAACCCACGCCGGAGCTGATGAAGAGGAGGCTTATGCTGATCAGCCTTTTCAGCAGCGCCCTTTCTCTCTGCAATTCGGGGAGGTGTAGCCCCTCCCTCCCGGAAGCGTTCCCCGCTTCCTTCCGCTCCTCCGCAGGACTTCTGTATGCACGAAGCTTCTCCGGCCCTGCGGTGGCTCCGCTCTCCGAGGCATTCGCGGCAGACAGAGCTTGCGCCGCCTGCTTCATCACAGGCTTACCGGCTGAAAAACGCCGGACTTCCGGACGCACAACACCCGCGCTCGCAGCTGCCGGAATCGCGCTGCCTCCGCCCTCCGAGGCATTCGCACGGTCGATGCCTGCTACTCTCGCGGAATTTTTCGTGCTTCCGCCCTTCAGGTTCTCCAGAAATACGGAGACCGTCATTTCCCTGTCCTGTCCCGCCTTCACCTGCATTCGCAGACGCAGCTTCCCGGATCTTGACGCATTCACTGCCTCGCCGGGCAGCTCCGCCTGCATTTTCCCGCTTTTATAGTCTCCTGTCTCCGGGATATTTCCCTCCGTTTTCTGATATTTCCGGATCAGCGACGAATCGGAGGTATCGATAGAAGCCTCGTATTCCTGTCCCTCGTAGAGGAAGTATGCTTCGGAAAAGGCGGTGCCCTCCTCGGAAAAGGCAGGCACCGGATCGATGAAGTACAGTGTCAGCGAGACGCTGTCTCCATCCGGCAGAATATCCGCCTTATGAGAGAACAGCGCATGAAGCGCGCTTTTCTTTTTTTTGTTTTTCCCCTCCGCAAGGGTAAGATCAGAAATATACGCCTTATCTTCCAGCACAATAGAGCTGGTTTTTTTCGTCTCCGACTTTCCCTTTTCAATGTCATCCAGCACCACACGAAATTTCTGCGTAGACTTCATCACCGCATTGACATATGCCTCGCACTGCAGGTCTCCGTTGACAGAATCCCGGATCGCCGCATTGGGGAGCGTTACCGTCACGACGCTGGTCTCATAATCCCCCTCCGCATCAATGAAGCCGTCCGCCTGTGAGAAATGCTTAATAAGCTTCCTTCCGCCTCCTACCTTTGCCTTGTAGCTCTTTCCATTATAAAGAAAACGAACGTTCTTGAGCGGCGTCCCGTATTCCGGATAGCTGGGAACCGGATCGATGATATACATCGTAAGCTTCGTATTCTCCTCCCCCACATCCAGATCCGCTTTTTCGAAGAAAAGCGGCTCGCACATGCTCTTCTCCTCGAAATCATCATTCCTTCTCAGGGACATTCTGGCATAATATTTCCCGGTCTCCTCCAGCTTCTCTCCCTTTTGCCCCGGCTTCTTTTCCGGCTTCTGCGGATCCTTTTTGTCGGGTTTCCCCGTGCCGGGGTCCTCCCCTGTTTTTCCTCCCTCCTTCGGGACATATTCTATTTCAAACAGGATCGTTCCCATGTACTCGCCTGCCTTGGCTTTCCGTACATCCTCTCTCCGGATCAGCAGGCTGGAATCTATCACAACTCTGGAATCCAGCTCAGTACTTCTCAGCTTTTTCGTCCCAAAACGATTCTCGAAGGGAATGCCGCAGGCGCTGTCCTCTTCATGATACAGCACGCCCTCCCGCGCGGAGCTGATTCGCAGATAGCCCTCCTCTCCATCCGTCATTTCTGCCGATATGGAATAGCGAAGCTCCGTATCCAGATCCGTGCGCAGTGTACCGGCGACAATTTCCGAGGGAATGATCACCGTAAAGTCCGCTTCGTTTCCCGTCGGAATCGTCGCAGAGATATCCATGGGCTCCTGCACCGCTTCCTCCTCCGGCATCCTCCCGGCGGCATCCATGCTCTCCCGCAAAACAGAGCTGCTCGCTACAGCATTTTTCTCCTCGCCGTCCTTTGCGGCTTCATTTCCTTCCGGGAGCCCGCCGTTGCCGGCCCCCTCATCCTTCGCAGGCTGCTCCCTCTCTCCGGTTTTCCCATCCTCTGCAGGCTGCTCTCCCTCCACGTCCTTATTTTCCTGTACAGCGGCACAGTCATTCTGCGATACAGCTTCTTCCGCCAGCGCAATCGCCGGCACCGCGGAGAAACAGATCTGCATGGCTGCGGTCAGTATGGCAATCGTGCGAAATCCTCTTTTCATTTTCTCTCTCCCATGCTCCCGCCGAAGCCTGTCCGCGGATCTGAAGCAGGCTTCACCGCCCCGATTCTGAGACGGGGCGGCACGAAAGACAGATACCGTGTGATGTGCTTTATCACTTGAAGTTTATTTCGTGAGATACTCGATATGGAATACGGTGGTTCCGGTATAGTCTCCCGGCTTCTTATTCTTCAGCTCCTTCGCCAAAACGGAAAGGGTCGCAGATTCCGTCCCGGACTGCCGGAATTCTCTGGTTCCGAAGCTATTGGTAAAGGCGATGCTGCTGCCGCCTGCCTTCAGGTCGCCCTTCTCCGCCGCGCTGATCTTCACATAGCCGTCATCATTTCCCGCCTCGATATCGACCTTCACATCGTAGTTCTTCTCATTGTCCTGCTTCAGATCCAGCTCTCCCATGGAGATCGCTTCCGGAATGGTGACGGTATAGGCAGACGGTGTCGCCGCCACTGTTGCCCTCACCGTGAGGCTTCTGTTGTTTTTATCCTCCGTCTGTCCGCTCTCTCCGCCGCTTCCCTCTGCAGCCTTGACCAGCGTCAGATCCTCCAGCTTCATATCAAAGCTCACGTTGGAATGCATCACTACACCGACGTAGGCCGATACCGGAAGCACTGTTTCCTCCAGCGCCGCCTTCGGAACGGTAAAGCTCACGATCTCCGTCGAAATCTCCTCCCCCTCTGTCGTCCCAAACATCGACACGGTTTTCTTCATGGGCTTCAGGGGTTTCGTCTCCAGATCCAGCTCCGCCTCATAGCTCTGCCCCTGATAGCTCAGCTTCACGTCCTTTACCGTCCCGTCCGCCCCGTCTGTCGGAAATCCCGGAACCGGAAATGCCACATAGCTGCGGATCACCGCGTCATTTCCGGATATGGTCACATCCGCCTTCTCCACAAACAAAGGGTCGCACATACTGGGACTTGTCTTCCCCTTTTGAAGCATGGTGAGCTTCGCCGTATACGCTCCGTCCACGCGGCCCACCTGCTCCGCGAAGGACGGGATCGTCATATTTCCTGCCAGCAGCGCCGCTGCCACTACCGTTGCCAAGATCTTCTTCAGCTTCATTTCAACCTCCTATGCCGCTCTCAATATACAGTTCAGTTTCGCACCGTTTTTACCGCTGTAGCTCCCATCCATGGAAAGCGTTTCGTACTCCAGCAGCAGTCTGTAATCTCCTGCCTCCAGCGCCCTGTTCAGCTCGATCTCATAGAGATGCTGTCCAGGCTTCAGCAGCTTGGATGCATAGATTTCCTCCCCGGTATCGCTGAGTGTGAGCTTCACCTTGAAGTACACCTCATTCTCCTCCGGATTATACAGATCCACCGACACATTCTTTGTTCCTGCCGGAACCATAATGACAGAGTAGCCCGGAATCCGGATCCCCCTGTCCGCGTCACCCTCGGAGGATACCTTCGTCTGCTCCTCTTCAAACTGCGGAGCCGTTGTTTCCGCTTCCGCTGACCAGCTCCTCCTGCTTCCGGACATACTGTAGGCGCCGGTAGCCAGCAGTGCCAGAAGGAGCAGCAGGATGATCCCATTCTGCAAGGATGGCTTCTTATGGAAACCGTCTGGTGTTTTTCTGTTTGAGTCTGCCATAAGCTTCTCGCTTTCTTTTGGTTAGAAGAAACTAACTAAGCAGTTAGAATTATAGGAGCTCCCCGCTCCCTGCGTCAATCAGACAGTTGTTGCGCTTCCGCAACCATTGTCATAGGCTTTTCTCTATTTTTATCCAAATTTTACAATTTATGGCTGAATAAAGCATGTTTTATATTTCACATGCAGTCTTTTCCTGTTTTGCACACCCGCAACAGCGATGCACATACTTCGTAATATTCGTATTGCAAATGCCGCGCTGCGCTTCACTCCGGCGGTGCGGCAGGGCAGCACACAGTGCCGATGACACTGAAAATCCGGCAGAGCCTTACAGGATCAGCAGAAGAGACACTCTGCTCTCCGGCATGTGCATTTCCGCCACAGTACTCCTGATGCAGAGCTCCGCTACAGCATGGCAGCTACAATCTGAAATGCTGATTATATGAAATATTTCAAAGGGAATGAAAAACTCATTTCCCGTCCTGACAGCGTCATAGGAAAGCTCCTCCTTCACATAGCGAAGGCTCCTTGCCTCTCCTGCCATATAGCTTCCCGTCTCCCGGCTCCTGCACTGGATGGACAGCGCGCTCAGCACTACGGTTCCGTCGCTCCCGTGAACCTTCAGCCGGAGGGGATGCACGAAGCCCTCATTTGCCATGGAAACATGGAAGCCGGGCTGCTCCCCATATTTATAAAATACAAAGTCCAGCTGATATTCTCCGTCCGGCAGCGCCCTGCAGAGCTGATAGCTGCTGGGAAAGGGCGTTTTGTGCATCTGCCGACTGGCGCTGTAAAGCAAGGTCTGTGCGGACAGCTTTTCCAGCAGCTCCTCCGAGCAGCCCAGATAAAGCGCCTCCGCGTCCTCCTCCGCATTCTGTGCGGAAACGGCATATAGCCTGCACCATTCGTCTGCGATTTTCTTTCCCCGCGCGAGCCGCGTCGCTATCTGCCTTCCATGCTCTGTAAGATACATCCGCTTTTCACGATCCTTGCGCAGCAGCCCCTGCTCCTCGCACCAATCCGCGGCTCTGCTGATCGTGGACTTCGCCACATTGTGCTGTGCTGCCATATAGCTTATGCTCCGGCAGTGTTCATCAATTTCTATCAGGCTCATCAGCAGCCTTGCCTTCACAGGCGTCAATTTCTCCATTTTTCTCCACATCCTAACAGATTTTTAACAGTTCTTAATTAGTTTATACTAACTTTCGCTTTCTTTCAAGCCATGAACCGCAGGATGCGGAGAAGAAGCGCCAAATATCCACTCACATAAACTGCACACAAAAAGCTCCGGAAATCCGGAGCTTTTCGTGCGCCCTCAGGGACTCGAACCCTGGACAAATAGATTAAGAGTCTACTGCTCTACCAGCTGAGCTAAGGGCGCATTTCTGCGGCCGCTTACGACGACCGTAGTATCATATCAAATCATACAGACAATGTCAATACATTTTTCAGCTATCCTGCCCTTATTCCGTCTTCGTTGCGAGGGAAAGCCCCATGCTTTCCAGCTTGCCCAGAATCTCATCCAGTGATTTCCGCCCCATATTGCGAACCTTCATCAGGTCATCCATGGTCTTGTCACAGAGATCCTCTACAGTATTGATATTGGCGCGCTTCAGACAATTGTAGGAGCGGACGCTGAGCTCCAGCTCATCGATGCTCTTATTCATTTCATCATAGCTGTCCTCAGAGCCGCCGCTGCTCTGCACCGCATTCTCCCGCGAAGCCTCATCCATGCTCATAAAAAGCTGGAGGTGCGTCTGCATGATACGCGCCGCCAGAGAAACCGCCTCCTCCGGAGCCATCGTCCCGTTGGAATAGACATCTAGCACGAGCTTCTCCCTGCCCGGGCCAAGCTCCTCAATGGCAGTATTCACCCTCTTGACCGGCGCATAGATCGCATCCACGGCGATCACGCCGATCGGAAGCTCGCTGTGATCTCTGGTATTGGCACCGTCATAGCCTCTTCCCTTCGTGATCTTCAGCTCCATGTAGATCTTCGCATCCTTGCCGGACAGTGTCGCGATCTCCTGCTCTTTATTGATAATCTCTACCTCGGAGCTGACCTTGATATCCGCCGCGGTCACGACGCCCTCTCCCGCAAAGTCAATATACGCAGTGATCGGCTCGTCGCTTATGGAATCGTCGCGGATCGCGAGCTTCTTCAGATTCATAATAATCTCGGAGACATCCTCCTTCACCCCGGAAACCGAGGAGAACTCATGATATACGCTGTCGACCTTGACCTCGCTGACCGCCGCGCCCGGCATAGAGGAAAGGAGAATCCGGCGAAGGGAATTGCCCAGAACGACCGCCTCTCCGCTGGCGAGAGGGCCGCATTCAAATCGTCCGTACTTCTGATCGTCCGAAAGCTCCACAACCTCTAACTCTGGTTTCAACATATTTTCCATCTATAAACTCCTCTTATCCGCAGGGAAACGCCAGGGCTGAAAAGCGCAGACTCCCCCCTTATCCATTAACTTAGTAATTATACATTTTTTTTTTGACTTTGCAAATACTTTCTATCGATTCGGGTTCGTAACAATTCAGATAAGACATTCGCAATTAAATCAAACAGAAGCAACTGCTAGGTAAAGCGCAGGCGGGAGATCCCTTCCGGACTTCCCGCCTGCCTTGATCTTATCCGTATCCTCAGCCTGCTTCCCATGACTGTTTACTCATAATGCACTCTTTTTCATAATGAAGCAGAATATTTTCCATTCCTTATATTTCATATCATAGCGCATTTACAGCCAAAATCAAGCCTGCTTCACTTTTAACTTTTCGATTCCCGCTTCGATTCTCCTTAAAGACTCCTCCCTGCCGAGCAGTTCCATGATCTCCGTGGCGCCCGCCGGCGTCATCTGCTTCCCGGACAGCGCGATGCGGATCGGCCACATCATGAAGCCCGTCTTGTAGCCCTTCTCCTTTCCGAAGGCAGAGAGCAGCTCGAAGAGCGCGTCATTGGAGAAATCCTCCTGTGCACGGAGCAGCGGCAGTACCTCCATGAGAAGCTGCAGGGAATTGGCGGGATCCGTCTTCGACTTCTTGTTCACAAAGAGCGCTGCATTATAATCAGGAACCGCCTCGAGGAAATCGATCTGCGCCGGGATATCGGGGAAAACCTCGATCCGGGTTTTTAGCAGCTCCGCGATATGGCGGAAATCCAGCTCTCTGTGAAGACTCTCCCGGATATACGGGAGAGCCCGCGCATAGAAAGCATCAAAATCCATCGTCTTGATATACTCCCCGTTCATCCAGCGCAGCTTCCCCATGTCGAAAACCGCCGGGGACTTCGAGATCCTGTGGTAATCGAAGCTCTCGATCAGCTCCGGGAGACTCATGATCTCCGTATTCCCCTCCGGACTCCAGCCAAGCAGCGCCACGAAGTTCACGACGGCCTCCGCCACGAAGCCCTGCTCGAGCAGATCCTCGAAGGAGGAATGTCCGGAACGCTTGCTGAGCTTCCTGTGGTTCTCGTCTGTAATCAGCGGACAGTGAATGTACTTCGGGATCTCCCAGCCGAACGCCGTATAGAGGCGGTTGTATTTCGGGCTGGAGGAGAGGTACTCATTGCCGCGAACGACATGAGTGATCCCCATCAGATGATCGTCCACCACATTGGCGAAGTTATAGGTCGGGAAGCCGTCCGACTTCATCAGCACCATGTCGTCCAGCTCGGAATTCTCTACCGTTACCTCGCCGTAAAGCTCATCCTGAAAGCTCGTCGTCCCCTCAGCCGGATTGTTCTGCCGGATAACATAGGGCACGCCCGCATCGAGCTTCTCCCGAATCTCTTCCGGAGAAAGTGCGAGACAATGTTTATCATAATGCAGGATCTCTTCACCGTTCACCGTCGTCTTCAGGCTGTCAAGGCGTTCCTTCGTGCAGAAGCAGTAATATGCCTGTCCTCTCCGGACGAGCTCCTCCGCATATTTGCGGTAGATCCCCGCCTGTACCCGCGCGGACTGTACATAGGGTCCGCAGCTCCCCGGCTTCTCCGGGCTCTCGTCCGGAACCAGTCCCGTGTCCGCGAGCGTCTCATTGATAAGCTCTACGGCACCCTCCACGAGCCTTCCCTGATCGGTATCCTCGATGCGAAGCAGGAAGTCCCCGCCCTCATGCTTCGCAATCAGATAAGCATACAGCGCCGTTCTCAGGTTCCCGACATGCATCCGCCCTGTCGGGGAGGGCGCGTAACGTGTTCTGATCTTCATCCTCTCTCCTCTTTTCTCCATTTCCAGAAAAATCCGTATGCCGAAGTCTTCGGTATCCCATAGTATATGCGCAGCTCCGCTTCTTCGGAACCCTCGCAGTGTCGGCAGGTTTTCGGCAGTCAAATCTCTGTCCGTACGGAATGCTCCTCCGGAGGCAGGAAAAGGACTCCGGCGCAGCGCGCTGGAGCCCTCCTCTTCCCCTCCCGCAGATTTATGCGAGATCCTGCGGCCGCATCGTCAGATTGATCCTGCCCATCTTGTCGATCTCCTGCACCTTGACCGTAACCTGATCGCCGATATGCACCACATCCTCGACCTCATTGACGCGTCCGTCGGCAAGCTTCGAGATGTGTACCATGCCGTCCTTGTTCGGGCTGAGCTGCACGAATGCGCCGAAGTTCATAATGCGGACGACCGTACCCCTCAGGATCTGTCCCGGCTCAATCTCCATCACGATGGACTCTACGATCTCCTTCGCCCTCTGCAGCGCGTTCATATCGATGCCGGAGATAGAAACCATACCCGTATCGTCGATATCAATCTTTGCACCGGTCTCTTCGACGATTCCGTTGATGACCTTGCCCTGCTTGCCGATAACATCGCCGATCTTCTCCGGGTTGATCTGGATCGTGATGATCTTCGGCGCGTACTCGGAGAGCTCCTTCCGCGGCTCCGCGATCGCGGCACGCATGACTCCGTCCATAATGAAGTTTCTCGCCTCATGCGCACGGCGAATTGCCTCCTCGACGATCGGACGGGTCAGACCGTGGATCTTGATATCCATCTGGATTGCTGTAATGCCGCTGTGCGTACCGGTTACCTTGAAATCCATGTCTCCGAAGAAATCCTCGAGCCCCTGGATGTCAGTCAGGACAATGTAGTCCTCATCCGTCTCTCCCGTCACCAGACCGCAGGAGATCCCTGCCACCATTTCCCTGATCGGGACGCCTGCCGCCATCAAAGACATGCAGGAGGCACAGGTCGATGCCATGGAGGTGGAGCCGTTCGACTCCATCGTCTCCGAAACCGCACGAATCGCATACGGGAAGTCCTCCACACTCGGCAGCACAGGAAGCAGTGCCTTCTCCGCGAGCGCGCCATGGCCGATCTCTCTTCTTCCCGGCCCTCTGGATGCCTTTGCCTCTCCTACAGAGTAGCCCGGGAAATTGTACTGATGCAGATAGCGCTTCTCTGTCTCATACTCATTAAGACCCTCCACCTTCTGCACCTCAGAAAGCGGCGCCAGTGTCGTGATATTCATGATCTGAGTCTGTCCGCGCTTGAACATGGCGCTGCCATGTACTCTCGGCAGCAAATCCACCTCTGCCTCCAGCGGACGGATCTCGTCGATCCTTCTGCCGTCCGGACGCTTCCTGTCCTTCAGGATCATCTTGCGTACGGTCTTCTTCTCATACTGATAGATCGCGTCCGGCAGAATCGCAAGCGCCTCCGCATCCTCCGCGAAGGCAGCCGTGAGCTTCTCGGTGACTGCCGCGACATTGGCGTCTCTCTGCTGCTTGTCGTCGGTAAATACCGCTTCCTCCATCTCCTCCGGAGAAACGACCGCCTTCATCCGGTCGAAGAGCTCCTGCGGTACCGCATAGGAGGTATAGGCATGCTTCTCTCTGCCGCACTCCGCGATGATGGAATCGAAGAAGCCGATGATCTGCTGGTTCACATCGTGTGCCAGATAGATCGCCTCGATCATCTTCTCGTCCGAGATCTCATTCGCGCCCGCCTCGATCATGATGACCTTGTCTCTGGTGGAGGCTACGGTGAGGAGCAGGTCGGAAACCGCCTTCTCCGCATTGCCGGGATTCAGGATGAACTCACCGTTAATCATGCCTACCTGCGTGGAAGCGCAGGGGCCGTCGAAGGGAACATCGGAAAGGCAGGTCGCAAGCGAGGAGCCCAGCATCGCCAAAAGCTCCGGCGAGCAGTCCTGATCTACGGAAAGCACCACATTGTCCAGCAGCACATCATTCCGGTAATCCTTCGGGAACAATGGGCGCATCGGTCTGTCGATCACGCGGGAGGTCAGGATCGCATTGTCGCTGGCACGCCCCTCTCTCTTCTTGAAACCGCCCGGGAACTTGCCGACCGCATACATCTTCTCCTCGAACTCTACAGAGAGCGGGAAGAAGTCGATACCGTCCCGCGACTTCGCGCTGGCGGTGCAGGTCGAGAGCACGGTGGTGTCTCCATAGTGCAGGAGCGCCGCGCCGTTTGCCTGCGCGCATACTCTGCCGATGTCGATCGTCAGCATCCTGCCGGCGAGCTCCATGGAATAACTCTTATACATAAGAACCTCCTGATACATAAAAAAAACGAGCAGCATTCCAAATCCACTGAGCAAGGCGCGGAAAGCCGTGCCCTCCTCAGTGAGCTCGGAACATCTGCGTAAAAACCGAAAGTAGTATAGCACAGCCGCGGAATAAATGCCATATACCACCGCGAAAAAAAGCCGGCTGCAAAGCACACTGCAGCCGGCCGAAATGCCTATTACTTTCTAAGTCCGAGTCTCTCGATCAGCGCTCTGTAGCTGTCCAGATCCGTATTCTTCAGATAATTCAGAAGACCGCGTCTATGACCGACCATCATCAGAAGACCGCGTCTGGAATGGTGATCCTTCGGATTCTGCTTCAGATGCTCGGTAAGCTCCGTGATTCTCTCCGTGAGGATGGCCACCTGCACCTCCGGCGAGCCGGTATCTCCCGCCTTACGCCCGTACGCTGCAATAATCTCCGCCTTCTTTTCCTTTGTAATCATCTCTTTCTCCTTTCACTCTGTGCTGCCCCTGCGGCAGCCGTTTTGCTTCCGTATAGCCTAATCGTCGGAAGGAGTCCGAACCATCACGCTATCGCGAAGTCCTCTGAAATAGTAGCAGAAGAATCCCGTCCCGTCAATCAGAAATCCGCGGAAACGCAGCCGCATACGCCCGAGCCGCCTCCCGGTCTCGAAGCAGCTGCGCCTTCAGCTCTGCGAGGGAGGCAAACTTTTTCTGCCCGCGGAGCCGCTTCAGGAAGTCCACCCGGATCTTCTGTCCGTAAAGATCCCCCTCGTAATCCAGGATGTGTGTCTCGATATTAACCGGATTGCCCTCGGAGATCGTCGGATTCGTACCGACGCTTGTCACCGCCCAGTAGAGTACGCCGTCCAGGAAGACCCGGCTGACATATACACCAAGTGCCGGTATTACCTTCCCCTCCGTCGGTCTGATGTTTGCCGTCGGAAAAGACAGCAGCGGCCCGCCGAACCGCCGTCCGTGGATGACCGCGCCGGCAACGGAGAAGCACCTCCCGAGCCACGCGTTCGCGAGCTCTATCTCTCCTGCTGCGATCTTTTCCTTGATCAGGCTGCTCGAGATTTCCCGGATACTGCCGTCCGAATCGGCCACGGTCACCTTATCCACGACATAGAGCCGATAGCCGAGCACTGTCTCCCGCTCCCGGAGAAAAGCGGCGCTGCCCTCCGCACGGTATCCGAAGCTGCAATCCGTTCCAACCACGATCGCCCGGGCGCGCATCTCCCCGAGCAGCACCTCCCTGAGGAAGTCCTCCGCCGGAAGCCGCATCGTCTCCCTCGTCATCGGGAACTCAAATACATAGTCGAAGCCGAAGTTCCGAAGTCGGGACAGATGCTCCGGGCCGGGCGAGATCGAGGGCCGGTTCTCACCCCGTACCACGACGTCCGGATTCTGCGAGAAGGTCAGAACCGCAGTCTTCAAGCCCTGCTCCCGTGCCGTTTCGAAAAGCTTCCCGAAAATCCGCTGGTGCCCGAGGTGCCCGCCGTCGAATTTGCCGAAGGTCACCGCCGTGTCCTCCGGAATATAGATCGGCGGCTTCACCGCGGTCCAGAGCGTCCCTGCCTCCTTCCTCTCCAAAAGCGCCGAAAGCGTGAAGCTGTCCTCCGCCCGAAAACTGCCGACCCTGCTCCTCCGAAGCGCAGACATCACCGCGCCGCAGCCGAGCTTCCTGCCGATCTCCGCGCAGAGCGTCCGGACATAGGTTCCCTTGCTGCACCGCACCGTGAAGCGTACATACGGAAGGGCGATCCCGTCCGTCCGGATCTCATAGACCGTGATGCGGCTCGCCCTCCGCTCCACAACCTTTCCTTCCCGCGCGAGCGTATAGAGCCGTTTTCCGTTCTGCTTCTTCGCGCTGTACATCGGCGGGATCTGCCAGCATTCTCCCTGCATGGAGTGCACCGCCTCGCGCACTGCCTGTTCGCTGCACACTACCGGAGCAGTTCGGGAAACCTCTCCGGTGATGTCCTCGGTATCCGTCTCGAGTCCGAGCATGAGCTCCGCCTCATAGACCTTCTCACCGGCGGCGATGCTGTCCACCAGCTTCGTCGCTTTCCCCGCACAGACAACAAGCACCCCTTCTGCCATAGGGTCGAGGGTGCCTGCGTGTCCGATCTTTCTCTCGGAAAGGATGGAACGGAGCCTGTATGTGACATCGAAGCTCGTCATCCCCTTCTCTTTATAAACATTGATGATTCCGTCCATCTACTCCTGTTCCCGCGCCGCGTTGCTCACGAAGTCCGCTGCGTCCATCTGGATCGAAAGCTCCCTCGTAATGTTGTTAATGACGTCGTGCGCAGACCCTGCCAGCGAGCAACCCGCCGCCATCCTGTGTCCGCCGCCGCCGAAATGCGCCGCAATCGCGGAGACGTCCACTCCCGGATTGTTGGAGCGAAGACTGACCTTGTAAACCTGATTCGCGATCTCGTAGAGAAAAACCGCCGCATCCACGCCGCGGGTCTCCCGCATCGTCGCCACGATCCCATCAATATCCTTCGAGCTCACATTATAGAAGCGCATCTCCTTCATCGTGAGCCAGCTTACCAGCACCCGCCGATCCATCAGCAGCATGCTTTCCAGCAGCACCCTGCCCTGCACCTGCTGCTGCGCATAGGTTCGGAAGTAGAAGCTGTCATCGATGATGTGCCCGAAATCGATGCCCTTCCCCATCAGGAAGCCGGCAATCTCCATCGTGTGCGGACTCGTTGCGCTGTACTTGAAGACGCCCGTATCGTGGATAATACCGGTATAGAGACAGACCGCGCAGTCCTGATCGATGTTCTCCCGCTCCATCAGGTCGAAGACGACCTCGCAGGTGCTGGAGGCGTGAGGAAGAATCTGCGCCGTGCCGGATGCCGCATTCGAATTCGTGATATGATGATCCGCGATGAAGGTCTGCTTCGCATTCCTTGCGAGTATACCGAAATCGCCGAGTCGATCCAGTGTCGCACAGTCACAGAGGATCGCGAGATCATATTTCCGATCGGAGGGGATATGGACAATGCTGTCAAAGCCCGGAAGGTAAGCGAATTTCCGATTTGCCTCCATCAGATAGACATTGACTCTCTTGCCCGGATAGCGGTTTCGGATATACGCCCTCACTCCAAGCGTCGAGCCCAAACAGTCCCCGTCCGGATTGATATGCCCGAGCACACAGACAGAATCCGCCTCTTCGATCATTCGGTTAAACTGCTCTTTCATCCTCACTCTTCCTCTGTCTCATACACATTATCCTGATTGACCGGCACACCGACCGGACGCTCCGCATCCTCCCGGGAAACCCGGCTGATAAGCGCGTCCATCCTCGCACCGTACGATACGGAATGGTCCGAAACGAACTGCAGCTCCGGCGTATGCCGGAGGTTCAGACGCTGTGCCAGCTCCCGCCGGAGATAGCCTCCCGCCGCACGCAGCCCCTCGATTGTCCTCTCCAGCTGCTCCTCCTCCCCCAGTACGGAAACGTAAACCTTGCAGAACTGGAGATCCGACGTCAGGGAGACGCCGGTGACATTTGTCATCGGAGAGACCCTGTAATCCTTGATTTCATCCCGGATGAGGACGGAAAGCTCCCGCCGGAGATCCTCATTCCTTCTCTGGTTCTTAAAATTCTGTTTTTTCAACGCTTAACCTCTTCCATAACATAGGCCTCGATCTGATCCTCCTCCTGAAGATCCGAGAAGCCCTCGAAGACCAGTCCGCACTCATAACCGGTACGAACTTCCTTCACATCATCCTTGAAGCGCTTTACGGAAGCGATCGCGCCATCGAAGAGCAGCTCCTCTCCTCTCCGAATCCGCGCCTTCGCCCCTCTCTGTACCATGCCGTCCAGCACATAGGAGCCGGCGATCGTGCCGACGTCGGAGGACTTGAAGATCATACGAACCACAGCGTGCCCGATCACCTTCTCCTCGTAAACCGGGGCCAGCATTCCCTTCATCGCATTCTCGATATCCTCGATTGCCTTATAGATAATGTTGTAAAGCCGTACATCGACATGCTCTCTGTCGGCGATATCCTTCGCCGTGGTGTCCGGCTTCACATCGAAGCCGATCACGATCGCGTTGGAAGCGATCGCCAGATTGATATCCGACTCGTTGATCGCGCCGACGCCGGAGTGGATGACCCTGACCATGACCTCCTCGTTCCGGATCTTCTCGAGAGAGTCCTTCACCGCCTCTACGGAGCCCTGTACATCTGCCTTGACGATGATCGGCAGCTCCTTGATCTCGCCCGCCTTGATCTGGTCGAAGAGCGCGTCGAGGCTGACCTTCTTCTTGGACTCCTCGACCATCCTCTGCTTGTTCTCGGAAACGAAGGTCGCAGCATACGCCTTCGCTTCCTTCTCGTTGTCCTTCACCTGGAAGATCTCGCCGGCATTCGGAACCGCATTCAGCCCGAGGATCTCTACCGGCATGGACGGCGTCGCCTTCCTGATCCGCTTCCCCTTGTCGTCTACCATCGCACGCACCTTGCCGTAGGCAGAGCCGACCGCGACGACGTCGCCGACGGAGAGCGTCCCCTTCTGCACGAGCAGCCGCGCCACGGAACCGCGCCCCTTGTCCAGCTCCGCCTCGATAACAACGCCGTAGGCAATTCGATCCGGGTTCGCGCGGAGCTCCATTACATCCGCCTCGAGCACGATATTCTCCAGCAGCTCCTCTATGCCCTCTCCGGTCTTCGCGGATACCGGGCAGCAGATGACATCTCCGCCGTAATCCTCAGAGACGAGGTCGTACTTCATCAGCTCCTGCTTCACCTTCTCAATATTCGCCGTCGGCTTATCGATCTTATTGATCGCAACGATGATCTGCGTATTTGCCGCCTTGGCATGATTGATCGCCTCGACAGTCTGCGGCATGATGCCGTCGTCCGCCGCTACGACCAGCACTGCGATATCCGTGGACTGTGCGCCGCGCATACGCATCGCGGTGAATGCCTCGTGTCCCGGCGTATCGAGGAAGGTGATCGAACGGTTCTCCCCGTTCACCTCCACCGATACCTGATATGCGCCGATGGACTGCGTGATGCCGCCATGCTCGCGGCTCGTCACATTGGTATTGCGGATCGCGTCGAGAATGGAGGTCTTGCCGTGGTCGACGTGTCCCATGACGCAGACTACCGGCGGACGCGGCCGGAGCTCCTCCTCGCTGTCCTCCAGCGAATCCTGCACGAGCTCGGCGATCACATCGACCTCTTCCTCTTTCTCACAGAGGATGTCGTACTCTACGGCGATATTCTCCGCCTCCTCGTAGGAAAGCTCCGTATTCAGCGTCACAAGCTTTCCCTGCAGGAAGAGCTTCTTGATGATGTCCGCCGCCTTCTGCTTCATCTTATCCGCGAGCTCCTGGATTGTGATCAGCTCCGGAATCGTAATGGCCTTGATCTGCTCCTCTTCCTTCTTCACGACCTCCGGTCTGATAAACGCACCCTTGCCGGTTCTGCGGCTCTTGTGCTGCATATCGTCTCTCTCGTAGGACTGTGCAGCACCGTATTTATTCTGCTTCCGGCTGTTACGGTTCCGCTGCGAAAGCGCTGCCTTCTCATTCTCCGCTGCCTTATTGCCATAGGTCTTCCTCTGCGGCTTCACCGCCTCATGTCTCTGATGACCTCCGCTCTTCTCCGAGAGCTCCAGACCGCCGGAAACGCCGCCGTCCCGTCTGCCGGGCATAGGACGGCCGCCTGCCGCTCTCTGCGGATCTCTTCCGAACGGCCGTCTCTCTCCGCCCTGCGTGCTGCCGGGTCTTCCTCCGCGGAACGGGCGGTCTCCCTGCGGACGTGCACCGCGGTTCTCTCTGTCTCCGCGGGAGAGCGGACGCTCTCTCCGCTCCTGCGCCGCCTTCTCCCTCTGCTCCTGCGCCTTCATCTCCGCATATACGTTTCGGATCACCGGTCTCGGTGCATTCAGCTCCTTCATGATATCCTGCTTCGGTCTCTCTGCCGCCGGCTTTTCCGGCGCCTTCAGTACCCGTACCGCCGGCTGCTCCCTCTTCACTGTCTCCGCCGCATTTTCTCTCTTAGGCTCCGGCACAGAATCCCTCTTCGTCATCTCCGCCGCATTTTTCTCCTGCTCCGCTGCGAGCCTCTCCTGCTCTGCCCTCCGCGCCTGCTCCTCGCGTTTCTGCTGGATCGCGTTCAGCTCCCGAAGCGGCGTCACCCGTGCCGTTCCCGGCGGAAGGGGTCTTCCGTTCGGTGAGCTCTTCTTCTCTGCACCCCTCGGCGCTGCCTTCCGTGCTGTCTTCGCTCCCAGCGGGTGATCCTTGTGATTGACCGAATTCTGGGAATGGAAAACCACCGCCAGCTTTTTCTTTTTCGGCGCGGCGGCGCCCTCCTTCGGCTTCGCGGCCTTCTCTGCCTTTAGATTCTTATTCTCTTCCAACATTCGCATTTACCTCCAGTATCCGTTTCATCTGTATCGCAAAGCCCTCATCCTCGATACTGAGTGAAGACCGTTCTTCCTTCCCGATCGCACTGCCCAGCCCCGCCTTCGTACTGTGCTCGCAGTACGGAACCGAGCGGTATTCGCACATATTTCGGAACTTTTTTTTGGTATTGTCCGAAGCGTCTCCGGCGAGAATCACCAGTCTTGCCCTGCCCTCCTTGACGGATTTCTCCGTGCCGAATTCCCCGGAGCGAAGCTTCCCGGCGCGCATCGCGAGCCCCAGCATTCCCATGAATTTATCCTGCAATCTTCTCAAACTCCTCTCGAAGCGCCTCATAAACCTCGGCGGAAATCGCTTCCCGGAAGGACTTCTCCAGTCCTCTCCGCTTCCATGCCTTCCGGAGGCATTCCGCATTCCTGCAAAGATAGGCGCCTCTTCCATTTTTTCTGCTGCTCTCGTCCAGCGAAAATTCCCCCTCCGGTGAACGAACGATCCGAATCAGCTCGTTCTTCCCCTTTTTCTCCCCGCAGCCGATACAGCTTCTCTCCGGCAGCTTTTTCATTCCTCTGTGTCTGCCGCCTCCTCTTCTCCATTCCCCTCTTCACCGGTCTCTACGCCGGTTTCCTCATTGATCCCTTCGTCGGTTTCCTCATCGACCCCTTCGTCGGTTTCGCCATCGTAATCCTCATAAGCATCCTCGTCCTCCTCGAACTCCAGCTCTCCGCTGTAGTCCTCGAAGCCGCCCTCTCCATGGTAGTCGATCCCCATTTCATCGAAAATTCCCTGCTCTGCCGCCTGCGACTCGGACTTGATGTCGATCTTGTAGCCGGTCAGCTTCGCGGCGAGGCGCGCATTCTGCCCCTCCTTGCCGATCGCGAGGGAAAGCTGCGTATCCGGCACGATGACCAGCGCGTCTTTATTATCCTGATCCGCGATGACCGCGATGACCTTCGCAGGAGAAAGCGCATTCTCAATCAGGTATGCCGGGTTCTCGTCATAGCTGATAATGTCGATCTTCTCTCCCTTCAGCTCATCCACCACCGTATTGACACGGGTACCGTTCAGACCGACGCAGGCGCCGACCGGATCGACGTCAGGATCGTTGGACCATACCGCCATCTTGGTACGGGAGCCCGCCTCTCTGGAAATCGCCCTGATCTCGACGATCCCGTCCCGCACCTCGGTGACCTCCTCCTCGAAGAGCTTCTTCACAAGCTCCGGGTGCGTTCTGGAAAGCATCACGCGCGGGCCGCGCGGCGCGTCCCTGACCTCCACCACATAGACCTTGATCCTGTCGTTCGGCGAAAGCCGTTCACCCCTCACCTGCTCATTCTCCGCGAGGTAACCGTCGACCCTGCCGAGATTTACGATCACGGATCTGCCGGTATCCCGATCTACGATGCCGGTCACGACGGTCTTCTCCATGGAGTAATACTCATTGTAGAGCACTCTCCGCTCCTCCTCGCGGATCTTCTGCACGATCACACCCTTCGCGTTCTGCGTCGCGATCCTACCAAAGCTCTTGGAATCGATCGGCACCTGCACGATATCGCCGAGCGCATAGCCTGGATCCATCAGCTTCGCCTCCGTGAGGGAGATCTCCGTGGCCGGATTCTCCGGCTTCTCTACGACCGTCTTGTCTGCAATCACGGAAAACGCACAGCTCTCCTCATCGACCTCCACCCGCACATTGTCCGCAGAGCCGAAGTGGTTCTTGCATGCCGTCTGCAGGGAGCCCTTGATCGCCTCGATCAGCGCCGATTTGGGGATGCCCTTCTCCCTTTCCAGAATTTCCAATGCCTCGCGCAGTTCTGTATTCATCTTCCTCTCCTCCTGTAGGACGTTCCTCTGAATTATTCCGAAGCGCTCTCCGCTTCTGCACCGCTTCCCTCTTCTGTCTCTGCCGCCCCGATGTCCTCGTTCCCGGGGTTTTCCTTGAAGCCCAAAGAGCAGACCTCCAGCATATATTCCTCCGCGATAAAGTCCTCCTTATCCAGCCACTTCGACAGCGGCCTCGAAACCCTCACGCAGTCGTTCACAGTCATATCCGCCCCGTCCGTGCGAAAAATGAAGGCACGCAGGTAGTTTATGCCCATTTCCCTCGTGAATGTCACGCTGTCCAGTCCATAGCCCTGCTCCGGCAGTACCGCGCGCAGATGCTCCTCTACTCTTTTTGTATACATAGCGCTTCCTTTACATTATTGAAAAGGAGCAAGCGCGGCGCTTGCTCCTTCCAACCAGTCAATAAATACGCTAAGAGAGTAACACGAAACACTATACATTGCAAGGGTTTTCCTCATTTTTCGCAAAAGAAATCGAAGAATCGCCAAGCTCCCAGCATCTTGCATCCGGAAAATACAGAAGCTCCTCCCTGTCATGGGTCACCCAGAAGACCGTCCTGCCGCAGGTCGTCCGAAGAATCCGCTCCATGACGCGTCTTTTGTTCTCTCCGTCCAGTCCCTGGCATGCCTCATCAAAAATATAGATCTCTGCCGGACAGAAAAGTGCGCGGAGAATCGCCGTCCGGCGCTTCATGCCGCCGGACAGCGTCGAGACCCTCTGCCCCGCCGTCCCCGGCATCCCGAGCTCTCTAAGCGCCGTCTCGATCCTCCGGAGGAGGCGCTGCCGCTCCTCCCGCGAGCCCCTAGGAAGCGGACTGCGGATATTCCGGCTCACCGTCAGGCTCTCGCAGAGACGATTCTCCTGAAAGACGGCAGAAATCCGCTTCCCCTCCAGACCGCGGATACTGCCATGATCCGGCTCAGTCAGTCCCATCAGAAGACGAAGCAGCGTCGTCTTGCCGCTCCCGGATGCACCGAAAAGAACATGAGTGATTCCCTCCTCGAAGCGGAAGCTCCTCCCGTGAAAGAGCTCCTGCTCCCCGTAACGCTTATACAGCCGGTCAAGCTCTATCATCCTATCACCCCAGTGCCGCATCCAGTGCCATCATGATCGTGAAGCCGGCGGAATACACATGCCGCGCCCAGCGTCGTGCCGGCAAACGGAATCAACAGCCCATAGGCCACCTCCATAGAATATCCCCTTTCTCCCCGTTCCCTCAGCCGTTCAGCCGTTCCAGCTGCTCGGAATACGTTTCCCATTCCTCATAGAGCCGCGTGAGGCTTTCGTCGTTCGCTTCCTTCTCCCGATGCAGCTCCATCAACCGCCCGATATCCGACGCAATCTCCGGCTTCGCCATATCCTGATTCAACGCTTCATTCCTTTCCTCGAGACGCTGAATTTCCTTCTCTGCACGGCTGCGCCCGTTCTCCGCCTTTCGGAACGCCGCCTGATACTCCTTCTGCTGCGCCCAGTCCAGCCTGCCTTGACTGAAATTCTCTGCCGGAGGAAGCGGCTCCGCCTTCTTTCCCTTTCCGGTATTCCCTCTCTGCAGCAGCCCGTAGCGGCGAACGTCCTCCCGCTTTTCGAGATAATAGTCATAATTCCCGATATAGTCGTCGAAACGGTTCTCGAAAAGCTCCAGTATACGCCCTGCCGTCCGGTTAATGAAGTAACGGTCATGGCTCACATAGAGCACCGTCCCCTCATAGCTCCGGATTGCGTCCTCCAGCACCTCCTTGCCCTGAATGTCCAGATGGTTCGTCGGCTCGTCCAGAATCAGGAAATTCGCGTCGGACAGCATCAGCTTCGCGAGGCTCACTCTGCCCTGCTCGCCGCCGGAGAGATCCCCGATCTGCTTATAGACATCATCTCCCGTGAAGAGAAACGCCGCCAATACGTTCCGTACCCTCGTATTGTTCATCGTCGGATAGGCATCCCGGATCTCGTCGAAGATCGTCTTTTCCATATGGAGGACGGCGTGCTCCTGATCGTAGTAGCCGATCCGTACATTCGCTCCGAGACGGAATGCCCCCTGATCTGCCTCCTCCAGACCGTTCAGGATCTTCAGAAGCGTCGTCTTTCCCGTCCCGTTCGCACCGATCACAGCGGCATGCTCCCCGCGCTTCAACTCGAAGGAAACCTTCGAGAACAACGTCTTCTCTCCGAAGCGCTTCGAGAGCTCCCGCACTGAGAGCACATCGTTCCCGGACGGAATGCCCGGTGTCAGCATGAGTCGCATCTCATCCCGGATCTCCTCCGGTCTTTCGAGACGTTCCACCTTGCCAAGGAGCTTCTCGCGGGACTCTGCCCGCTTGATGGACTTTTCCCGGTTGAAGCTCTTCAGCTTCTCAATGACCGCCTCCTGCCGCCGAATCTCCTCCTGCTGATTCAGATATGCCCGGAGCTCGGCATCCCGAAGCTGCTTTTTCTTCTCCGCATACTCCGTATAGCTGCCGCGGTACATCCGGCAGCGTCCATTGTCCAGATCGATGATCTTCGTCACGACGCGATCCAGAAAGTAACGGTCATGGCTGACGAGAAGCACCGCCCCGTCATAACGCTTCAGCACCTTCTCCAGCCATTGAATCGCCTCGATATCCAGATGATTCGTCGGCTCGTCCAAAATCAGCAGATCCGGCTTGTCCAGCAGGATCTGCTCCAGCCGAAGCTTCGTCTTCTGCCCGCCGGAGAGCGTGTCGAAGTCCGAAGCCCCCTGCTCCATATCCGCGTGCTGCTGCGCGAGATATCCTATCCTCTTGTCCTTCGAAAGGGCAATGATGCCGCTGTCCGGCTCCTCCTCTCCGAGAATACAGCGAATAAGCGTCGTTTTCCCGGAGCCGTTGATCCCGACAATCGCCGCCTTTTCATGATCCTCGATGTGGAAGGAAACCTCCCTGAGAATCGGCTTTTCCAGAAATGCCTTACTCAAATTCGAAATATTTAAAATCATACTGCTTCTGATCCTTATCGTCTGCTTTTCCTTCCCTGACTGCCGGAATATCATAGCATACTTTCCGGAATCCTGCCATGAAAGCAGCGTTTTCTTCCCTTTCCCTCTCTTTGGGAACGCTTTTCCTTTGGAAAACACTGATCCATCGAGGAAGCTGCGTGCCGTCAATGTATCTCTGCTGCTCCGTAACCCCTGCAATTGGATTCGCGCTTCTACAGGATTAGTCCTAACTATCTCCTATATTTACGCTAGGAATTTCAGAAAGAATGTTCGAAAAAAATACATGATTCCGTGGAGATTTTCTTGTAAGTCCGGGTAAAATGGTTTAAAATACGGGTAGCTGCACCGGAGGGTGCACACACACTTAGATACTATTTATTTCTATAAGGAGGATTTCGAAATGGCACACGTTATTAGCGATGAGTGCGTAAGCTGTGGAGCATGTGCTTCTACCTGCCCTGTTGAGGCGATTTCCGAGGGCGAGACCAAGTATGTCGTAGATGCGGATACCTGCATCGACTGCGGCGCCTGCGAGGAGGCTTGTCCGACCGGCGCGATCACAGCGGAATAATTCAGGAAATTTCACTGTAAGGCAGACATAGAGAAAAGAGGCACTGACTGCGGTCAGTGCCTCTTTTCTCTATGTCTGCCTTCCCTCGCAGAAGGTAATCCCACCTGTCCGAAAAGAAAATCCCCTACTCTATCGTAATAATCATCCCGTGCGGGAGACATGCGATCGGAATGCCGTCCGTGTCCGCTCCCATCGGGGCGATGTGCACGCAGGTCAGATCAGGACAATTTGCCTCTATGCAGCGAATCCTGCCGTCCCGGATCTCGAGGACATTGATAGCATGCTCCGACAGCTCCTCCGCGCTGAAATTCGCTGCCATCGTATAATCCATATCCACCTCTGTGATTTCTCCGTCCTTCAGCAGGTAACGGGCATCCCGCGAGAGTGGTGCCCGCAGCAGCTCCTGATCCCCGAGGCGGATGACCGCCGCCGTCTCCGGCGTCTTCATCTGCTGATAGATATAGAAGCCGCCCCCGCTGCAAAGCAGCAGGAGGACGAGCAATCCGTAAAAGAGCAGACTCCGCCTCCGACTCTCCCTCTCTTCTGTTTTTTCCATTCCTTTCCTTTCGCCCTCCCGGAATGCCCCTGTATCTGTAAAGGCAGAAAGCACAGTATATCCACTCCGTAAAACGGCAGAGCACGCTGCGCTGTGCGAAGCGTCGTCCGTACTGCACCGCCGAGCGTCAGGCATCCAGCCGCGCTGCGATCAGCCTGCCGACACGCTGATAGAAGTCCTGTCTTTTCCGGAGACGTTTCTTTTCCTCCCCCAGCAGATGAAACAGATAGATCCCCAGTCCCAGAAGCGCCAGCCCCAGAATCCGGAACTCAAAAATCGTAGAAAGTCCCAGAACGAAGCCCACCGCAGTGAGCAGCATCGTCAGCATCCCAAAGGTTCTCAAATTTATCCGCATGCTTCCTACCTCTCTTCCATCCTTCGATGAAGAGAGTATAGCACTGTACAAACGTTTTGTAAACACATTTTCGCAAAAATCCGTTCTGGAAATCTGTGTTCTGTCTTTTGTTCCTATACTGCCTGCTTTCCCGCTTCTACGGGTAAATACATGGCAGAACGGTTCGCAGGGGGCTGTCTGTACGGCAGGATCCCTGCCGCGTGCAGTCCTCAGTCCGACAGGCTCTGCATATAGCGATCCATGTCGTCCGCGATCTGCTTCGAGCGATGCACCGCCTCCACGACCGTCTTCGCGCCGGTCACGACATCGCCGGAGGCGAAGACGCCGGGCATCGTCGTCTCTCCATGCTCGTCCGTCTGCAGAGTGCCGTGCTCGTTCAGCTTCAGCTCCCTGTCTCTGCTGACCAGCCTGTCCTTCGGCACCTGCGAGATCGAGACAATCACGAAATCGCATGGAACCTCCGTCCGCGTGCTCTCGTCCACCTGCATCCTGCCGCCCTCGTCCCAGCTCACATCACAGACTATGACAGAGCTGTCCCGGATCTCCACTGCGGTCTTCAGGTATTCGAAATGCACGCCGTCCAGCTTCGCATACTCGACCTCCTTCGGAGAGGCAGCGGGGATTTCCGTGACGGAGTAGACCGTAACCTCCCGTGCGCCATGCCGGATCGCCGTCCGCGCGACATCCATCGCCGCATTGCCCGCGCCGATGACCGCGACGCGGTCTCCGAGCCGGTATACATCCGGATCATTCAGATAGTTGATCGCATAGGCAACATTGCCGAAGGTTTCTCCCGGAATCATCAGGCGGCGCGGTCTCCATGCTCCGGTGCCGATGAATACCGAACGGTAGCCGTCATTGAAAAGATCCTGAATGCTGACAGAGCCTCCGATATTGAAGTTCGGCCGAAAGAGGATACCCAGCTCCACGAGCTTCTCATAGTAGCGGTCAAGGATGCTCCGCGGCAGGCGGAACGCCGGAATCCCATAGCGCATGACACCGCCGATCTTCTCTCTGCCCTCGAAGATCGTGACCTTGTAGCCGCGGGTCGCGAGAATAACGGCAATCGTGATTCCGGCAGGCCCTGCACCGATAACCGCGACTTTCCTGCCGTTCGCGGGCTTCATCTCAAGTCGGATCCGTTCGAAGCAGGAATCGGAGATATAGTTCTCAATCGCGGAGATGTGCACCGGAGAGCCTTTGATCCCGCGCACGCAGTGCCCCTCGCACTGCTTCTCGTGATCGCAGACCAGCGAGCAGACGATGGAGAGCGGATTGT
Organism: Oribacterium sp. oral taxon 102; assembly: GCF_013394775.1. Lineage (NCBI taxonomy): Bacteria > Bacillati > Bacillota > Clostridia > Lachnospirales > Lachnospiraceae > Oribacterium > Oribacterium sp. oral taxon 102. The sequence goes on from NZ_JABXYT010000001.1 coordinate 1,890,652, forward strand.
TCAGGAAGAGCATCTCCGCCGCCTCCATGACCTGCTCGTTCAGGAGCTTCTGTATCATCTCCGGGATATTGGTATGAATCGGGCAGCCCTCCCTGCATCTCGGCTTCTTGCAGTTCAAGCAGCGCTTCGCCTCGTCAATCACATGTACCGCCATAAAAAAGTCCCTCCTGCCTGCCATCATTGTATGCAATCATGGTATGCAGAAAGGGCTTCTCTGTCAACAAAAGATATATATTTAACACGGGCTAGGAGATGACGAAGGGTCTTCGGTAGAACGGCAGGATGTCCTTGATGACGGCCTCCGCCTCCGGTGCGCGGGCGGACATGACCGCGACGGGACGCCTCTCCTTCCGGAAGTCCTGCGCGACCGTCGTGATATTCGCGAAGCTCGGCTGCATGCTGCCGATATGATTCACGATGAAGACATAGCAGAGCTCTCCGCCGATTTCCGCCTCCCGGAGATATGCCGCGGAAATGTTCCTGTCCTCCCTGATATATTCACGCACTGCCTCGAGCATCTCCGTATACTCGCCGCTCGGCTCCCGAAACATAACCGGCTCTGCCGCAGGCACCGCCTTCTGCCCCATAAGCTCCGCCTGCAGCATCCGGTTCGCATCGGAGAGGAGCTTCCGTCCGAGGATCAGGTTCTCCGTATTGGCATTGATCACCACACCGGAGATCCGCGGATCTCCCATGCACATGCTCGCGAGCTTCGGGAAATTCACCACTGCGAACTCCTGCTCCGATTCCCTCCATGCCTGTGCGCGCTCCCTCGAGGTGAAGAGCGCATAGTAATGATGCTTCTGTCCGTCATTTACGACCGCAAATGCAATCTTGGTATCCTCTCCGTCCTTCGCCTGCTTCACCGGCAGATACAGCTCCGCATGATGAATCAGCTCGTTCAGCAGCCGTTCCTGCGCCCCGGCGCTCTCCTCTGACTGCAGGGCGTGCATCGCCATCAGCAGGCGGGCGTTCTTCTTCTCTCTCTCGTCTTCCATTGAAACCTCCATCGTCAGCGTCCTGTCGAAGCGGCGGCACGCTCCCGCACCGGCCCGATCTCACGAACGGATTTCGGATGCAGGACAATTTCATGCCTTCGCCCCGTCCTGCATTACACTCCGGCCTGAGAACGGGTCTTATTGTACCATAATACACCTATGCTGACAATGCTGAGCAGCACGAGCAGCAGCGAAAGCGCCTGGGAAACCGCAATCCCCGTGCCGAAGAACAGCAGCGAATCCGCGCGGAGCCCCTCGATGAAGAAGCGTCCCAGTCCGTAGAGTCCCAGATAAAGAAAGAAGATTTCTCCCTCAAACTTCTTCCGCCGCGAAAAGAAGAGAAGCAGCAGGAAGACCAGCAGGTTCCAGCAGCTCTCATAGAGAAATGTCGGATGTACCTGAATGTAATCCACCCCGTCGATATGCCGGATATGCTGCATCACATCTCCCCCGAGCATATTCGGGTTCACGATGCTCTGCCGTATCCGCATCGCGAGAAGCGAATCCGTATAGCCGCCGAACGCCTCCGCATTAAAGAAATTTCCCCAGCGCCCGATCGCCTGCCCCAGGATCAGCCCGAGTACGCCGCTGTCCGCAATGTCAAAGAAAGAGAGCTTCCGAAGCCTCGTGAACACCGCACAGCTGAGGATCGCCGCGAGTACGCCGCCGTAGATCGCGAGTCCGCCGTTCCGAATCGCCAGAATCTCCGCCGGATGCTGTGAATAGTAATCCCACTGGAAAATTACATAATACGCCCGCGCGCCCAGCACCGAAAAAATGATCGCATAGAGCGCGAAGTCCTGTATCTCATCCGGATTCCTGCCGCGGCGGCGGTAGTCGAGGGACGCGACCAGTATTCCCAGAATCATTCCGATGCCGATGAGGATCCCATAGAAGGCAATCCGGAAGCCGAAGGGGGAAATCGAATTCCGAAGATGCTCGATCCCGATCCCGAGATGCGGGAAATAGATATCATAATTTGCAAAATCCATGCTCACCTCACTCCTCTCCCTCCAGCAGCCGGAGAAATTCCTCCTCCGTCACAATCGGAACCCCCAGCTCATGTGCCTTCCGGTTCTTTGCGGAGGCGCTGGCGACTTCGTTGTTTACAAGATAGGCGGTCTTCCCGGATACAGAACCGGATACCTTCCCCCCCGCGGTGCGGATGCGCTCCTCCAGCTCCTTCCGGCTGGAAAAATGCAGGAGTGTGCCGGTAATCGCCACCGTCTTTCCGGCGAGCGTCTGCGCGCCCTCCTCCCCGGTCAGCTCCTTCTCCAGCCGAAGCTCCGCAAGGACACCCAGAAGCTCCTCTGTCCGCTTCGGGTCGGAAAAGAAGCGCCGCAGATTCTCCGCCAGCACCTCGCCGATCCCCGAGGCCGCGGTCAGCTCCTCTATCGAGGCCGCGCGGAGCCGCGATATATCCTCCCCGAAATGCCGGCAGAGCTCTCTGGCATTGGCGAGGCCGATGCCCTCGATCCCCATTCCATAGAGAACACGGGAGAGAGAGCACCTCCGCGCCGCCTCAACCGCAGCGCAGAGCTTCTCATAGGAGCGCTCCCCGAAGCCCTCCAGTGCGACAATCTCCTCCCTGTGTTGTTCCAGATGGAAGAGATCCCGATAGCTCCGAAGGATGCCGTGCCCCAGCAGCTTCTCCAGTGTCATCTCGGAGAGCCCGTCGATATGCAGCGCATCGCGGCTCACAAGAAGTGCGAAGTTTTTGAGCCGCTTCGCCGGACAGTCGGGATTCCCGCAGTAGAGCGTCCTCGCATCCCTGTCCTGCCGGATCTCCGTCTCCATACCGCAGGCAGGGCAGAGATGCGGCGGGATGAGGGTTCCGGAGCCGCTCAGGTTCTGCGCGATCTGCGGGATAATCATATTTGCCTTGTAAACCGTGATACGGTCTCCGATGCCGAGCCGGAGCTCCTCACAGTAGGAAAGATTGTGGAGGCTCGCACGGCTCACTGTCGTTCCCTCCAGCTCCACCGGATCAAATACCGCTACCGGATTGATAAGCCCCGTCCGGGATGGCGACCATTCCACCTCGCGGAGCACCGTCTCTGCCTCCTCATCCGACCATTTGAAGGCAATGGCATTCCGCGGAAACTTGGCGGTACGCCCGAGTGCGTCCCCGTAGGCGATATCCTCATAGAGCAACACCAGCCCGTCCGAGGGGAAGTCATTGTCCGCAATGCGGTTCTCGAAGTCCTGCACTGCCGCGGAAACCGTCTCCGCATTCACCCGCCGATGCTCCACGACGGTGAAGCCCTGCTCAGAAAGAAACGCAAACTGATGTTCTCTGCTGTTCTCGAAGTCCAGTGCCTCCCCCTCCGGAGAAAGCGCGGAAACGAGGGCGAAGGCGAGCAGGCGGACATTCCGTTCCCTCGTAATGCGGGGATCCAGCTGCCGTACCGAGCCCGCACAGAGGTTCCGCGGATTCTTGTACTTCGCGTCCGCCTCCGGCAGCTCCGCATTGATCCTCGCGAAATCCGAATAGCTGATGATCGCCTCCCCGCGAAGCACCAGACTGCCCGGAAACGGGATACGCGCCGGTACGTTCTGAAATGCCCGGGCGTTTCCGGTCACGACCTCTCCGATCTCCCCATTGCCGCGGGTAACCGCCTTCACGAGGCTGCCGCCCTCATAGCTGAGCACCACCGTCAGCCCGTCCAGCTTCCACGAGAGCAGCCCCTCCTGCGTCCCGAGCCAGCTCCGAAGCTCCTCTCTTTCCTTCGTCTTGGCGAGGGAGAGCATCGGCGACTGGTGCCGTTCCTTCGGAAGCTCCGAAAGCACCTCATAGCCCACCTTCTGCGTCGGAGACTGGGAAAGCACAATTCCCGTCTTCTGCTCCAGCATGACCAGCTCGTCATAGAGCGCGTCATAGCGGAGATTCGGCATGATCTCCCGTCCCTCCTGATAGTACGCCCTGCCCGCCTCGTTCAGGAGCTGAACGAGCTCCCGCATTCTATCCTGCATTCTCTCCTCCATCCTCCGCCGATAGCCCCAGCTCCTCCAATGTGATCTCCCGGTATTCTCCCGGACGAAGCTCCTCCAGGCGAAGCTGAAGAATCCGGATTCGCCGGAGCCGCTTCACCTCATAGCCCAATGCTCCGCACATCCTGCGGATCTGGCGGTTCAGTCCCTCAGTCAGTACAATGTGGAACTGGCGCGCGCGGACTGCGGGCGGCAGCGTCCGATCCTGCCAGATCATGCAGGGACGGGTCGTCCGTTCAAGCTCCGGCAGATATACGCCGTCCGCAAGCCGGTCCAGCGCCGCACGCTGCAGAGGCTTATCCACCGTCACCACATATTCCTTCTCATGAAAATGCCGGGCACGGTTGATGCGGTTCACCAGCCCGCCCTGATTCGTCAGGAGGATCAGCCCCTCCGACTCCTTGTCCAGCCGCCCGATCGGGTAGACCCGGATCGGATACCGTATCGCCTCTATGATATTTTTCGCACGGTCCCTCTCCGAGCTCGTGCAGACGATCCCTCTCGGCTTGTAATATGCCAGAAGCACCGGCATATCCCTCTCCCTCGCGAGCACCCTGCCGTCCAGCTCGACAGTGTCCTCCTCTGTGATCTGCTGTCCCGGCACGGCAGCACTGCCATTGACTGTGATCCTGCCCGCGGCGAGCAGACGATCCGCCTCCCTGCGGGAGCAGACACCCAGCTCCGAAAGCCGTTTGTTGATTCTCATTCTCTTCTCCATCCTGCCTCTCCGTTTCCCTGCCGGAGGGGCACGTTTCTCTGCCGGAGAGGCATCGCAGGACAATCCCTGCGATACACAGCGCCTGTCCTCCGCGCATCATCCGGATCAGGCATAAATCCGCAGCACTTTAGCCGTCAACCGCGCTCCAGTCCTGTGCCGTGAGCGCCCCCTCCGCAGCAGCGCCGTCCAGCGAATAGGGCTGTGTACCGTCCTTCGTATGCAGCATCGTGCGCTCCCCGTCGCGGTAGAGGTATCGATCCGCTTCCCAGCCCGCACGGCGGACATGTCCGCCCTGTACGAGCCGCGCCATTGCCTCGCCGAAGTCAAAGACCTCGGCAGCCTCGCCGGACTCTGCCGGAGCGTCCCCTGCTGCATGAGTGTCCTGCGTTGAAGCATCCTGCGCCGAAGCACCCTCCGCCGAAGCTTCCGCTCCGTTTCCCGTACGCTCCGCATTCCGCCTCTCCTGAAGCGCCTGCGCCTCCTCCGGCGTATACTCCGGATCCTCGATCCGAACCTCTTCTCCATCGATATAGTATGCCACACCGAAGGAATCCGCGTTCACGTCGAACTTCTTGCTCTGTCCGATCCCCAGCTCCTCCCCCGCACTGTACTTCTGATAGATCGTCTCCGAGACATGTACCCGAAGCGTGCCGAGATCCGAATTCTCCACAACCAGCACAGGCTCTCCATCCGTATCCGACTTCTCCACGAGCCGGAAGCGCTGCTCCTTATAATTCATGCCGACATGCAGCCGGTCTCCGGTCGCATTCTGTGTCGTCTCCGTTTCGCTGCGCTTTCCGCATGCCGCCATGGACAATCCCATGCAGAGCAGAAGCACCCGGCAAAATCCCCTATGAAGCCTCATGAAAATCCCTCTCTCCTCCATCCCGAAAAGGTGCCCCGTGCCGCTTTTGCGGCATCACGCCCCGTTGGCACGCAGCGTTTCCGACTTAAGCAGCGTTTCTCTGATGATCGCAGGAGCTATATGCGCTCCCCCTGTCTGGTGCTGTCCTCTGAAAGCCGTTCTATTATATTCTTATTTCAGGAAAATGAAAAGCGGAAAAGCTCCATATAAGCCGGATTCACAAAAGCCGTAATCTCTGATTGCGGAGCGCCGGCCAAATGGGTAGAATAGAGACAGCAGGTTTCCGCCTGCGACAGCTGAAAGGATTTTATTTATGAAGAAAATCGTGAAGGAACTCGTGATCCTGACCTTGGCGACACTCCTCATCGCCGCCGCGGTCTTTTTCTTTTTGATTCCCAGCCATGCCAGCATTTCCAGCATTTCCGGGCTCGCCATCGTTCTCTCTGCACTGCTCCCCCTGCCGGTTTCCGCGCTCACCATGCTGATGAATCTGCTGCTCCTGCTGCTCGCTTTCCTGCTGCTCGGCAGGGAATTCGGCTACAAGACCGTCTACACCTCTATCCTGCTGCCGCTCTTCCTCGGGCTTTTCGAGCGGCTCTTCCCGGACTTCCGCTCCTTCACAGGCAGTGATATCCTGGATGCTGCCGCCTATGTTTTCCTCGTTTCCATCGGGATTGCCGTGCTCTTCAACCGGAACGCCTCCTCCGGCGGACTGGACATCGTCGCGAAGCTGATGAACCGTTTCCTGCGCGTCCCGCTCGGGAACGCCATGTCCCTCTCTGGTATGGCGGTGGCGCTCTCCTCGGCGCTGGTCTTCGGCAGCCGCACGGTCGTGCTCTCCGTCCTCGGCACCTATCTGAACGGCATCGCCATCGACCGCTTCATCCTCGGGCAGAATATCAAGAAGCGGGTCTGCATCGTCTCGAAGGACTTCGAGGCGGTTCGCCGCTTCATCATCTCCGAGCTGCACAGCGGCGCAACCGTCTATGACGCCTGCGGCGCCTACCGCCTCGAGCACCGCCGGGAGATCATCACCGTCGTCGATAAGGCGGAATACCAGAAGCTGATGAGCTGGATCGAGCGGCATGACCCGGAGGCCTTCCTCACTGTTTACAATGTCTCGGATATGCGCTATCTTCCGAAGCCGAAATTTTAAGGAACAGTTCAGACAAGAAGCCCCGTCTGACAGACGCCCTTCTTCGCCATTCGCTGAAATTCTATTTCGAGTTCACGGAAATCGCTTCTGCTTCAGCAAATCACAGATAAGCTTATCTAAACTGTTATAATTTAAAAGGAGAATACAGATGAATTTTTCGTTCAATCACTTCAATTTCAATGTCAGAGATCTGGAGAAGAGCCTCCGTTTCTATCGGGAAGCGCTGGGACTTCTGGAGCTCAGCCGCAAGGAGACAGCTGACTTCATTATCGTCTTCCTCGGCGATCAGCGCACCGGCTTCCGTCTGGAGCTGACCTGCCTGAAGGGCAGGCAGGAGGCGTATGACCTCGGGGAACAGGAATATCACCTCGCACTGACTGCGGATGATATTGAGCTCGCGCACAGAAAGCACGCGGAGATGGGCTGCATCTGCTTCGAGAATCCGGAGATGGGCATTTATTTCCTCGAGGATCCGGACGGCTACTGGATCGAGATCGTCCCGGCGCGGAGCGGCAGCTATATGGAGGCGCATACGAAATGATCGTACATTCCCTCTTTCACAGCAGCTTTCTCGTAGAGACCGGCTCCGCTTCCCTGCTCTTCGACTACTGGCGGGGGACGCTCCCGCCTCTCGATCCGGAGAAGCCGCTGCTGGTCTTCGTGAGCCACAGCCACCCCGACCACTATTCGCGGGAGATCTTCCGGCTCTCCCATCCCGCGGGGCTTCACTACATCCTCTCCGATGAGATCCCGCCCTGCCGCGAGATGGAGGGGAAATGCTGCCACCGCATGAAGCCGCACGAGATGCTCTCGCTCCCGCTGCCCCGCACGGACTGCGAGATCCGTACGCTCCGTTCCAATGATCTGGGCGTCGCCTTCCTGCTCCGGCTCGGCACGGAACAGCTTTACCATGCCGGAGATCTCAACAACTGGTGGTGGGACGGCGATGCGGAGGATCAAGCGCTCGAACGGCAGTACCGCGGGGAGCTCTCCCGGATCCGCGGTACGCACTTCCGGCTCGCCTTCGTCCCGCTCGACCCGCGGCTCCGCTCTCCCGAGAAGGGAATCCTCGATTTCCTCGACTATGCCTGTACCGACTGCCTCGTGCCGATGCACTTCTCCGCGGATCCCTCCGTCATCGAACGCTTCCGGGCAATTCCAGCGTTCGCGGAGCTAAATCGGAGGACACGCTTCCTGCCGCTGCGGGAGGGGGTAACAGCGGAGGTTTGATATAGATTTATGAAAATCATTCTCTTCAAAAAAAGTGAAAGTGTTCAAGAGTTTGATTTTTGCGATAAAGACCTCGATTGCCGAAAAAAGACTGTTAAACAAAAAAAGACGCCCACTTAGTTTAAAATGAACGCCGTATTTTAATCATAAGATCAATTTTCCCATGCAACTGTTACATACTTTCCGTCAGTTGCATCAGATTTAATAGTGACTTTTATGAGCTTTCCACTTACATTTCCATCCCAATCGAAGTTACCGTTTACCGGTAAATCACTTGTTGTCTGCTTCCCAGTAACAGAAGACTTCCCATAGGTCGCAATACCTGCCTTAGTGGCTTTCATATTACCAGAAATATCATAGTAACCAGAATATGTAGAACCCGAAGCAGTATAACGATCTATATCCTTATATCCTTCTGTTAAAACATCAACCTGAGCAACAGCATAAGCGGCTCTCATGTTGGAAATATCAACCGACTCTCTGCTCTTCTCCAGCTGACTTGTAAAAATCGGGATGCTCACCGCTACCAGTACGCCGATGATCGCCACCACCACGAGCAGCTCGGCAAGCGTGAAGCCCTTTTTCTCTTTCATCTTCTGAACCATATCTTCTCCTCCATTTCATGCACTCCGCCCTCCGGCAGAGAGCCTTCCCGTCCTGCCATGCATCATTTAAAATTCTTATTGTTTTCTTAAGGCGGTTATGCGGCTATTATAGCATGCCCTGTCGAAATTTCAATGAAATCTTGTATCAATTCCCTGCGCAATCCGCCGGAATAAAACAGCCAATACATCTTATCTCCGAATCCGGCAGCATTTACTGTGAAACCAGCTGACAGAAACCAAGCCCTCACGAAAACCGCCTCCACACATAAAATGTGCGGAGGCGGCTGCCTGATCTTCTGCTGTCTCTTTCCCTTTGCAGTTCTTTACAGCTCCACGATGCTCTCGATCTCGCAGAGCACGCCCTTCGGGAGCGTCTTGACCGCCACGCAGGAGCGCGCGGGCTTCGAGAGGAAGTGCCTCTCATATACCGCATTGAAGGCGGCGAAATCCGCCATGTCTGCGAGGAAGCAGGTGGTCTTCACGACATGCGCCATATCAGAGCCCGCCGCCGCCACGAGCGCCTCCACATTCCGGCAGCTCTGCTCGGTCTGCGCCTCGATCCCCTCCGGCACCGTGCCGTCCGCCGGATTCACCGGAATCTGTCCGGAGAGGAATGCGAGTCCTCCCGTGATATAGCCCTGCGAATAGGGTCCGATCGCCGCCGGTGCCTTGTCTGTTGAAATAAGCTTCATCCTGTTCTCCTTTCCCTGTAAGAGCCGCTCTTCTTGAAGCAGCAAAAATATTCAGGTTATCTAAATATTATTATGGCGCAAAATCCCGGAGAATGCAAGTCATTAAACCTCCCTTAATCCGCAGCTCTGTCGGCGAATCCGCGCTTTCTCTAGCTCTCCTGACTGCCGATCTTCAGAAGGGCGAGGGTTCCGGTGCGGGCGAGCTCCACGATGCTGACGGAGCGGAGGGTGTCCAAAAACATCTGAATGCGCTCCGGGGTATCGCACATCTGTATCGTCATATAGCTCTTACCGAGATCCACAATCCGCGCGCCCATGATCTGGCAATTCTCCATGATATCCTTCCGGTTATCACGGTTGTAGCGGATCTTCACCAGCACGAGCTCGCGGCAGATGCCCTCCTCCTCCCGGAAGGTTCGTACCTTGATAATATCCAGCTTCTTATTGAGCTGCTTCTCGATCTGCTCGAGAGTTCTCTCGTCGCCGCTGGACACGATCACCATATTGGAGACGGCATGATCCTCCGTCTCCCCCACCGCGAGGGAGTCAATGTTGAAGCAGCGCCGCCAGAACAGCCCCGCCACCTTCGCCAGCACACCGGCGCGGTTCTCCACGAGTACGGAATAGATCCTCCTCATCACGCCACCTCCGATCTGTCCACATCGCATTGCAGCAGCACGGAGTCCTGCCCCGAGAGGAAGTCTGCGAGCTTCTCCTCCAGCTCCGCATTGCTTCGGATATGGAGGAAGCGCATTCCGTATGCCTCAGCGATCTTCGAGAGCTCCGGGCTGCCGTCGAGATCTGTCACGGAGAAACGGTCATGATAGGTAAAATGCTGGTACTGCCGTACCAGACCGAGCACGCCGTTCTTCAGCACGGCGATCTTGACAGGGATATCATACTGCCGCATCGTCGCAAGCTCCATGAAGCTCATCTGGAAGGAGCCGTCGCCGCAGACCGCGACGACCTGCCGCCTCGGATCGGCGAGCTTCGCGCCCATCGCCGCCGGGATGGCGTAGCCCATCGTTCCCATTCCTCCGGAGGTCAGGAAGCGCCCGTTCCGCATCTGATAGCTGGCGCAGGACCAGAGCTGGTTCTGCCCGACATCCGCGACATAGACGCTGTCCCGCTCCATCTTCATCGAAAGCTTGTAGACGAATTCCTCCGGCGTTACCTGCTCCGCGCACTGTATGCGTTCGAGCAGCTTCGCAGCGTGCTTCTCCTCCGCTTCCCTTCGGTAGCCCCGCAGCCTCTCGAGCCAGTCATAATAGTCTGTCCGGATTTCCTGCGTATTGAAGGCGTCGAAGACGCTCGCGATATCCCCTACCAGCGGGATCTCCGGTCCCGCATTCTTCCCGATCTCCGCAGGATCGACGTCGATGTGGACGAAGGTCTTGTTCTCCGTGATGAGATCGGGCTGGGAAATCGAGCGATCCGCCACGCGCGCACCTACCATGATGATCACATCCGCCTCATTCATGGCACGGTTCCCGTAGCTCTTGCCGTTGTTGCCGACCATGCCGAAGTAGAGCGGGTTGTTCGTCTCCATCACCCCGATGCCCATCATGGTGCAGACCACGGGGATCTGGTTCCGATCCGCGAAGAGCTTGACCCGCTCCGCGGCTCCCGCGAGCTGGACGCCGCCTCCGATACAGATGATCGGGCGCTTCGCCTCCTCCAGCCGCCGGAACATTTTTTTGATCTGTACGGCATTGCCCTGCACGGTCGGACGATAGGTGCGGAGCTTTACCTCCTCCGGATAAATGAAGTCCTCGACCTGCATCCTCTGCACGTCGATCGGGATGTCGATGAGCACCGGTCCCCTCCTCCCGGAATTCGCGATATAGAACGCCTCCCGCAGGATCCGCGGGATGTCCGATGCCCGCCGCACGAGGTAGCTGTACTTCACGAAGGACTCGCAGGCGCCGCAGATGTCCGCCTCCTGAAAGACATCGGAGCCGAGCAGCTGACTGTCCACCTGTCCCGTGAGCACCACCAGCGGAATGCTGTCCGCGAAGGCAGTCGCGATCCCGGTGATGATATTGGTCGCACCCGGCCCGGAGGTGACAGCGGCGACGCCGACTTTCCGGCTGATCCGCGCGTAGCCGTTCGCCTCATGCGCGGCATTCTGCTCCGTGCGGACGAGGATCGTCCGGATCTCCGTATTCAGGATGCTGTCATAGAAGGGCGCGATCGCCACCCCCGGATAGCCGAAGACGTACTCTACCCGCTCCTGCTCCAGACACTTCGCCAGTATATCCGCACCGTTCATGCTTTCCCAACCTTTCTCTGCCGGAGCGCTGCTCCCGGACTCATACGAGCTTGAAGCCCCTCCGCACGAACTCGCTGCGGATCTCCTCTATATGCTCGAAATCCCTCGTTTCCATCTGTACGGTGAGGTAGCAGCCGTTGATGTCCGTGTCCTCCTCCGTGCTGTTGTGATCGACTTTCGTCACATTTGCGCCCAGATGTGCAATGATAGAGGACACCTCCTCCAGCTGTCCCGGCTTGTCGAGGAGCTCCAGCGTGAGACTTGCCTTGCGCCCGGTCTTCATCAGACCCCGGGTAATGACGCGGGAGAGGATGTTTACGTCGATATTGCCGCCGGAAACGATGCAGACGACCTTCTTGCCCGCGAGCGGGAGCTTATGGAAGAGCGCCGCCGCGACGGAAACCGCACCTGCCCCCTCCGAGACGACCTTCTGCTTCTCCAGCAGCGTCAGGATCGCCGCTGCCGTCTCGTCGTCACTGACGGTCACGATCTCATCCACATACTGCGACACCAACGGGAGGGTCAGATCCCCCGGCTGCTTCACGGCGATGCCGTCCGCGAAGGTGTGTACGCTGTCCAGCGCCTCCATCCTGTGCGCATGGAAGGCGTGCTCCATGGAGGGCGCGCCCGCCGCCTGCACGCCGTAGACCCTGCAGCGCGGGTTCAGCTTCTTCACTACGAAGGAGACGCCGGAGATCAGCCCGCCGCCGCCGACGGGGACGAGCACCGCATCCGCATCCGCGAGCTGCTCACAGATCTCCTGCCCGATCGTTCCCTGTCCGGCGATGACATCAATATCGTTGAAGGGGTGGACAAAGACCGCCCCGCTCTCCTGCTGATACGCCGCTGCGGCATGATAAGCGTCGTCATAAACGCCGTCGATCAGCCGCACCTCCGCGCCGTAGCCCTTGGTCGCCTCGACCTTCGAGATCGGCGCGGTCGCAGGCAGGAAGATCGTGGACTTCACGCCTGCCTTCGTCGCCGCGAGGGCGACGCCCTGCGCATGATTCCCGGCAGAGCACGCCACTACCCCCCTCTCTCTCTCCTCCTCGCTGAGCGTCGAGATCCTGAAGTACGCGCCGCGGATCTTGAAGGAACCGGTATTCTGGAGATTCTCCGTCTTCAGATAGAGATCACAGTCCGTATCGATGCGCGTCGCATGTACGAGCTCCGTCCTGTTGATGACCGGACGGAGGGCATGCGCCGCCTGATAAACCCGGTCAAGGGTTAATTCTGCCATGGTTTTCCCTCTTTTCCCTATTCTGCCCTAATCTCTGATTGGGAGCGCCACGCGGTTTATCGCAGGACAAGCCCTGTGATAAACCTCTGGCGAAGAGCCTTGAGCCGTTCAGAGCAATCGCTTGCGATTGCTTCTTTTTGTCTCCGCTTATCTCGCGTTGTCGAGATCCTGCACCTGCTTCCAGCCCATCTTCGCACGAAGATCCCGTCCGGTCTCGGATGCCGGTGTCGCTGCGTGCGCCGCCTTCATCGCATTGTAATGCGGCCGTCCTGCCTGATTCTCGAGGATCCAGTCCTTCGCGAAGCTGCCGTCCTGAATATCGGAAAGCACCTGCTTCATCGCCTTCTTCACCTCGTCTCCGATGATCTTCGGTCCGGTAATGTAGTCGCCGTACTCTGCGGTGTCGGAGATGGAATACCGCATGCCCTCGAAGCCCGCATTGAAGATCAGGTCTACAATGAGCTTCATCTCATGGATACACTCGAAATAGGCGTTCTCCGGCTTGTAGCCTGCCTCTACGAGCGTATTGAAGCCCGCCTCCATCAGCGCACAGACACCGCCGCAGAGCACTGCCTGCTCTCCGAAGAGATCGGTCTCCGTCTCCTCCTTGAAGGTCGTCTCGAGAATCCCGCCTCTCGCACCGCCGATGCCCGCCGCATATGCCTTCGCCACATCCATAGAGTTCCCTGCGGGATCCTGATAGCAGGCGACGAGGCAGGGAACGCCTTTCCCGTCCACATACTGGGAGCGTACCGTATGCCCCGGTCCCTTCGGCGCAATCATGATGACATTAACATCCTTCGGCGGGACAATGCAGCTGTAATGAATGTTGAAGCCATGCGCAAAGGCGAGGGTCTTGCCCGCGGAGAGATTCGCCGCGATATCGCTGCGGTAGAGCGCCGCCTGCTTCTCATCATTGACGAGGATCATAATGATATCCGCCGCCTCCGCCGCCTCCGCGGTCGTCAGCACCGTGAAGCCGTCCTCTCTTGCCTTCACCGCACTCTTCGCCCCCTCGTACAGACCGATGACTACATCCACACCGCTGTCTCTCAGGTTCAGCGCATGGGCATGTCCCTGCGAGCCGTAGCCGATAATCGCCACCTTCTTCCCATTCAGTAAATTAAGGTCACAGTCTCTCTCGTAGTACATAACAGCCATTTTCTCTCCTCTCGCCCTTAGGCAGCATTAAAATGGGGGAATCGTTCAGCGCCTTCGCCGTCATACCGCTTCGCGATGCGGCGGCGCTGCACCATTCCTAATAGGGATTTGGGAAAGCGCCGATTTATCCCTGTCTCACGCGCCGCTGGCGGGCGGACTTTTCGGCAGCATCGGCATTCCCTCGTTAAAAGCATTTTGCCTCATTCAAAGCATTCTGCTTAAAACTCTGTCTCTCCGGTCTCAGGACCGGTCCTCCTTCGTGATCTCCACCTTCCGCACATCATAGAGCTTCTCAAGCTGCGCGACGACCTGCGTCCGCATATAGTCGTCTCCGGTGGATACGATTTCAATGTGGGTCACGCCCGGAATTTCGGTCGGCCCGGCATTGATGGATTCGATATTGTAGCAGCGGCGCGCATAGAGTCCGGTGATCCGGTTCAGTACGCCGAAGCAGTTATTAACCCAGAGCTCAATGGTGAATTTGCTCATACTTTTCCTCTCTCATCCCTTTAAGATAATCGATTTGATCGACTGCCCCGGCGGAATCATAGGAAGCACCTTCTCATCCATATCGATATGGCAGTCCAGCAGTGCAGGCCCTCCCGCGCCGTCGATCTCCGTGAGCACCCGCTCCAGCTCCGAAAGCGTCTCAACGCGGTAGCCCGGCAGTCCGAACGCCCGTGCCAATGCAGGAAAGTCCGTCTTTCGATCCAGCGTTGTCTGGGAATAGCGTTCTCCATAGAAAATTCCCTGCCACTGCCGCACCATGCCAAGGACATTGTTGTTGAGCAGAATGATGAGGATCGGCAGCTCCTGACTCACTACCGTACAGAGCTCATTCAGATTCATCCCGAAGGAACCCTCGGAGGTGAAGAGCACTGTACGTCTCCTTCCGGAGCCGATACAGCCGCCGATCGCGGCACCGAGCCCGTAGCCCATCGTTCCGAGCCCGCCTGAGGTCAGCAGCGTGTGCGGCTTCTCGAAATGATAATACTGCACCGTCCACATCTGGTGCTGCCCGACATCGGTCGCCACTACCGTGTCATCCTCCGTATGCCGCCGTACCGTCTCAATGATGCTCTTCGGATAGAACTCGCCCGGTCGATCCGGAACCACAGTCTGCTTATACTCCTCAATTGCCTCCCTCCACGCGGGGTGCCGCACGCCGGAGAGATCCCGGAGAAGATCCCGGAGAATCTCCTTCACATCTCCCTGCACCGAGAGATCCGGCCGGATATTCTTGCCGAGCTCCGCCTTGTCAATATCAATGTGAATGACGGTGCACTTGCTGCGGTATTCCTCCGGATCTCCGGTCGCCCGATCCGAGAAACGGACGCCGACCGCGATCAGCAGGTCGCATTCCGCCTGCGCCTTGCTCGCCGCATAATTTCCATGCATCCCGCATAGCCCCAGATTGTACTCATAGGAATCGGACAATGCCGTCCTGCCCATCATGCTGAGCCCGACCGGCGCGTCCAGCCGCCGCGAAAGCTCCAGCAGCTCCTCCCCCGCATCCGCCGCGAGAACGCCGCCGCCGCAGTAGATGAAGGGCCGCTCGGCAGTCCGGATCGCCTCGAGCACCTTGTCCCTGTGATAGGTCAGCTTCGCCTTCTCCGGCATTCGCGGCACCACGGCAATCCCATACTCACATTCTCCGGTCTGCACGTTCTTCGGAATGTCGATCAGCACCGGCCCCTTCCTGCCCGCATTCGCAATCAGGAACGCTTCCTGTATCGTCTGCTCCAGCTCTGTCACATCGCGCACCATGAAGTTGTGTTTCACGATGGGCTGGGTAATGCCGACAATATCTACTTCCTGAAAGCTGTCCCTGCCCAGCGCCTGCATCGAAACATTACCGGTGATGGCGACCAGCGGCACGGAATCGAGGTTTGCATTGGCGATACCGGTCACGAGGTTCGTCGCCCCCGGTCCGGAGGTCGCGATCACGACGCCGGTCTTGCCGGAGGCTCTCGCATAGCCGTCCGCCGCATGACATGCGCCCTGCTCATGCGCGCTGATAACATGGTCGATTCGATCGCTGCACTTGTAAAGCTCGTCATAGATATTCAGCACCGCACCGCCCGGATAACCGAAGACCGTGTCCACGCCCTGTCGGATCAGCTCCTCGATCAATATTCTGGCGCCATTCAGTTTCATCTCCCTCTCCCCCGTCTCCGTTTTCGTGTCCTGCGAATCTCCGCTTTAATTCTTGTCCCGTCATATCGTCAAATGCTTCTGCAAGCAAGCCGGATCCTCTCACTCTTTCTGCATAAGTCCTCGCGGCACTTCGCGGCTTCGCTGCTTTCGTGCCGCTGACAGCTATTCGCACTTTCGCGATGCTTCCGCATCGCTTCGTGCGACTCGGCTTCGCCCGGGAGGCTTCAGCCGACCTCCCTCAGTGTAGCAATCGCAAGCGATTGCTCTGAACCGCTCAAAGCCGCGTGGCTGCCCCGATCTCTGATCGGGGCAGTTGGGAGGCACACCTCTTCGAGATGTGGTCAATTACGCTCCGAGTCTGCCTGATGGCAGACTTCTACGCTCTCATACCTGTTGTCCCGTCCGATAAACATGCGTCTGCCCATGCAAGCACGGCATCCGCATGTTTGCCGTCCGGGGACTTATGCAGTAAAAAACCCTTACAGCGCTGCGCAACGCTGTAAGGGTTTGGAATCCTGCTTTCTTTATCTACCCTGAAAAGCGTGACGCAAACAGCCATTACTGTCCACGACAATAATGTTCACCAGAATCATAATGACGGATAGAATCATGGTAATATTCACAGCCCTGCGTCTCCCTTTCCTGATTTTTCGTTATTATCCCACGGAATATCAGGGCTGTCAACAATAAATCGGTTATGGCTCCTATATCGCAATTCTCATGACGCTCTATTTTTTACACCGCTCTTCAAGCTCCACTCCCGGCAGAATCACCAAACTGCCCGGCTCTACCTGACCTCCGTCACACCATCCGTCCGGATCCCGGTGTTCTTCACATGGACAGTCTCCGTCCGGCCATTCACCTCCACATGGGCGATGCACCGATTGGGACGATCTGTAAATATTCCCGTAGTAATGTTCTCATACCGCAACGCCGTCACCCGTTTATGATCTGGATCTGGCAGGAACGCATGGTATCCAGCGCGGCCAGGTGCTTCTCCGGCGTAACCCCGGCACAGCAGGCAGCATCCACGGAAATCTTCACCTCCGGCATGGAAGCCTTAAGCAAAAGCGCATTGGAAACCACACAAATATCCGTGCAGAGGCCGATCAGCTCCAGCTCAATCTCCTCTCGCGAGGCGATCATCATCAAATCCGCAGCCAACGCCAGGCTGCCAAAGGTCATTTTCTCATAGATCTTCGCACCGGCCAAAAGCTCTGCAATCTCCGGACGGATCTGCCAGCCGTCCGAACCTTTGATGCAATGCGGCACCGGCAGGTACCTTCCCTCCTGTGTCTCTATGTAATTGGCACCGTGGGTATCCATGGTGGCGATCACATCTGCCGCAGGATAAGACCGGATTTTCTCCTTCACGGCCTCCACGATAGCGATCGCTTCCTTCGTCCCCAGCGCGGCATCTATAAAATCGTTCTGCATGTCGATGACAACCAGTATTTTTCTCATCTCTTTGTCCTCATTTTTTTAGTGCTTCGCTCAAGCCACGGGGGGTGCAGCGTTCGTATATCACCTTACTTCGCTACCAAATCCAGCAGGCTCTGGTAACTGTCCACCACATCATAGACAAGCTCGCCTGAGCCCTCTCGTGTCAGGCGAATGACACAAAATATTTTTATAAATCTATGATTGCCTCATTAAGCAAAAAATCCTCTACTCCAATGTATAAAATACCATCATTATCATGTTTAGGAATAATGTGCTTCCTTACAATAACAATCTTTTTAAATGAATCATCTATTTTCTTAAGTGATGCCGTTTCTTGTTCTCTTTTCTCTGTACTGTCTACATTCAAAGCTGATTGTATATAGTACCTTTGATGTCCTTTGTTTATGACAAAATCAACCTCAAGCTGAACCTTTCTTCTGTTTCCGTCTTTCTTAAAATCGTGTTCTACCACACCGACATCTATATTGTATCCTCTACGAAGCAAGTCGTTATAGATGATGTTTTCCATAATATGTGTGTCTTCTACCTGCCTGAAATTTAATCTTGCATTTCTAAGACCTATATCTGCAAAATAATATTTAAGCGGCGTTGAAAAGTATCTTGAACCCTTAACATCATATCTGTTGGCATGGTATATAACATATGCCTCCTCAAAGAAACTAAGATATTTGGAAATAGTATTGGAAGATATTTTTATCTGCTTCTCTGACAAAAATCTTCTTGAAAGTTTAGTCGGATTGGTGAGTGAACCAATGGCGGAAGATGTGAAGTCAAGGAGTAATTCAAGTACCTCCTTCTCATTTTGTATGTTATTTCTTTCAAGAATATCCTTTATATATGTTTCCCTAAATAAGTCCTTCAAGTATTGATTTTTTTCCTCATCGCTTTTTAAGCTATAAATATACGGCATGCCTCCATATACGGTATAATGTTCAAAAGCTGACTCTTTGTTTTCATGCAAATCGTAAACTTCCGCAAATGATAAAGGATTTACATGTATCTCATCACCGCGATCTCTAAACTGTGTCAGCACATCGGATGAAAGCATTTTAGAATTACTGCCTGTTACATAAATGTCCAAATTGCTCTGTTTCATAAGCCCGAGCAAGACATCAACAAAGGTTACATTCTTTTCTTTACTATCCACATAAGGATTCCTCACCGCAATAGATAATTGAATTTCATCAATGAAAATATAGTATTTTGTACTTCTATTTTTAGTTTTTTCCTTAATGTACTCGTTCAATCTGAATGGATTTCTATATTCAAGATTATCTATTTCATCAAGTGCAATAGATATAATTTGATTTTCTTTGACGCCTTTAGACAATAGGTACTCTTGGTACAAATTAAATAATAGATATGATTTCCCACATCTTCTTATCCCCGTAATAATCTTTATCCTGCCGTTTTCTCTTTTATCTATAATTTTCTTTAGATAATAATCTCGTTCAATTCTCATATAACTGCCTCACAAGAATAATTCAGGTGGATTTCCGCCTTTTTATTTCGAGTTTATTCTATCATAAATCGGTAAGCCAATCAATAATAGATAAAAAAATCAGGTGGATTTCCACCTTTTTATTTCAAGCCTTGTATTTTTTGCTGAATTCCGTTGTCTTTGGCAAACCCGGCACGACTCACACCTTCTCACACAAATACACCCACTTAATAGTCTGTTGTAGGAAATTCTCATAAGTCCACCTCGTCCTGCCATGTCTTTGCAAGTTAAAATAATTCAGTCTAAATTATAGCACCTTTCCTCCGATTTCCCGCTACCGGTCTGATTTCCGCTGTGCTATACTTCGGGAAAAGCCTGCCGTATCGAAGCATTCCCGCCTTAGGCGAAGAACTACGGGGAAAGAGAGAAAAGAGAGGAAATGGAAGGAAATGAAAGCCTTATTATCTGAACTGATTCTTTTTGACAGCCTGAAAACAGATCCGGTGCTCCGGCAGATTGCGGAGATCCTTTCCGAAGCAGAATACAGCGCTGCGGAGGATGCCGCACATCTCTCCGCGCTCCGTGCACGGCTTTTCTCGGAGGTGCACCATATTCTCGAGACAGCTACCCGCTACGGCTTCCGCGACGACCTCTGGGGCGGTTACCTTACCTGGCGTATGATGACCGACGAGCATCCGCTGGCTCTCGTCAGCGAGAAACGGGAAATGCCGAACGGCTCCGCCGCGGATCTTTTCGAGATGGATCTCAAGAAGATCCATGCTCTCCTGCATTATGATTTTTCCTCCCTCGAGGAGAAGCTCGGAACCGCCGTGCTCTCTACCCTCCGGCATTATCATGCCGTGCAGAAAAACGAACGAATGTATTTTCGCTCCCTCTCGGAGATCGTCAACAGTCTGAGAGAACGGTTGATGCAGGACTCTGCCGCACTGCCGCAGCTGATGCAGGATTTCTACCGGGATTACGGGGTCGGGCTCCTCGGTCTCAATAAGGCGTTCCGCATCCGGGAGCTGCCGGACGGCACGTCGGAGCTGGAGCCGATCCACAATCTGGAACAGGTGCACTTCGAGGATCTGCTCGGCTATGAGTCCCAGAAGGCTCTGATCCGCGGAAACGTAGGCGCCTTTCTCGAGGGACGAGCCTTCAATAATATGCTGCTCTACGGCGATGCCGGTACCGGCAAATCCACCTCGGTGAAGGCGGCGCTGCATGAATTTTATCCGCAGGGGCTTCGGCTGATCGAGATCTACAAGCACCAGTTCCGACACCTCTCGCAAGTGATCTCGCAGGTGAAGAGCCGGAACTATCACTTCCTCCTCTTCATGGACGACCTCTCCTTCGAGGAATTCGAGATCGAATACAAGTATCTGAAGGCGGTCATCGAGGGCGGCTTCGAGACGAGACCGGACAATATTATGATCGTGGCGACCTCGAACCGCCGTCACCTCATCAAGGAGAACCTCTCCGACCGGAAAGATATGATCGATCAGGAGGATCTGCACCACTCTGATACGGTAGAGGAGAAGCTCTCGCTCGTGGATCGCTTCGGGCTGAATATCCTCTTCTCCCGTCCGACGCACGAGGAGTATCTCCAGATCGTACGAAAGCTCGCGGCACGTTACGACATCCTGCTCTCCGACGAAGAGCTGATCCGCCGTGCCAATACCTGGTCAGTTCGAAAAGGCGGCTGTACAGGGCGGATCGCGCAGCAGTTCATCAATTCACTCGCACCGAGGCTGTCCTTATAGCCTGTGCTTCCCTTTTCCATGAAAAAAGCGATTGCCCGTGCAATCGCTTTTTTACACTCCCTCTTCCTTCCTCAAAGCTTCGGAGTTCTGTGAAGAATCGCTTCCCGCTCCGGTCCGTTGGAGACCATCGTGATCGGTGTCTCGATGTGCTTTTCGATAAAGTCGATATAGCTCCGGCAGTTCTCCGGCAGCGCTTCATAGCTTTTGATGCCGCGGATATCGCACTGCCAGCCCGGAAGCGTCTCATAGACCGGCTTTGCGCGGTTCAGCTTCGTGGTGACCGGGAAATCTGTCGTGATCTCTCCGTCGATCTCATACCCGACGCAGACCTTCAGCTCCGGGAGATAGCCCAGCGGGTCGAGCACAGTCAGTACCGCCTCGGTCGCGCCCTGCAGCTGGCATCCATACTTCGAGGCGACGGCATCATACCAGCCGACTCTCCGCGGACGCCCTGTCGTCGCGCCGTACTCGCCTTTGTCCCCGCCTCTTCTGCGAAGCTCCTCCGCCTCCTCTCCGAAGAGCTCGGATACGAAGTCGCCCGCGCCGACTGCGGAGGAATATGCCTTCGTCACCGCAATGATGTCCTTGATCTCATAGGGCGGAATCCCCGCGCCGACCGCGCCGTAGGCAGCGAGGGTCGAGCTGGAGGTTACCATCGGGTAGATGCCGTGATCCGGATCCTTCATGGTTCCGAGCTGCCCCTCGAGAAGTACGGTCTTGCCCTTCCTGAGCGCTTCCCTGAGGAACCTGGAGGTATCCGCGACAAACGGGGCGATCAGATCCCGCTGGGCGTGCAGCTCGGCGAGCAGCACATCATAGGACAGCGGTTCCGCATGGTAGAGTCCCTCCAGCAGCGCGTTCTTGATCTCGATTACCTTGCGGAGACGCTCTGTCAGCACCGTCTCGTCGAAAAGCTCCGCCACCTGCAGCCCGATCTTCGCGTATTTGTCGGAGAAGAAGGGCGCGATGCCGGACTTCGTCGAGCCGTAGCTCTTCCCGGCGAGCCGCGCCTCCTCATAGGCATCCAGCGCCTTATGATACGGCATCATTACCTGTGCACGGTCGGAGACGAGGATCCGCGGCTCCGGAACGCCGGCCGCAACAATCGCCTGCAGCTCCTCCACAAACTTGCGGATATCCAGTGCCACACCGTTGCCAAGCACACAGGTCGTATGCCGGTAGAAGATCCCGCTGGGCATCAGATGCAGGGAAAAGCGCCCATAATCATTGATGATGGTATGCCCCGCATTGGCTCCGCCCTGAAAGCGCACCACGATGTCCGAGGTCTCCGCCAGCATATCGGTGATCTTCCCCTTGCCCTCGTCGCCCCAGTTTGCACCTACGATTGCTCGAACCATTTTTTTCTCCTGTTTCTCTCCACCTTTTCAGCCTCCCTTCGAGCGGAGCGCCGGATTCGTGGAGGAGGAATTGTGTGAAAACGCTATTTCTTCGTCAGTCCCGCGAACCAGATGAAGATATAGATTACAGAGGGCACAACCATCATTCCGAAAAGAATCGCCAGCATGTATTCCTGCGGCGCGCCGGTAAAGGCGAAGAAGAGCAGCAGGAGAAGCAGCAGCCCGATCAGAACCAGCGCGAGCCGCGCCAAAAGCCTCTTCCACTCCATCTCTTCCCCCCGTCCTTCTCTGCCGCCCTCTATGAAGCCGCAGGCAGTATTCTGCTGCAGTCCCTACATGCCCTCGAATGGATCGTTTTGCATCATGGATGCCCTGCGATTCTCATACCTTCGACCCGCCTTGCACTCTTCGCGCTATTCCCTATCCCCCGGCGCAGAACCGCTCATATTATACCCTGATTTCCAGCGCTTTTCAAGGAAAGCCGGCATTTCTCAGACCCTGATCTCCGCGCGGAGCCCGAGCAGTCCTCTGTTCTTCTCAAGGATCGGATGAATCACTTCCCTGATGAATTCCTCCGTCTGCTCCGGCGCACGTCCGACATAGCGCTCCGGCTGCATTGCCGCCCGAAGCTGCTCGAGCGAGAGCTGGAAGGAGGGATCAGCCGCAATCAGCTCGAGGAGATTGTTGTCCTTCCCCTCCACCTTAACATTCCGCCCTGCCTCCATCGAGAGACGGCGGATGCGCTCATGCAGCTCCTGCCGGTCGCCGCCTGCCTTGACCGCGTCCATCATGATATTCTCGGTCGCCATGAACGGCAGCTCCGCCATCAGATGCTTCTCGATCACCTTCGGGTAGACCACGAGCCCGTCTACGACATTCAGGTAGAGCTCGAGGATACCGTCGATTGCGAGGAAGCCCTCCGGTACGGACAGGCGCTTGTTGGCGGAGTCATCCAGCGTCCGCTCGAACCACTGGGTCGACGCCACCAGCATCGGGTTCATCAGGTCGCTCATCACGAAGTCGGCGAGAGAGGCAATTCGTTCGGAGCGCATCGGATTCCGCTTGTATGCCATGGCACTGGAACCGATCTGCTGCTTCTCGAAGGGCTCCTCCACCTCCTTCATGTGCTGCAGCATACGGATATCATTCGTAAACTTATGCGCGGACTGGGCAATGCCGGAAAGCACGGAGAGCACGCGGAAATCCACCTTGCGGGAATAGGTCTGTCCGGAAACCGGATAGCAGCCCGGGAAGCCCATCTTCCTCGCGATTCTGCAGTCGAGCTCCCGGCACTTCGCATGATCCCCGTCGAAGAGCTCGAGAAAGGAGGCCTGTGTGCCGGTCGTACCCTTGGAGCCCAGAAGCCGGAGACTCTCCAGCACGAAATCCAGCTCCTCCAGATCAAGCAGGAGATCATGCAGCCAGAGTGCCGCCCTCTTTCCGACCGTCGTCGGCTGCGCCGGCTGGAAATGCGTGAAGGCAAGCGTCGGAAGCGCCCTGTATTTCATCGCGAAATCCGAGAGCTCCTGCATCACATTGAGCAGCTTCTTTCGAAGAAGCTGCAGCCCCTCCCGCATCGTGATGAGATCCGTATTGTCCCCGACATAGCAGGAGGTCGCACCGAGATGAATGATGCCTCTGGCGTTCGGGCACTGCAGTCCGTAGGCATAGACATGACTCATCACATCATGCCGAACCTCCTGCTCCCGTTTCTCCGCCTCCGCATAGTTGATCTCGTCCTGATGCGCCCGAAGCTCCGAAATCTGCTCCTCCGTGATGGGAAGTCCGAGCTCCCGCTCCGTCTCCGCCAGCGCGACCCAAAGCCTCCGCCAGGTGCGGAACTTGAAGTCCTGTGAAAAAATATACTGCATTTCCTCGGAAGCATAGCGTCCGGTAAGCGGACTTGTATAGCGGCTGTGATCTGCCATGACTCTTCTCCTTCTTCGTCTGTAATTACGCGAGCGCGTCCTGCATACTATAGAGCCCCGGCGCCTGCCCCTGCAGGAACCTCGCCGCCGTCAATGCCCCCTGTGCAAAGATTGCTCTGGAATAGGCGGTATGATTCAAAGTGATGACCTCATCCTCTCCGGCAAAAATCACATCATGCACGCCGGCGATGCTTCCGCCGCGTATCGAGCTGATGCCGATCTCCTCTCTCGGACGCGCCATCCGCCGGTCGGCTCTCCCATAGACATAGCGCATCTGACCGGCAAGCGCCGCATTGACTGCGTCAGCAAGCGCCATCGCCGTCCCAGAGGGAGCGTCCGTCTTGCGCCGGTGATGCTGCTCTGCGATCTCGATGTCAAAGCCCTTCTCAAAGAGCTTTCGCGCCGCAGTCTGTACCAGCTCGAGCAGCAAATTTACGCCGATGGACATATTCGCACTGCGGAGAATCGCTGTACGCTTCGACAGCTCCTCCACTCTCCTAAGCTGCAGCTCCGAAAGCCCTGTCGTACAGAGCACGAGCGGCTTTCCGCTATGCTCCATGAAGTCCAGCAATCCATCAACCGCAGCGGCGGCGGAGAAGTCGACGACGACATCGAAATCCTCCCTCACCCTCGAGAAATCATCATAGACCGGAAAGCCCTCCGTCGAAGAGGCGATGCGATCCACGCCTGCGACGATCTGCACGCCCGCATCCCCTTCGACGGCACGCGCAACATTACCTCCCATCACCCCCAGCGCACCATGCAGTAAGATTTTCAGCATTTTCTCTCCCTACCTCTCTTGAATGCTATATACTTATGCGACGAATCAGCAGCAGCTCAGGTAAGCCATTCATAATCCGCCGAAGCGGAAACGATTGCTATAAATTCGAAGCTCCATGCCGAAAGCTTCGGCACTGCCAATCGTATCCGTCCTGCGCGCCGCTTCTCTGAACTGCTGCATGTATTATGAACACAGCGGCTCTCCCGCCGTACCGTCCGATGCGCTGCCGGCGGGCAGTGCTGTCAGCAGAAGAGAGCAGCCCTCAAGAACTGCTCTCTGCCGAAACAAGGCATCAGAGGATGCCGTACTTCTTCATCTCTTTTTCCAGAACCTCCCGGTTCTTCTCCTCCATATCCGTCAGCGGGAGGCGGAGGGAGCCGACTTCCATCCCCATCAGATTCGCCGCTGCCTTGACCGGGATCGGATTGACCTCGGAGAAGAGCGCGCGGATCAGCGGCAGCGCGCGGAGCTGTTCCCTGCGGGCACCCGCGATATCGCCGTCGAACCAGCGCTGACAGATCTCGTGGGTCTGCCGCGGCGCGATGTTGGAGAGGACGGAAATCACACCGGAGCCGCCGATGGAGAGCAGCGGGACGATCTCGTCGTCATTGCCGGAGAAGAGCTCGAAGCGCTCATCCACGAGCGCCATCAGAGCAGAGCTCATCGCGATGTTGCCGGTCGCATCCTTCACGCCGACGATGTTCTCCACCTCATGATAGAGCCTCGCCATCGTCTCCGGCAGTATCGTCATACCGGTACGGGACGGCACATTGTAGAGGATGCACGGGATCCGCACCGATTCCGCAATCTGTGCGAAATGGCGGAACAGCCCGTCCTGCGTCGCCTTATTGTAGTACGGCGTCACGAGCAGCAGTCCGTCCGCGCCTGCCGCCTCTGCCTCCCGTGAAAGCTTCACGGCGGTAGCTGTACAGTTCGATCCGGTGCCTGCGATTACAGGGATCCTATGGTTCACCACCCTGACACAATAACGGATCACTTCGCTGTGCTCCTCTTCAGAGAGCGTCGCCGCCTCCGCCGTCGTGCCGCAGGCGATGATCGCATCAGTACCGCCCGCGATCTGCTCCTCGAGCAGCTCGGCAAGCTTCTCATAGTTCACGGAACCGTCCGCATGGAACGGCGTAATCAGCGCCACGCCGGCGCCCTGAAATACAGCCATGTGAAATCCTCCTCTTCTGCTTACCTGAACTGTTGTAAATTCGTCGATTCCGATACCCGCGCCTCTAAGTGTCTCAGCTCCCGTTTATCCCTGCTTACGGGCGAAGCCTGCTCTCTTCCGAAGCGTCGGATCCAGAATCTTCTTACGGATGCGGAGACTCTCCGGCGTCACCTCCAGAAGCTCGTCATTGTCAATGAAGTCGATACACTGCTCCAGTGACATGAGCTTCTTCGGAACCAGCTTCAGCGCCTCGTCGGAGCTGGAGGTACGGGTATTGGTCAGATGCTTGGTCTTGCAGACATTCAGCTCGATATCCTCCGACTTCGGGCTCTGCCCGATCACCATGCCGCTGTAGACCTTCTCTCCCGGTCCGATGAAGAGCGTACCGCGGTTCTGTGCCTGGAAAAGACCGTAGGTCACCGCCTCGCCCTGCTCGAAGGCGATCAGCGAGCCCTGATGCCGGTATGCAAGCTCCCCCCTGTACTCTCCGTAGCCGTCAAATTCCGTATTCAGGATACCGTTGCCCCTGGTATCGGTCATGAACTCGCCGCGGTATCCGATCAGTCCGCGGGACGGAATCTCGAATTCCAGCCGCGTATAGCCGGTTGCGAGCGGGCTCATTCCATTGAGTGTCCCCTTTCTCTGCGTCAGCTTCTGGATAACTGCGCCGGTGCAGTCGTCCGGAACATCAATATAGGCGATCTCCATCGGCTCCAGCTTTCTGCCCGCCTCATCGGTACGGAAGATAACCTCCGCCTTGGAAACCGCGAACTCGAAGCCCTCGCGCCGCATCGTCTCCACAAGCACCGAGAGATGCAGCTCGCCGCGCCCGGAAACCTTGAAGCAGTCCGGCGTATCGGTTTCCTCTACACGAAGCGAAACATCTGTATTCAGCTCCCGGAACAGACGGTCGCGGATATGGCGGGAGGTCACGAACTTCCCCTCCGTGCCCGCGAGCGGGGAATCATTGACCATGAAGTCCATGGAAATGGTCGGCTCGGAGATCTTCTGGAACGGGATCGGCTCCGGGTTCTCCGGACTGCAGATCGTATCTCCCACATGAAGATCCTCAATGCCGGAAACCGCCACGATATCGCCGAAGCGCGCCATATCTACATCGGCCTTCTGCAGACCGTTGAATTCATAGAGCTTCGTGATCCGAACCCTTTTCTTCTTGTCCGGATCGTGATGGTTCACGACGACCGCATCCTGATTCACGCGGATCGTACCGTTCTCCACCTTACCGATCCCGATCCGTCCCACGAACTCATTGTAGTCAATCGTGGATACCAGAAGCTGCATCGGCGCACTCTCCGAGCCCTCCGGTGCCGGGATGTAATCGAGAATGGTCTCATAGAGCGGCTTCATATCCGTCTCCGGATCCTCCAGATTTCTCTTCGCATAGCCGTTCTTGGAGGAGGCGAAGAGGAAGGGGCAGTCCAGCTGCTCATCGCTGGCATTCAGATCCATCATCAGCTCCAGTACGTCGTCCACGACTTCCTTCGGACGTGCCATCGGCTTGTCGATCTTGTTGATGACAACCAGCACCGGGAGCCGCAGATCCAGCGCTCTCTGGAGCACGAAGCGGGTCTGCGGCATCGGGCCCTCATAGGCATCGACGAGCAGGATCGCGCCGTTCACCATCTTCAGGATGCGCTCTACCTCTCCACCGAAATCCGCGTGCCCCGGCGTATCGATAATGTTGATCTTCGTGCCGTTATAGGAAATGGCGGTATTCTTGGACAGAATCGTGATGCCTCGTTCCCTCTCCAGTGGGTTGGAGTCCATGACGCGGACGCCGACCTCCTGATTCTCACGAAACGCGCCGGACTGCTTCAAAAGCTCATCCACCAGCGTCGTCTTGCCGTGATCGACATGGGCAATGATCGCCACGTTTCTGATATCTTCTCTTCTCTCTGACATTTTCTGACTTCCTTCTTTATCCTCTCCGCCGGGACGCAAGTTCGCTCCGGATTTCCCTGATGGGAAATCTCTCCGCTCAAACTCACAGAGTATACCACTGTGTTCTTTCTATTTCAAGTGAAATGCCGCCGTGTCCGAGCTCCTCAAGCTGTTTTTCGAAGGACGGGAGCGCCTCCTCCGGAATCAGCCAGCTCACCCGCACCTTGTCTGTATAGTCGGTGCTCTCCTCTCGGATAGACAGCCGCTCCGTGAGATAGCGCAGCCTCCCCAGCAGCGTATAGTCAAACTCGGCGGTTCCGCGGTAACCGCACACCGCCTCCATAAGCACAGCGTTCCGCACTGCCTCCTTCGCGGCTGCAGTATAGGCGCGCACCAGTCCGCCGGTTCCGAGCAGGGTTCCGCCGAAGTAGCGCGTCACGACCAGAAGCGCATCCCGGAGCTCTTCCCCCTTCAGGACGCCGAGGATCGGCAATCCCGCCGTCTGCGAGGGCTCTCCGTCGTCCGACTGCTTCTGCGTCTCACAGTTCCGTCCCAGCACATAGGCATAGCAATGGTGCCGCGCGTCATAGTAGCGCTTCCGCACGGAGGCAAGCCGCTCCTCTGCCTCCGTCTCCGAAGAAATCGGAAAGAGCTCCGCGAAAAAGCGTGACTTCTTCTCCTCATATTCTCCGGTGGACTTTTCCCTTACATACTTCAAATCCGCTTCCCCTCTCTACTGCCGCCGGAGCTCTGCGACGGATATCCCTGCGGAACCCTCTACGCACCGCTGATGATCGGGCTGCCGTCATGGTTGTTTGTCGGGCCCTCTCCGATGATTACGCTGTCACCCTCTTCTCCGGAGGGCTTCTCCTCTGTCTCCGGCTCCGGCTCGAAGTACCTGTCATCCGTATACTTCCCCTCCTCGCCCCGCGGCGGAAGGACAGCACCCCAGCTCGTATGGACATCACAGTGCAGCTTCGGCTCGGTACCGGCAGCGAACAGCTCTGTGATTACCGCGCTGCCGCGGTAATCTCTGTAACAGCCCTCTGTCGGCATAAGCCCCGACTTCCGGCAGACCCGTGCCTGCACAATCCCCTCCGGCTCCGGGAATCCCGGATCGGACAAGCCTTCATGTACGCGGCTCATGATCTTCCGCCAGATGTCCTTGTGGTAGCCTGTGCCGCCATTATACTCTCCGGTCTTCGCATCGCGGAGGGACTGGTTCTCATCGCAGCCGCCCCAGATACCGCCGATATAGTAGGGAGAGAAGCCCACAAACCAGATATCCCGGTTATTTGTTGTGGTGCCTGACTTCCCCGCAAGGCTCATCCCGTCGAAATGGGCTCTGGTCGAAGTCGAGCTGACACTTAGCGAGGCGGCGAACGCCCGGTGCGGCAGCATGGAATCCTTCATCGCATCCGTCAGGAGGTAGGCAGAGCTCTCCTGCATCACCTGCTCCGGAGCATCCTCTGTCGTATCAATCAGTACCTTCCCGTCCTGATCCACGATCTTCGTGAAAAACTTCGCCCGATTGAGCTTCCCGTCGTTCGCGATCGCACTGTACGCCTGCGTGAGTTCCAGATTGGAAACCCCTCTCCGCAGTCCGCCGAGTGCCAGTGCACCGCTCTCGTCCTCATCCGTCAGAGAGGTGATCCCCAGCGACTCCGCGTAGGCTCTGCCGTTCTTCGGCTGCACCGTCTCCATCAGCGTGCGCACCGCTACGATATTCAGCGAATAAATAATGCCGTCCCGAATGCTCTGATAGCCCAGATATCCGCCGGAATACCAGTTCCGAAAGGTCTTCTGTCCGAGCGTATACTCGCTGTCATAATAGGTCGTGGCGAGCGTTGCGCCGTATTTGTCGATCGCCGGAGCGAAAGCGCTCACGACCTTGAAGGTCGAGCCCGGCTGCCGCAGCGTATTGGTCGCACGGTTCAGCGAGAGGCTCGCCCGTTTCTCTCCCCGTCCGCCGGAAATCGCCAGCACCTCCCCGCTGTGCGGATCCATCAGCACGAAGGATACCTGCGGCTCCAGCGTCGTATCGAAGCGCTCGCCGAGAACGCGGTCGTCCGAGAGGAGCAGACTCTCCCTGTACTGCTCCACATAGCTTTCGGCTTCCTCCTCCGACTTGTAGAGCCCGTTGAAGGAGATGCCCCGCACCTCGGTGATATAGCGGAGCAGATCCTTCTCCGAATAGTTGACCACCGTTCCGTCGCTGTGCGAAATCGTCAGTCTCCAGCTCAGGGAATATTTCTTCGTATCGTAGTTGTCCGGATTGTTGACCTCCTCGTCTACGATCGCCTGTATCTTCGGATCCTGCGTCGTATAGATGCTGAGGCCGCCGGAATACAGGAGCTTCGCCGCCTGCTCCTTCGTATAGCCGAGACGCTGCTCCAGCGCCTCCATGACCTGCTCCGTCAGCTCGTCCGTGAAGTAGGAATAGGTGCTGCCCCGTTCCCGGATCTGGGTATTGACATTCTGTATCCGTGTGTAAACATCATCCGCCAGCACCGCCTCATACTGCTGCTCTGTGATATAGCCCTGCTCCAGCATATTTTTCAGCACCTGCTTCCGTCGCAGTGCATTGTTCTCCGGATGCGTGATCGGGTTCAGGCGGGAGGGATTCTTTGTGATCGCGGCAATGACAGTACACTCGGAGAGGGTCAGTTCAGATACCTCCTTATTGAAGTAGCGGCGCGCCGCCACCTTGACTCCCAGCGTATTGGCGCCGAGGTTGATCGTGTTCAGATACTCTGTCAGGATGCTCTCCTTCACCGTCTGCTTCGAAAGCTCCGGCTGGTTCTCGATCTCCAGCGCGAGATACTGCTCCTGAAATTTTCGAACATAACGCTGGAAGCCGCTCTCGTGGAGCCCGCCGCCGAAGACATTATTCTTCAGGAGCTGCTGGGTCAGCGTAGAGCCGCCGCCGGCTCCCTCGTCATTGGAGAGCACGCCCTTCGCCGCACGCAGAATAGATTTCAGGTCGATACCGTTGTGCTGCCAGAAGCGCTCGTCCTCGATGGCGACGAAGGCATTGACCAGATCCTTCGGAATCTCCTCATAGCTGACCCGTTCCCGGTTAGAGCCCTCCGTCACCAGCGTCGCCACCAGATTTCCGTCCCTGTCGTAGGTCTTCGTCGCATAGGCGGTCGGCCCGATGTGTATCGTATGGATATCCGGCGCCGAATCCAATATCCCGCGGAACATCCCGAAGCCCAGCGCTCCGGCGAGCAGGATCGATACGATCACACCCATGAGGAGGGCTGCGCCCAGAAAACCGGTAAAGCGGTGCCAGATCCGGATCCATGGGCTCTCCATCTCATAGAGCGTGTTTTCGATATGGTAACGGGTATATTTCATCTTCTGCCTTTCGCATCCGGGAAACGAACATATTTTTTCGTATAAAGTATAGCGAAGTTGAAAACCCTTTGCAATAAAAAAGGGGGATATGGCAAAACGATTTGTCGTTTTCCCCTATCCCCCGGCTCCCTTCCCGGTTTTCGTCGAATGTTCCGCCTGGAATTGCTTCTCTGTTCGCGATGCGAGAGCTTCGAAGAAGCGGAGCAGCGCGCAGAACCTCAAAGATGCGGAGCAGCACACAAAACTTCGAAGAAGCGAAGCAGCTCGAGAGCTTCGAAGAAGCGGAGCAGCTCGCAGGACTTATATGATTGATGGTGCCGAAGCCTCCGACATGGAAGTAATCAGTGCCCCCCTGCTTCCCCCGCACCTCAGAGAATGGAGCGGATATAATCGCCGATCTCTGCGTCCTTGCAGTGCGCAAAGAAGAGCTCGGAGAATTTCTCTCCTGCGAAGGCACCTCTGACAAGCTCCGGATCGAGCTCGCGGAAGATCTCCACGAGATTCTGGCGGTAGCTGTGCTTCTTCACCTCATCGAGGATCTTCTTGTTCCTCTGCTCCGGCACGACTCTCTCCTTCGGGTATCCGCCGCCGAACGGCTCGGAGAAGAGCTTCTCGAAAATGTATTCGAGATTCAGGTCGCCGCCCCAGCCGAAGCCGAGCGCGAACGGAAGCGCAATCGCATTGCCGTCATTGATCTGCGCAAAGGTATACGCATCCAGTGGAGACTCGACATGTCCGCAGATCACGCCCGGAAAGGAATTCAGCGCGAGCATCGCGCCCTCTCCCGTGCCGCAGCCAGTCACGACAAAGTCCGCTGCGCCCGCATTCAGGATCGCCGCCGCGAGGATTCCGTTCTGCACATAGGTAAGCTGCGCGCTGTCCTCCGCGCTGTACATCCCGTAGTTGTCCACCTCATAGCCCAGTCTATCCGCAACCTTCCGGAGCGCCTGATAAATCAGCGGATTTTTCGCTGCCTGACTATTCTCGTTGATTAGTGCAATTCTCATCTTCTCTACTCCTTTATAAACCAGTTTACCAACTGTAAGACATTTTACTGTATCCGCAAGAAAAAAGCAAGAGCGGAGCCCGAGGGCAGAGGATGCCCGGAGGCTCTTAAAAGCAAAGGAAAAGCCCTGTACTTATTGCCCGGGGCATCGATTCTACACGATATTTCAAGTAAATCAAGGAAAATCAGCAATAAATGAGAGCGGACGGGCAATGGAGGAACGGCACGGAGCCCGCCGCGGAAGAGCTGCTCAGCGGAGCGGTTCCCTCAAAAGACAGCGGAGCACCCGCATTACCCTGCGGATATCGGAAA
This sequence comes from Oribacterium sp. oral taxon 102, assembly GCF_013394775.1. Lineage (NCBI taxonomy): Bacteria > Bacillati > Bacillota > Clostridia > Lachnospirales > Lachnospiraceae > Oribacterium > Oribacterium sp. oral taxon 102. The sequence goes on from NZ_JABXYT010000001.1 coordinate 1,923,232, forward strand.
TATCCACATACTCATTCGGCTTGTGTGCCAGTCTGAGCTTCCCCGGCCCGTAGGACAGACAGTTTTCATTCCCAAGCGTTCCCGCAATGACCGCCGTATCCGTATAGCCCGGAAACAGCGACACCACTGCCTCTTCTCCGGTCGCCTCCCGCACGGCTTGCCGAAGGCTCTGCAGGAGTCTGCTCTTTGGACAGGGCGGGATGCTCTGCCGGTCTCCGGTCAGAAGGATCCGGAATTTGCTTCCCGGCACTTTCTCCGTTGCCGCGCGCTCCGCTCTGCCGAGCAGCTCCCGCAGCATCCGGCTGTCCGTCGGCGGCACAGTCCGCAGATCGATCCATACCTTCGCATGATCCGGTACGACATAGGGACGATAGCCTCCTGTGATCTGCCCGAAGGTAATGGTGGTTCTCCCCATCCTCTCATCCTCGGGAAGCTTCGCTACCTCCTCACGCAGAGCACAAATGAAGTAAGACAGCGCCAGTATGGCATCCGTTCCCTGCTCCGGCATACTCGCATGCGCAGTGACGCCCTCCGCCTCTGCCTCGAACCAGACTCTTCCCTTGTGACAGTTCTGTATTCTGCCATCCGTCGGCTCCAGATCCATAACCCAGTCCGACGCGCTGACCCAGCCATCCCGGATCACGCGCTCCGCTCCGCGCATGAAGTCCTCCTCGTCCACACTTGCAATAAAGCGGAGGGTTCTGTACTTTTCCGGAGCCTTCTCTCCCTGCCGCAGCCTTCTCTCCCCGGCTTCCCGGCAGAATGCAGTCAAAGCGCAGGCAAGTCCGGACTTCATATCGCAGGAGCCTCTCCCGTAGATGCGCCCATCCCGCTCCGCCGCGGAGAACGGGCCTCCCGTTTCTTCGCTCCAGCCCTCTCCCGCCACGACGGTGTCCATGTGGCAGATCAGAACGAGAGCAGGCTCCTCTTTGCCGGAGCCTGCCGGAGCCGAAGAGCCCGGAAGCTCTGCGAGAAGGTTCCGCCTCCCCGTCAAAACCTCCGAACGGCAGAGTCGCACGCCGTCCGCTCCGAGCTCCTGCCGGAGCGTTTCATAGATATATTCCGAAATACGTCCCTCATAGCTTCCGGGATCCGTGCTCTCGATCCGTACCAGTTCCTTGCAGAGCCGTATCGCATCTTCCTCTCCGTAATCGGTAAACCGAAACATCTCTCTGTCCTCTATCCCCTTTCTTCTATACGTCCTCGAGGAAGCCTGCAAGGGCATTTTTATATTTCGGGAGGCTGATCTTCTTCAATGCCTTCGCCTCGATCTGCCGGACACGTTCCCTCGTGACGCCGAACATCTGCCCTACCTCCTCCAGTGTGTGGGACTCCTCCCCGTGCAGTCCGAAACGGTAGATCAATACATCCCGCTCCCGATCCTTCAGATTTTCGAGCAGCTTGTCGATTTCCTCCTTCAGCATCACGTTCGCCGCGTTCTGCTCCGGAGAAACCATCTTCTCATCTGCCACGAAGTCGGAAAGATTGGAATCCTCCTCATCTCCAACCGGCGTCTCCAGCGAGGTCGGCTGCTTCGAGACATCGAGAATCTCCTTCAGCTTTTCCTCGCTCAGCTCCAGTGCCTTCGCGAGCTCCTTCACCGAGGGCTCGTAGCCGAGCTCCAGCGTCAGCCGCCGCTGCATCCGGGTCACCTTGTTAATACTCTCCACCATGTGTACCGGGACACGGATCGTCCGAGACTGGTCTGCGAGTGCTCTCGTGATGCCCTGCCGTATCCACCAGGTCGCGTAGGTCGAGAGCTTGAAGCCTTTGTCCGGTTCAAACTTCTCAACGCCCTTCATGAGTCCGAGATTGCCCTCCTGTATCAGATCCAGGATGCTCATGCCGCGTCCGGTGTAGCGCTTCGCGATAGAAACGACCAGCCGGAGATTGGATTCCACCAATCTCTGCCGCGCTGCCATATCTCCATCCCGGCTCCGCTTCGCGAGCTCCAGCTCCTCTTCCGGTGTCAGCAGAGAGATCGTACCGATTTCCTTCAGATAAAAGCGAACCGGATCGTCCGTGTCAATGCCGCTCAGCAGGTTCAGAGACTCGAGGTCAACATTATCGTCATCCTCCTCTTCCTCGAAGTCCTCGTCCTCCTCCAGAATCGCGCTGTCCGCCTTGTCCCCGCCTGATTCGATCCGCTGCAGGCTCTTCTCATCTACGTCCGGATTGATCTCGATTCCTCTTTCCTCAATATATTTTATGATATATTCCATCTGCCCGCTTGCCAGCTCATAGCCGCGAAAGGCATAGGCAAGCTCACTCTCGTCGACAGCGTTTTTATTGCTCTTTCCCTTACGGATCAGCTCCTCCACGATTTTCAAAAGTGCCGGTCGATCGAGCTGTTTTCCGCTGTCGCTGCCATCCTTTTTTGTTGTATTCTGCATTTCTCACCCTAAACGAACAGGATTCGTCCAAAGACGAATCGCCACCATGCCGCAAAGCCGTATTTTAGCCTATTTCATGGAAAATCACAAGTCCCTTAAACGAAAACCCATCGGATATTTTTTGACCTCTCTCTGGTTCAGCTGCGCAATGTCGCGAGACATCGCCGGACGGAAATCCGCGGGGCAGATCATGAGTCCGTCATTACCGTAGAGCTCCGCCCGAAGCGCCGCCTTGCTTTTCGTCCGTTCGAAAAGATTGCGTACAAAGCGGCCGTTGGCGAATTCCTCCTGCCGGAGCACCTCCTCCGGCAGCTCGGAAAAATAGCGCGCAAGCTCCCTCTCTGCATCCTCCCTAAGATGCATTCCCGCCTTCTGCACCATATCTCGGTAGAGCGCCAGCAGCTCCTCCTTCGTATAGTCCGGGAACTCCACGCTGTAGGGCAGAAGCTCCTGTATTTCCGGATATTCCGCAGAAAGCTCCTGAAGCTCCTGTCCGGTTCCGGCGAGAATCAGCAGGAATGCGCCCGTCTCCTGCCGAAGCTGGGCGAGCAGCGTCTCGATCGCTTCCCTTCGGTAGTCCGCCCCTGTACCCGTCTCCTCCTTCTCCCGGAGCGAGAAGCCGTCAATGAAGAGGACGCAGCCCTCCGCATCCCGGCAGATCACCATGACCTTCGGCGAGGTCTCACCGGGAACCGCGCCGAGCAGCTCCTCTCCGCGATACTCGAGGAAGCCGCTGCGCGTCAGCATTCCCCGCTCCCGCAGCATTGCACCGAAGAGTCTCGCCGCTTCCGTCCTGCCCGTCCCCGGGTTCCCGATAAAGCGTATATTATAGAAAGCATTTTCCCGGCTTCCCTGCTCCATCTCCGCGAGAATCCCTTTTAATTTGCGGCAGATCTCCGCCATCCCCACTCTCGAAGCGAGCTCCTCCTCCGGGTTCCGCCGCTCTGTCTGCTCCTCCGCGAGGATATTTTCCAGATCCGCGGCGTAGATCAGCGTCTGCTCCTCCCCGGGGCTCCGCCGTCTGAGCTTCTCCACTACCATCTCACGGACGACCTTCTCCACAGTATTGATCCCATAGAAGCGCCCGTCCGAGCGTTCCTCGAAGAGCCGTCTCTCGAAAAGCTCCATTGCCTCCTCTGTCGCCGTATAGCCGTACTCTGAGAGCCGTGCCGCGGCGGTTTCACGGATATCCTGGTAGCGGATCGGCGGCAGGGAGATCGTATCCACCGTGAAGATATCGCTCAGGATCGCCGCGACGCGCTTCACCATCCGCTTCTCCAGATACGGGATGCGGAAAACATAGCGGAAGCCCTCTGCCTGTGAATATAGAAAAAGCAGGAACTCCCGAAGCTCCGGGCTCTCGAGCCGCTCCACCCACTCGGTCAGATCGATGGAAAACATGGCACCGCCGGATTCCAGCACGAAGCGCTTCGCCTCTGCGAGTGTAAGTCCCTGCCCCTCTCCCTCATTCAGGCGGATCTCCGCCCCGCCACCCTCTCCCGGCAGCAGCCCCTCCTCCGAAAGGAAGTCGAAGTACATGGCAGAGAATCCATTCACCCCCGCCCCGAGATTGACCGCCAGCAGCACGACCCGATCCGTCATCAAATCGAGAAAGAGCGCCCTATCCAGCCCCTCCGCGATACGCTGCAGCTCTGCACAGTAGCGGTACAGCGGCTGCAGCTCGCGCCGTCGTTCCATGCGGCGCAGCGCCTGCTTCTCCGGCGCATTCTCTGCGCCGCGCTCCGTAAGCTCTGCCGCATTTCTCTCTGTCGTTTCCCCTCTCTCCTCCATTAGGCCAAGCTCCCTTCTGACTATGGATAAAATTTCAGACTTTTGACACTGAAATCATTTTAATGCTATACTACAGAAAATGCAAACCAAGAGGAAAAGGAAAAAGCATGGCATATCACTTTATTGCTCTTGACCTCGACGGAACGCTGACGAACTCGAAGAAGGAGGTCAGCCCGCACACCGTCGAGGTTCTTCGCCGGGCGGCGAAAAGGGGTGTCCGCATCATCCTCGCCTCCGGACGCCCTGAGGCGGGGATCTTCCCTGTAGCAGAGACGCTCGGGCTTCGGGAGCTCGGCGGCTATATTCTCGCCTATAACGGAAGCCGCATTATCGACTGCAAAACCGGACAGGATATTCTCCGGCGAAGCATCTCTGCTGCGCTCTACCCGAACATCTGTGAGAGCTATCACCGTTTTTCGGTCGAGCTTCTCACCTATGGGCAGGGCGGCGTCATTACAGAGAATCCTGACGATCCCTATGTCCGGCTCGAATGCCGCATCAACCGGATTGAGGCGCACAGGGTCGCAGCGCTCTATCCTGCAATAGAGGGCACGGTCTGCAAATTCCTCGCTGTCGGTGTGCATGAGAGACTGCGGGAATTTCAGCGTTACCTTCGAGAACACTATCCGAAGCAGCTGAATGTCTTCTTCTCCGAAACCTACTTTCTGGAGATCGTCCCGCCGGGGATCGAGAAGGCGGCGAGTCTCGAAACACTGCTCCATCTTCTGGGCGGTGACCGTTCCGAGCTGATCGCCTGCGGAGACGGGCTCAATGACATTACAATGATCGACTACGCCGGTCTCGGCGTGGCGATGGAAAATGCCCAGCCATCCCTGCGGGATCGCGCCGACTATATCACAGATACCAACGACAATGACGGTGTCGCGCAGGTGGTAGAGAAATTCCTCCTGCGGGAGACCCCCGCATTTTGAAAGGAGAATCAATGAAAACCTGCATAAATTGCGGACAAAACAATCCGGACGGCGCAAAGTTCTGCATCAACTGCGGCGTCGTGCTCCCTGCCGTAAAGCAGAAGCCTGCGTCCGCCGAGGAGGCGGCCCTCTCCGAGGAATCCGCCGAAGCGACGCCTGCTGAAGAGGCAGAGGACAGCATCGGCGCAGAAGCGCCGGAGACAGCACAGCCAGCCGGGTATTCCGACACAGCCCCCGCGGGAAACGCTGCGCCGGATCCTGTAGCGGATTTCAATGCCTATTATCAGGCGCAGGGCAGCTGCACGCCGCAGCCGGGCATTCCCGCAGGCGGACAGCCGGGCATGCAGCTTCCGGAGGCGCTCCGCCCGCTCAGCACACTGGAATACTTCTGCTACCTCTTTCTCTTCTCGATCCCGCTGATCGGCTTCATCTGTATGATTGTTTTCGCGGCAGGCGCCAGCCAGAATCAAAACCTCCGGAACCTGAGCCGCGCCTATCTTCTGCTGGTCGTGCTCGCCTCTCTCGCCGCCATCCTGTTCTTCGGCTGCGGCATATTGGTTTCCCAGACCATTTTCTGAGGAGGCATCGGATAAATTCATAAAGCCATGTGCCAAGGAAAGGAAATGTCACAAATGCGCCGCGGAAATCCGCGGCGCATTTGTACATAAAACACGATTTCAGTGAATCCGGCTTTGCCGGACGCAGACTTTGTCTGCGCCAGATCGCTCCGCAGTTTCCTTTATGGAAACTGCTACGCTCTCTGCCACCTTCAGCATGACGGCGCACTCCATGCGCTTCCGAAAGATCTCGCAGCCGTATTCATAGGTACCGTGAATGTCTCCCGTAGAATGCAGCGAGTTCGCCGCGCATCCCCCCGCGCAGTAAAGCCGCGCCCAGCAATCCTTACAGTCCGGACGGGAATAGACATTGCACTCCTTGAATTCCTCCCGGAGCTCCGTTTTCGTAATGCCCTCCCAGACATTCCCCATTTTGTACTCCGGGTCGTTCACGAACTGATGGCAGGGATAGAGATCACCGGAGGCAGTCACCGCAAGGTATTCCGTACCGGAGCCGCAGCCGGAGACTCTCTTATAGATACAGGGTCCCTCTGTGAGATCGAGCATATAATGATAAAAGGTGATCGGCTTCCCGTCCCTCTGCCTGCGGATCATGTCCTTCGCGAGAAGCTCATACTGCTCGAAGAGCTTCGGCAGATCCTCCGCAGTCAGCGCAGACGGCTCCGACGGATCGCTCACCACCGGCTCCATCGAGAGCTCCGTAAAGCCAAGCTCGTCCGCCATATGGAAAATATCCTCCGTAAAGTCGGTATTGTAATGCGTGAAGGTGCCCCGCATATAGTAGCCCTGTCCGTTCCGCTTCTCCACCAGCTTCCGAAATTTCGGCACGATCCGATCATAGCTGCCGCGCCCTGCGAGATCGACGCGGAAGCGGTCGTTGACCTCCCTCCGACCGTCGAGGGACAGCACGACATTGTAGCACTCCCGGTTCGCCCAGTCGATCACCTCGTCCGTAAGCCCGATCCCGTTCGTCGTCAACGTGAAACGGAAATTCTTATTGTGCGCCTTCTCGACAGAACGCGCATAGGCGACCAGCTGCTTGCAGACCTCGAAATTCACGAGCGGCTCTCCGCCGAAGAAGTCAACCTCGAGGTTTCTCCTCGTGCCGGAATTCTCGATCAGGAAATCCAGCGCCCTCTTCCCTGTCTCGAAATCCATAAGCCCATGCTCACCCTTGAACTTGCCCTGCGCCGCGAAGCAGTAGGAGCAGTTCAGGTTGCAGGTATGCGCAACAAGCAGGCAAAGCGCCTTCACGACCGTATTCCGCTTCTTCAGCGTCCCCGCAATATTCTGATAGATATCCTTCGCGAAAAGCTTCCGCTGCGCGATCAGCTCCCGGATATCCTCGAAGCAGTCCCGGATGTCCTCCGCGCCTGCCTCCGGATGAAGAGCATGGAGCAGCGTCTCCGCCTCCTCCATGCTCTTCCCCTCGTCCAGCAGGTGAATCGCATCATAGGCGAGCTCGTCCGTGACATGCACGCTCGCGCTGAATACATCGATCACGATATGGTAGCCGTTTAGTTTATACTGATGAATCATTGTTCTCCCTGAAAAAAAACCTTATAGGATACATCACGCTGCGCTCATTCTTCTACGTGCAGCGTATTCCCGACACATAAACTGTGCCGGAACGCTTGAGCGCCCCGGCACAGTAGATCTCCCTCTTGCGTGCAAGTAAGCTTACCTGTTCTCGTTCTCGCACTGCTGATTCGCAATACCGCAGCTGGTCTTGCAGGCGGACTGGCAGGAGGTCTGGCACTCACCGCAGCCGCCGTGCTCCATGGACTTCTCCATATCGCGGGTTCCTAAGGTCATGATGTGCTTCATAGATTTTCCCTTCTTTCTATCTGAATAAACGTTTCTGCCGAGATCTCCGGCATCACATTCTGCATAAGTCCGCATCCAATGTCCCAATGCTTGTGCATGCAGACATTCCCCGCATTCGACTGCCTGCCGGGGGGACCTATATAAATATATTATACGGAGCGTCCCTCTGTTGTCAAGCAAAGCCGAACTCCGGCGCTGCACGGAAGCTTATATAGAAAACCTGCCTACAGCGCCATCTCCCTAAGCGGACAGATCTCCACGCCTTTCCTCTCGAGCGCTGCACGGATCCTCTCTACGAAGAGGAGCGCCTTTTCCCCATCTCCATGAACGCAGATGGAATCCGCGCGGATGGGGATATCCTGCCCGTCGACAGCGGTGAGCCTTCCCTCTGTCACCATTCGTACGACCCGGGCAATAGCGAGGGTCTCATCCGTAAGCATCGCGCCCGGCTTACTACGGGGCACCAGCGTCCCGTCCGCCTCATAGGCTCTGTCCGCGAAGACCTCCGATGCCGTCCGGAGCCCCAGCTCCTTCGCCGTCTGATAAAGCGCACCGCCGAAAAGCGCCAGCACGATCAGCTCCCGGTCGAAAGCAAGCACCGCCTCACAGATGGCGCGGGCAAGCACAGGATCCTTCGCTGCCATATTGTAGAGCGCGCCATGGGGCTTCACATGCTGCATCCTCTGCCCTCTTACCCGGAGGAAGGCGTCCAACGCCCCCAGCTGATATAGCACATACGCCTTTGCCTCTGCGGGACTCAGCTGCATATTCCGTCTTCCGAAGCCCATGAGATCAGGAAAGCCCGGGTGTGCCCCTACCGCCGCCCCGGCTACAGCAGCCCGCTCTACGGTTTTCTCCATAACGCAGGGATCTGCGGCATGAAAGCCGCAGGCGGCATTGACAGAGCTGACCAAAGGAATGATTCGCTCGTCCATTCCCAGCGTATAGCGTCCGAAGCTCTCTCCGATATCACTATTCAGATCTACTCTCATCCGCCCGTCCTCCCTGCATGAATGCCTCTACGAAGCCGGTATCTGCCCTTCCCTCCCGGAAGGCGTCCGCCTGCATGATCTTGTACTGGAAATCCAGATTGGTATTTACGCCCAGTATCACTGTCTCATCCAGCGCCGCCCGCATCTTCCGGATCGCCGCCTCACGGGTATCCGCATAGACCATAAGCTTCGCGATCATGGAATCATAGTCCGGAGGAATCACATAGCCGGTATACAGTGCCGTATCTACCCGCACGCCGTTCCCACCCGGCAGGTGCAGGTGCGTCACCCGCCCCGGGCTGGGCATGAAGTTCTGCTCCGGGATTTCCGCATTGATCCGGCACTCGATGGCATGCCCCCGGAGCAGCACCTGCTCCTGTGTGAAGGAAAGCGGCTCCCCCGCCGCCACCCGGAGCTGCTCCGCTACGAGATCTATGCCGCTGACCAGCTCCGTCACCCCATGCTCCACCTGGATTCGGGTATTCATTTCCATGAAATAAAATGCCCCGTCCTGATCCACGATGAACTCAATGGTACCTGCTCCGGTATAATGAACCGCCTCCGCTGCCCGCACCGCCGCGGAAAGCATTTCCTGCCGCCTCTCCTCCGTCACCGCAGGAGAGGGAGACTCCTCAATCAGCTTCTGATGGTTCCTCTGCACAGAGCAGTCCCGTTCGCCCAGTGCTGCCACATGCCCCTCGCTGTCTCCCAGAATCTGCACCTCCACATGCCTCGGGTGGAGAATCAGCTTCTCGATATACATAGCGTCGTCCCCGAAGGCATTGGCGGATTCCCGCTGCGCTGTGATGAACTCATTTTCGAAGTCCTCCGCAGCATAGCATTCCCGCATTCCCTTGCCCCCGCCGCCGGAGGATGCCTTGATCATCACCGGAAAGCCGATCTCCTCCGCGATCCGCTGTGCCTCCGCCGCATCATAAACCGCCTCTCTGCTGCCCGGCACCACAGGCACTCCCGCACGCCTCATCATTGCCCGCGCTGCGGATTTATTGCCCATGCTGTCGATCACCGACGGCTCCGGTCCGATAAATATCAGCCCGTTTTCTCTGCATTTTTCCGCGAAGCGGCTATTCTCCGACAGAAAGCCGTAGCCGGGATGCACCGCGTCGCAGCCCATATTTTTCGCCGCGGTGATCAATGCGTCCATATTCAGATAGGTATTCCGTGCTGCGCCCTCCCCGATGCAGACCTTGCTGTCCGCGAGCCGGATATGGAGGGAATTCCTGTCCTCTCTGGAATAGACCGCGACAGAGGGAATCTCCATTTCCCGAAGCGCCCGAATGATGCGGACCGCGATCTCCCCACGATTTGCAATCAAAACCCGTTTCAACACAGCGACCTCCTGCTCAAAGCTTCTTCACACGGAACAGCGGCTGTCCGTACTCCACCTTCTGCTCATTGGAAACCAGCACTGCCTCGATCTCGCAGTCATAGTCCGCCGTGATCTCGTTCATCATCTTCATTGCCTCCACGATGCAGACGGTGTCTCCCGCCCGCACACGGTCTCCCACCTTTACATAAGCGGGAATGTCCGGGCCCGCAGCGGAGTAAAAGGTTCCTACGATGGGGCTCGTGATATGAAATTCCAGATCCTCCTGCTCCTCTCCCGCTGCAGCGCTCTCCTTCCCCTCCGCTGTCGCGCTTCCCGCTCCGCTGTAGCCCGGAAATGCCGGAAGCCCCGGAGATGCAAGTACCGGCGCATTGTCCAGCTTGCTCATGCTGATTTCGAATTCTCCGTCACGGAGCTTCATGGTCTTCAGGGAAGAGCCCTCCATGATTCTCACCAGTCCCTCAATTTTCTCCAGATCCATCTGTCTTCTCCTCCGTCTTATTCCCTTCCGTACACCGCAGGCCGCCCTCGGGGTCTTCCCCTCGGCTGCCCTCCGTTTCCGTATCCGGCGCTATGCCGGGAAGAGCTGCTCCAGACGCTTCGCCGTGAGCCGAACCGCCAGCACCTCCCTGCAGGGTTTGTGGATCTGATTCCGCATCTCCTGCAGGCTGTTCTCCTCCTCCCGAAGCAGCGCCTGTGCCTCCTCCACCGTGATCCTCCGGAAACGAATCCGGTCGTCCGTCCGGCACTGCGCCAGCTTCGGCAGATCCACGCTGGCTACCGTAGCGATCTTCGCATATCCCCCCGTAGTCTGCCGGTCGGCGAGCAAAATGATCGGCTTGCCGTGGGCGGGCACCTGCACCGCTCCCAGCGCAATACCGTCGGAAATGATATCCGAGCCCCGCTTCGTCTCAATGAAGCTCCCGTCCAGCCGGACGCCCATACGGTCGAAATTGCCGGATACCGTGAACTCGCTGTTCAGGAAGCGGTCTATGCCGCGGTGGGTAAACATCTGCTCCTGCGGTCCCATAATCACCCGGAGCGTCACCGCACTATCCTCGTATTCCCGGATCGGAAGCGTGCGGGAAAGGAAATAGGGCAGGTATACTCTCCGCTTGATCCGCATATCCAGGAAATCGCCGTCCATGAGCTTTCTTCCCTTGAAGCCGCCGATCCCGCATTTCAGGTTGGTGGAGCGGGAGCCCATCACCACCGGAGCCTGCAAATAATTGGAGAAGGCAATGTAGCAGCTGCGCCCCGTCCTCGCGCTCCCCAGCTTCAGCACATCTCCCTTGTTGACATAAATCGCCGTATACATGGGAACGGGCTCGTCATTCAGCTCCGGACGGAAATCGCCTCCCGTAATGGCGATGATCTGCGCCGCGGTAAACTCCAGCGTCGGCCCGATGAGGGTACACTCCAGCACAGCTTCATTCTCCGGATTGTCCAGAAGGAGATTCGCGATGCGGAAGGAGCGGACGTCCATCACGCCGCCCACATTGAAGCCCTGGCTCTGGTAGCCGCTGCGTCCCAGATCCTGCACCGTGGTCAGCATGCCGCCCTTTATCACTCGGAATCCCATTCGTCCTCCCCCTCATATACCCTGCATTGATAGTTTCCTGTCTCCACCGCGCGCTGCAGCTCCCGGTACTCCTCCGGGGAAATCGGCAGGAAGCGGATATAGTCTCCCGCCTCCACCAGAATCGGCTTCTCTCTCCCGGGATCATAGGTTCTGACCGGCGTCATGCCCATGAGCTGCCAGCCGCCGGGAGAGTCCAGCGGATAAATACCGGTCTGGGAGCCGCCGATCCCCACGGAGCCCGCAGGGATGCGCACTCTGGGATTGGCAAGGCGCGGCGTGTGAAGCCGCTCGTCCAGCCCGCCGAGATACGTGAAGCCCGGCAGGAAGCCCAGCATATAAATGAGGTAATCGCGGGAGCTGTGAAGAGAGACGACCTCCTCCTCGGAGAGCCCCGCATGGGCTGCGATGCTGCCGAGATCCGGACCGTATTCCCCGCCGTAAACCACCGGAATCTCATAGATCCTGCGGTGCAGGCTGTCCACCTGCGTATCCATCCGGACAATGCTGCCGATCCTGCGATAGATCTCCGAATAGGAGATCACCAGGGGATTATAGTTGATGAGGAGTGCGCAGTAGGTGGGGATCATGTCTACGATTCCCTCGATCTGCTGCTGGCGGATCAGCTTCACCACCGCCGCGATCCTCCGGTTCACCTCCGGGCGGATCGTCTGTTCAAATACAATCAAGAGGGAGGAATCTCCCTCTGCTAAAACCTTGATATTCTGCATCTTCGTTTCCTCAGCCCCTTATGCGAAAAGGCTCGCGAGATTCCCGAGAGAGCGGACGCCCACATAGGCGGACAGCAGCACCACCAGTCCTCCCAGCAGCAAAAGCCACACAGGATGCCGGTAATTCTCTCCCATGATGCTCTTCTTCTGCGAGGCGATCAGGGAAATCCCCAGCGTCACCGGCAGGATCAGCCCATTCAGCGCGCCGGCTACCACGAGGAGAGCCGCCGGACTGCCGGACACTGCCATGATGAGGGTAGAGAACGCGATAAAGCCGATGATCCAGTAGTTCTCATTCTTCGCAATGGAGGAATGGAAGGTCTTCAGGAAGGATACGGAGGTATAGGCAGCTCCGATGATGGAGGTGATCGCCGCGCAGAGCAGCACCAGTCCCGCAAAGCGGTAGCCCAGCTGTCCTGCTCCCCGCAGGAAGGCGTCCGCCGCAGGATTGGACTTATCCAGCGTTACGCCCTTCGCCACGACGCCCAGTACTGCGAGGAAGAGCAGGATTCTCACCAGCGCCGCTACGAAAATACCGATAACAGAGCTGTACAGGATCTTGCCCTCATTTTCCTCTCCGGTAATGCCGGCATCGATCAGTCGGTGCGCGCCCGAGAAGGTAATGTAGCCGCCTACCGTACCGCCCAGCAGGGTCAGGATCGGCGTGAAGAGCGTTCCATAGCCCGCCTCCGGCACAAAGCTGTTTTTGAGCGCCTCCCCTGCCGGCGGCTGCACTACGAAAATCACTGCCAGAATCACGACGATCATGACTGCGCCCAGCACCTTCACCAGCTTATCCATGATCCCCTTGGCATCCTTCGAGAGGAAGATCAGGATCGCGATGCCGCCGGCGAGGAAGTACCCCGCCATGGTGGGAATGCCCAGCAGAGTATTGAAGCCCAGCGCACCGCCGCCGACATTTCCGATATTGAACACCAGTCCTCCCAGCACGATCAGCGCGGAGACGATATAGCCCAGTCCGGGAAGCACCCGATTCGCCACCTCCTGTCCCCGAAGCCCTGTGGTGCAGAGCACCTTCCAGATGTTAAGCTGGGCGATCGCTGCCAGCAGCACAGAGGAAAGAATGACGAAGCCGAAGCTGGCCTGATAGTCGTTGGTAAACTTCGCCGTCTGGGTCAGAAAGCCCGGCCCGATCGCCGAGGTCGCCATCAGAAATGCCGCCCCCAGCAGCGCCCCGCTGTTTTTCCTTTTCTCGCTCATACCATTTCTCCCTTCTTCCGCTCGGGCTCGAATAGAGACTTTATATTTGAGTCCGATATTTATGTCTCATATTATCCTCATTATAAAGGGATTTGGAGATTCGTCAAGCGAAATCCCCATTACTTTTCGGCATTTCTCCCATTTCCTGCGCTTCTCTCATAGAAATTGCCCATAAGATGCTTACGCCGCGGGAGCTGTGCCGTACTGTCTGATGCGATACGAAAGCCGGAAATCCCACGGAAATGCGCTGAAGAAATACTGATCTATTCATGACTTACATGCCATGGACGTGTGCCTTTTCCGATTTAACCAGCGTTTCGCTAAAGCAGTACAGAGATCGTCCGACTGTCCCGTCCGGATTCCGAGAAATGAAGGGTGACGCTCCGCTCCCGCAGCGCTTCCATATAATGGAGCTGCACCGGACGAATCCGCTCTCCGGGGAGCAGCAGCGGGATCCCGGGCGGATAGAGGTAGACATATTCCCCCGCGATCCGCCCCGCTGCCTCCATGAGCCGGACAGACCGCCGTTCCTTTTCCGCTGCCTCGGAGAGACGGAGGCAGCTCTCCGGGAGACTGGCGCCGATCGTCCGAAGCAGCTCCCGGACAGGCTCCTCCCCTGCCTCTCTGCGTTCCGCCTGTTCGTCGTCCGCCCCTGCTTCCCGCTTCCTCTTTTCTGCCTCTCTGTCCAGAGCGAGCAGCGCCGCCGCCAGTCTCTGATACCCCTCCCTATCGTCCGTCATGGCACTCATGGCGAGCACATTGCTGCCGGCGCTCATCTCGAGCTCCAGCGAGAAGCGCTCCCGGAGCATCCTTAGCAGCTCCTCCCCGTACCATCCGCTGTCTCCCGCATTCACCAGAATCTTCGAGGCATCACAGTCGAAAATCGCGCGCGCACCCGCGGCGCGCCCCTTTTCCCGCAGAAAAAACGGATAGAGGAGACGAAAATGCCGAAGTCCCCGAAGCTTTCGGTAGAATTCTCCGAGCTGCTTCTGCCAGCGCCGAAAATATGCGCTTCCCTCCTCCAGCAGGAGCTCCGTGCAGCTGTCCAGAGAAAGCAGCAGCGGGTAGGAGGGCGAGGAGCTCTCAAAAATCCCCAGCATTTCCTCCACCCGCTTCGCCTCCACCCGCTCTGTGCATAAATGAAGCCACCCTGTCTGCGTCAGGCTGGGAAGGGTCTTATGCGGGCTCTGTATCACGAGATCCGCTCCCAGCTCCGCTGCCGATCCGGGAAATCGACGAGGCTCCCCGTTCTTCTCCGCCGTCTCTGCCGGCATTTCCCTCGAGAGAAAGCCCTCCAGAGAAAAATGCGCGCCATGCGCCTCGTCCACCAGAAGCGGTACGCCTGCCGCATGGCAGCGCGCCGCGATCTCCCGGATGTCGGAGACCACACCCTCGTAGGTCGGACTGGTCAGCACTACTGCCTCCGTCCCCGGGTACTGCCGGAGCAGCTCCGAAACGCGCGCCGGAAGAATACTGCCGAAGATTCCGAACGCCTCCTCATATTCCGGCAGCAGCCAGTGTACCCGCAGCCCCCTGAGCTGAATCGCATGAAAGACGCTCCGGTGGCAGTTTCTCGCGCAGAGGATCTCTCCGCCCTGCCGTGTCACGGCAAATATCCCCGCGAGGTTGCCGCAGGTGCTCCCGTTCACGAGGTACCAGCAGCGCCTCACACGATACAGCGCCGCCGTCCGTGCCATTGCCTCGCGCAGTATCCCCTCCGCCGCATGCAGATCGTCTGTCGCCGGAAGCTCCGTCAAATCCAGCTCATACGGGAGGGCTGCGCCGGTCACGTTCCGCCGCTTATGCCCCGGCATATGAAAGGGATACCTCCCCTCCCGAAGATAGTCCCGCAGCTGCCGCTCCAATCTCCCCATTACCCGCTCCCTGTCTCAGAGATTCCTCTCCAGCTTCGAAACCATGCTGCGCAGACAGCCGTCCTCGAACGGATTGTCCAGTCCTGCCTTCTGCATCAGCCCGTCGAAGAAGTCAGAGGCGGAGAGACGGCAGAGACGGAGATAGCTCTCCCATGCCGCCCTGTAGTCCTGATCCATCCTCGTCTTGTATTGCAGGGCATTCGTACCGGCGATGCAGTAATCGATATAGTAGAGCGGGCTGTCATAGATATGATGCTGCTTCTGCCAGAAGCCGCCCTGCTCCATGTATGCATTCCCCTCGTAGTCGAGGTGCGGCTTGTACTGCCGCTCCAGATCCCTCCAGAGCGCTCTCCGATCCTTCGGACTGAGCCCCGGATCCTCATAGACGATATGCTGGAACTCATCCACCATCGTCCCGTACGGAATGAAGGTCACCGCATCCTCGAAGTGCATAGCAATGTAGTCCCCTGCGCGGCTTCCGAAGAGCAGCGGCATCCACGGCTCGGTAAAGAATTCCATGGACATGGAATGCGTCTCCGCCGTCTCCATCGTGATGTCATTGTGCTCCTGAATCGGATCGTGCGCCGTTAAGTAGCCCTGGAAGGCGTGCCCGCATTCATGCGTAATGACATCCGCGTCTCCGGAGGTGCCGTTGAAATTCGCGAAGATAAACGGAACATGATAGTCCGGAAGCATCGTCATGTAGCCGCCGGTTTTCTTGGTCTTCCTGCCGAGCACATCGAAGAGCTCTCCCTCCATCATCGTATTCATAAATTCCGCAGTCTCCGGCGAGAGCGCACTGTACATCCTTTGTCCGGCGCGGAGAATCTGCTCCGGACTCCCTGTCGGCTGCGGGTTCCCCTCCGTGAAATAGACGCCCTCGTCGATGTAAGAGAGCTTCGACAGGCCGAGACGCTGCCTCCGCCGCTCATGAAGCTTCTCTGCAAACGGGACGAGATCCCGCTTCACCTGCTGCCGGAACGCGGCGATATCCGACGCCGTATAGCAGTTTCGGTTCATCCGCGCATAGCCGAGCGGCAGATAGTTCCTGTGGCCCATCAGGACGCCCTGCTGCGTCCGGTTCTTCACGAGCCGCTCATAGAATTCGTCCAGCTCCTCCTGATGCGCCGCGAAGAATGCCGTGTATTTCTCCCACGCTGTCCTCCGGATGCTCCGATCCCTGTGGTTCAGGTACGGCTGCAAAAGGGAAAGGTTCAGTGTCTCCCCATTCCAGTCGATCTTCGCCCCTGCGAGGAGCTTATTGTAGTCCGTGGAGAGCCGGTTTTCCTCCTGCATCAGCGGAATCAGCTTCTCATCCATCGCCTGCATCGCGAGCTCCATATTCCGGAATGCGACCTTTCCGATCTTCTCCTCCAGATACGGACGGAAGCGGGAGGAAAAAAGCTTCTTCTTGTAATCGACGACAAGGCTCTGAAAGACAGGCATATTCCGGTCATAATGCTTCTGCTCCTCCGAGTAGAATGCGTCCGTCATATCGATATCATTCCGGATCATCGCAATTGTCATCTCCGTCATTACATGCTCCGTGATCCGATAATAGTCCTGATGTACCTGAAACTGCTCCTCGCCGGACTCCGCCCGCTCGAACCGATCGGACAGCTCCCGGAAGCTCTCCTTCAGCTTTTCAAAATCAATCCTCTCATAGGGCATCTCTGAAAATTTCATTCTGGTATCCTATCCTTTCTCTTTTCCATAGCTGTGCTGCCCTGCCTCCGGAAGACAGCCATCCCGCCTCCCGGCATCCGGTATGGCCGCGCCTCTTCTCTCAGAAGCGCAGCCAGCGCTCCAGCTCCTTCACAAAATCTGCCAGCCCGGCACGATCCTCCTCTGTGAACCTCCCGACTTCGGGACTGTCTATATCCAGCACGCCGACGACCTGCCCCGCCGTACCATGAATCGGCACGACGATCTCCGAATTGGAGGTGCTGTCACAGGCGATGTGCCCGGCGAACGCATGCACATCCTCCACTATCTCGATGCGATCCCTTTCCCACGCGCTCCCGCAGACGCCCTTCCCTCTTGCGATTCGGATGCACGCTGTCCTGCCTTGGAAGGGTCCGAGCAGCAGCTCTCCATCCCGCACGAGATAAAAGCCCGCCCAGTTCAGCCGCTCCAGAGAGCTGTAGAGGAGCGCCGAGGCATTGCTCAGCAGCGGCACGAAATTCCCCTCCTCCTCTGCAAAGGCACGAAGCTGCGCCGTCAATAGTCCGTAATCTGTCATAAATATGCCTCCCGATACCATGACCGCGTATTGGCATGGCGCAGCTGTATCCTCGATCCGCTCTGTACCGATCTCCGGCACAAACTAAATTTTATTATAGCACAGACATCAGGAAAAAGAATCAAAAATGCAGCCTGCATGAATCTTCATGCAGGCTGCATCCTTACTTTAAAAATATTTATTGCTTCATATGATTCGGATGATTTAATGCCCATAGCCGATCTGCCACAGGCTGCCATTCCCTCGCATAATTATCACACTTTACACATAGATGATTGCATTCTTCCGGACTCATCATATCGGTGCTGTGTGCATCTGTCTGTGATACCAGTTTTCGTAGGATTTCCGGATTTTCAAGCATTGGACAAGGCTGCAATAAATTATCATTAAATGGCTGCGCATCCTGATATGCCTTAAACAACGGCTGGGCCAGGCATTCCTTCAATGATTTCTCATGAATATTTTCGCTCGAATAATGAATAAAGACACAAGGCTCTACATCTCCATTCGGATTGATATGGCAATAGTATTTACCACCAGCCACACAGCCGCTTACAAACTCTCCATCATTTTGGAAATCCATCAAAAAAATCGGCTTACCGCCCTCGTATCCGCGAATCTCACGAATTCTGTGATACATATATTCCCTTTGCTCTGTTGTAGGGATCAGATCAGGTACTGCGTCATTTCCCACCGGCATATAATGGAAGAACCATGAAAAAGCCACTCCCTTTTCGATTAAGAAATCTAAAAATTCATCACTTGTCACTGCTTCACAGTTTGCACGCGTATAGCAGATTGAAGTTCCATATGGAATGCCGTTTTTCCTCAAAAGATCCATGGCATCCATCACCTTCTTAAAGGTGCCTTTTCCTCTTCTGGCGTCCGTTGCCTCATCAAAACCTTCTACGCTCATGGAAAGGATAATGTTCTTGCATTCCTTCATATCATCACAAAACTGCCGGTCAATGAGTGTTCCGTTTGTAAAAATCATGAAGCCGCAATCACTATGCTTCTTTGCAAGTGTGATAATATCCTTCTTTCGAACCATCGGTTCCCCGCCTGTCATGACATATTCATGGATTCCAAGTTCTTTTCCCTGTGTGACAATACTATCCATATCATCGTAAGACAGATTAAGTGTATTCTTATATTCTGCTGCCCAGCAGCCTGTACATTTCAAATTGCAGGCACTGGTCGGATCAAAAAGAATAATCCATGGTATGTGCTTTACGCCAAGCTTCTTTGCATTCTTCTGTGTCTCTCTGAACCCCCTGAATCCGCCTTCATATCCAAAGGCCATCATAAGTCCCTTTAAATAAGCTGTATCACAGTTATCCAACAGATTATTAAAATACTGTGTCCATTTTCCATCCTTGCTGAATGCTGCCCGAAGTCGCTCATATGCTTCCGGCTGCCATCCATCCTTCAATACTCTTTCAATCATATTGATAATTTCCACATAGCCCTCTGCGCGGTTTTTCTCCGCTTTTTTCATTAACGAATCAAGCGCTACCTCAAAAGCCTTTCTTTCTGCTGCATGACAAATTGATCTCATTATTGTTTCCTCCTGATATTTTGTTATTTTTAATTTGTATCAATTGTAATGCCTGCTCCTGCTGCCTATATATTTTTTTCCAAAAAATCATCTTCCGTTTTTCTAACGGCTCTTACTGTATTTAACACTACTATAAGATTCATTGCACCATTAAGACATATGCCAAGCCCAGCCATTCTGACAATTAGATCTATTGCCTTTAAAGACGAAAATAACAAACAAATACCAATTATTCCCGATGCCACGGCTGTTATAAATATCCAGTAGCATCTTTCAATTCCGAATTTCTTTGCTTCTAAAGATGTTTGTATCTTTAATGCCGAATCCACAAAAAGAAATATTCCTATGTAAAAATCAAAAAAGCTTACAATATGTCCCGTTCGAAAAAAAATCAAAATTCCCAAAATCAAAGCAACGATTCCCAATCCAAAATCAAATTGAAACGCTAATTGAAAAAGATCTTTTGTAAAGTAAGCTGATATTTTTGCTATGCCATATATCAGCAGGAAAATACCCGATATTTTACACAAGACGTTTATTCCCGGCTTCGGCCAAAATAGCAGCAAAGCACCTCCGACAATGCAAATCATTGTCAAAGCAATATATGTATTTTTTGTTAAATTTAATTTCTTCATCGAATGAACCGCCCTACGGATATAAATAAATAGTAATCCAACCATCACCTATATGAAACATACAAAAAAATAACAGTGTCCTATTTTTGGGCACTGTTGTAAATGTGTATGGTTTTTTATTCTTTTTGACCTAATTCTGATATAAGTGGTTTGATTGTGACCTGATAGGATAAAGACAATCTATGAATCAGCTGCTCCTGCGACCCCGGCATTCCATTCTGCAGCCATCTGAACATTGTTCCGATAATAGAATTCGTGTAAAAATATGTGACAAAATCGATATTCTCCTCTGAAAGCTTTGTTTCACCGGCTTCTTCCCTGACATATTTTTCTACAAAATCCTCTGTGACATCATAAAAATACTTTAATATCAGCTCCCTGTTTTTAGAGTTATACAAGTGCAAAACCGCTTGCCTGTATTCTAAAATAAGATGATATCTTTGCAAAAATTCCTCATAAAAACTATCATATTCTCGGTTTTCCATAATAATATTATTGGCTTCTGTCTTAAGTAATTCCTCAAGTACCTGATAGATGTCACTGTAATAATAATAAAATGTATTTCTGGTGATCTCACATAACTCACAGATATCTTTAACGGAAATTTTATCTATTTCCTTTTTTTGCAGTAATTTAAGCATACTGTACCGAATTGCCTTTTGGGTAAATTTAGCCATAAAACCCTCTTCCAACCTGTATATATTTCAGTTTCGAGATGTCTGGCCTTCTCTCCAAAGCCTTAGAAATAAATCCTTTCCCGATCCATCCGATTATAATGATAAAGCCGTCCGGAATACAAGCTCCCTCTTCGTTTCCTCACAGGGCAGCCGCAGTGCCGCGATGCACGTCCGCTATGTCCCGGGCAGCGTATCCGTTTCTCCTTACATTCCAGTCAGATCGAAGTCCTCAAAGGAAACCTGCAGCTCATAGTCCTCCGGCGGATTCGGGTACTTCACCTCTACGCTCCGCTTGCTCTGGCTGTAATACCAGCCCTCCTCCGCACTCTCGAAGTGCCGTCGGTTCAGGAAATGCGGCAGGCGTCTTCCGGAGAGGAGCACCCGGAAGGGGCTCCTCTCCTTCTTCACCATATCGACCCGTACACTGCGGATGCTGTCCTCATAGCTTCCGCTTCGATGAACGCAGAGCCTCACGATACTGTCGCCGCACATACGGATCTCCGTCTTCAGGAAACAGCCCTTCCGGTAGTTGTTGCTGATGCCGTCGTCGTCATAGAGGCAGAAGCTCCGCTCTGCTCCCCCCGGCACGACGGTGAGCCGCAGTGCTGTCACCTTATCCCGCTCCATGGAGAGAGGCTGATTCTCCGCCATGGGTACGATTGCGCCCTCCCGGAGGAACATCGGGATCGACTCCAGCGTGACCGGGATCTCTATCGTCTGTCCGCCGGGATAGCAGCGGAGCTTATCCTCCCAATGATACCAGCGGCTTCCCTTCGGCAGATAAACCCGCCGGGTTTTCGCGCCCTTTTCGAGCACATTCGCAAGCAAGATATCCCGCCCGAACAGATAGTCGAAGCTCTCCTCATAGACCGCCGGATCATTCTGAAACTCATAGACCAGCGCACGCATGATCGGCGCGCCAGTCCGGGAGGCCTCATATTCCAGCGAATAAAGATACGGCAGGAAGCGGTAGCGAAGCAGGATCGCCTCCCGCAGCAGCGGCTTGACGGCACGGAACATCCAAGGCTCTGTCACTGTATTGTCATTCGAAGCGGAATGGATCGAAAATCTCGGCTGGAAAATACCCTGCTGCACCCATCGGAGAAACAGCTCCTCCTCCGGAGCCGGTCCGGCGAAGCCTCCGATATCCGCCCCCTCGTTCGGCTGTCCGCTGAGTCCCATCCCCGTAATGATCGGGATATTGTAGCGAAGCGTCTCCCAGCTCGTGTAATTATCTCCGCACCAGGTCTGCGCATAGCGCTGGATTCCGGCACTGCCGGAGCGGCAGACGGCATATGGGCGCGCGTCCGCATTGTGCTCGGTGACGGCGTCATTGGAAAGCTTGCTCATCAGCGTGCTCATAATCGGCTTCAATGCCCCGATGACACTGCCCTTGCCGTCGAAATCCACGCGCGCATCCTTGTCCAGCAGGCTGTCATACTCACAGTTGTCATTCCAGATCGATTCGGTACCGAGCGCGAGCAGCGACTCCTTCATACATTTCTTCCAGAGCTCCCTCGCCACAGGTCTGGTGAAATCCCAGAAAGCGCCCTCGCCGCCCCACCACATACCAATGGCAGGCTTCTCTGCTTCCTTTGCATCCCTGACAAAAACGCCGCTCTCTGCAAATTCCGCGAAACGCGGGTGCGTCAGCAGGATACCCGGCTTAACATTCGGGACATTCTGCGCGCCTCTCTCATTCATCGCCGCGAAATACGCGGCGGGATCCCGGAAGCGCTCCGTATTCCAGGTGAAGACGCAGCGCTTTCCCTGATAACTGGTGTAGCCCGAGGACAGATGGAAGCCGTCGATCGGGAAGCCCTCCTCATGCACCGTGTCAATAAAGCGAAGCACCGCCTCGTCGCTGTCCTTCTCCAGCTCCGAATAATACATGGAGGAGCCCTGATATCCCAGCGCACGTTTCGGAAGCAGCGCCGGACGCCCTGTCAGCCAGGTATACTGCCCGACAATCCCGGGGATGCTCCCCTCCGCGAGCAGAAAGAGGTCGATGTCTCCGCCGTCCGCCTGCCAGTAGGCATAGCGAGGCCAGTAATTCGACTTCTCGCAGCCCATATTGAAGACCGACTCATAAAAATTGTGATAGAACACCCCGACGGCGCGCTGCGTATCTCTGTCCAGACGAATGAAAAACGGGATATGCTTATAGAGCGTATCCGTCTTCTCCGCGTCATACCCCATCGCGTCTGTCGCGCGCTCCCGCAGGAATTTCTTGTTCTTGTTCAGCTCTCCCGCCTTCTCCCCGAAGCCGTAGAAGCAGTCCTCCTCCTTCATCCGGAAGCAGGAGGTGATGCGGCGGTTACTGTCCAGCATGAACGGTGCGAGCTTCTCCGTGCTGAAAAGCACATTCCCTTCTCTGTCCGAAAGCACGATGGCGATCGGCTCTCTTTCAATCACGAGCTGGAGCTTCTCCGTCTCGAAACATAATGTCCCTTCCTTTTCCGTGAATGCCGGCTCGATCGGAGAAACTCTCTCCCGCTCCCCCGTAAAGAGCGGATCCAGCCGATCCTCCCATGCAGTCTTCATCAGTACATAAGACTCCTCCGGAAATTCCCGTGTAAAGGAGACTCTGAGCCGGAGCAGCTCGTCCGTCAGAAAGCACAGCTTGATATCCGCGCTGTCGGTATGGAGCAGATACGCCGCGCCGAGCCTCTCATGGCCGTTCACTCTTTTGCAAATTTCCATCTCTCTCCCTTTCTGTATGAATTCGCTGTCCATACACTCTCAGGTGCGAATGCCTGTCAGCACCGGTACTTCCGGCATGGAAATCTCAATAGATGCAGAAAATTGCACTCTTCGTGATCTTGATCCGTCCCTCCTTCAGAAGCTTGCCGACCGCACGCTTGAAGGCGGCCTTCGACATTCCGAAATCTGCGAGCACCTGCTCTGCTGTCACGGTTTTGTCCGTATACGGGACGTGCCCCTCGAACTTCTCCGTGAGGAGGCGGAGCAGCTCCTCCGCCCCCTTCTCATACCGGTAGGTCTTGACTGCATTTGTGTCGATGTGCCGCGCCTCCTCGTGCTTCTTCGTATAGGTCGTCGCTGCAAGACGGTTCGAGCGATCCACATAGAGATAGACCTCGACGCTGTCTCCCTTCTTCAGCTCATAACGCATCTCCCTGTGCGGAATCAGGACATCCTTCTCCAGCCCTATGTCAATGAAGGCGCCGATCCGGTTCACGTCGCTGACCATGACACGCGCGACCTCTCCGACCTGCAAAAGCGGCTTCCGCGTCGTCGCAATGAAGCGATCCTTCGAATCCTTGTAAACAAAAACCGTAACGAGATCCCCGACGCCCTTTCCATTCGGAACCTGCTTCTCCGGTAGCAGCACCGCCTCTCCCTCTCTGTCCTCGAGATAGACTCCGAAGTCCTTCTCCCGTGCAATTCTCAGCTCCTGCATCTCACCTAATTTCAACATTTGCGTATACCTCTCCTCTTTCATTTTGCAGACTGAGCACGAGCCCGTCCTCGTTCCTCCCGAGCATCGGGATAATCTGCGCATTCAGCAGCGCCGCTCTCTGATATTCCGCACGGATGCGTCCGCCCGTCCACTTCCGATGCTCCGGAAACGCACGGAGCAGCGCCTCCGCCGCCATCTCGATATACTGCGCATTGTTCACATGATGATTACTGTCGATATGGTGCCGCTGCACCAGCACCGGCGAAAGCCGCTCCAGCTTCTCCGGCAGCGTGATTCGCCGCGGGCTCTCCGGCAGCCCCAGCACATCCCTTCTCTCTCCGAAGGGGAGCAGGACTTCCTCCGAGATCTTCACCGGGCGCTGCTTCTCAGTATCAAAGGAAAACCACTGGCTGTCCGCCCGCAGGATATCCCTTCCCTCCGCGTCCCGGATCCAGAAGTTCCGGTGGGCAATCACCCCCCTGAAGCTGTGGGGGCTCGTCCCGATCACGAGCCTCTCACAGAGCCGCGGCAGACGCTCTATATATATGTCCCAGTAGCTGAGCAGCCATGCGCGCTGCAGCGCCCTGAGCCGCTCCACCGTCAGTCCGACATCCGTGGAATGAAAGGTTGAGCAGTCCTGCAAATAATTCACCATCGCGACGACCTTCATGTCGCCGTCCTCATCGGTTTCCGAATAACGCACCCGATCCTGAAATTCGTACATCATTCCCTCCTGTTCTCTATCCCTGCAGATGCTCTCTCCGCCTCCACGCTCTCCGCATCGGAGCGGGCAGAGGTGTAGGGGTGGTCTATATGCAGCCGGAGACGCAGCTTTTCCTGCAGGCTCTCCGCGAGTCCCTTCTCCAGCTCCCGCGTGATTCTCTGCTCCTCCTCCTTTTCCAGACCCCAGGGCAGTAAAATATCGAACTCAAACTCCCGTCCGTCCTCTGTGTGCCGGAGCCGGAAATCATGAAGACTCGCATCTCCACGGATCGCCCGAAGAAGCCGCTCGGTCCGCTTACGGCAGTCCCGTGCCTCCGCGTCAGTCTGCACCGGATCCGTATGGATCACCAGCATGACGCCGGTCTCCTCCCGGATCTGCCGCTCGATATGATCCGCCAGCGCATGCGCCCTCCGCAGGCTCTGCGCCCCGTCCAGCTCGACATGGATGCTCCCCATATAGCGCTCCGGTCCGTACTGGTGCAGCACCAGATCATGGCTCCCATATACGCCGCGGTGCTTCTCCACGATCTCCCGGATCTCACAGGAGAGCTTCGGATCATTGCTCTCCCCGATCAGCGGCGCGACCGTCTCCCGCAGGATGGAAATGCCATTCCAGATGACGAAGAGGGAGAGCAGGAGCCCGACTGCCGCGTCGATATTCCATCCGGTCAGGCGGAAGACGCCGAGGCTCAGCACAGTCGCCGCTGTGATCGCCATATCCTGAAAGGAATCCGATGCCGAAGCGCGAAATACGGAGGAATCGATACGCCGCGCCACCGTTCGATAGTAAAGCGCGAGTCCCAGCTTCACGGCGATCGACATAAAAAGCAGAAGCAATGTGATCCCGCTGAAATGCAGTGCTTCCCGGTGCATAAGCTTCCTGACCGAGCTCTCCAGCGTCTTCAGTCCGACCTCGGTAAGCAGAAAAGCGACAAGAAAGGCAGCGATATATTCGATCCTGCCATGCCCGAAGGGATGCTCCGCATCCGCTTCCCGCCCTGCCATTCTGGAGCCGAGCAGCGCGATGACGGAGCTTCCGGCATCGGAGAGATTGTTGAAGGCATCCGCCATGATTGAGATCGAGTTTCCCCAGAGGCCGAGCGCGAGCTTACCGCCAAAAAGAAGCAGGTTGCATAGTATCCCTATGCAGCCTGCCTGAACCGCGACCCTCGTTCTTTCCGTATTTCCGGTTCTTCCGTTCATTCTGCGCTCCTTTCCTGAGTCCTCACAGGCAGCTCTTTATTCTCCGTCGGCAGGTTTCTGCGCCTTTAAGGAAATGCTGGTTAAGTCGAAGCCGCCTCATGCCGGCGGGCGTGCGTCATGAATAAATCAGCTCTTCGTTAATTCAGAGGTGCAGTGCGGACATCTGCTGGCGGCAATCGGGATCATTGTCCTGCAATACGGGCACTCCTTCTCCTTCGGCTCCGCCGGAGCCTCCGTCTTCTCATTGAGCTTACGCAGCCGGTTCATCTGCTTCACGAAGAGAAAAACCACCATTGCCATGATCAGGAAATTGATGATCGCCGTGAGGAAGGAGCCATAGGCGAGCACGGAGCCCTCTGCCGCCGCCTCCGCATAGACTCTCGTGGTCTGTCCTGCGAGCGGAATGAACATATTCTCGAAATCGATCTTCCCCGTGACCAGAGAAATCAGCGGCATCACGAGATCATCCACCAGATCCTTGACCAGCGCGGTGAACGCGGAGCCGATGATCATACCTACCGCGAGATCGATCATATTCCCCTTAAATGCGAATTCCTTAAATTCCTTCAGAAAACCCTTCATCCTCTTTTCCCCTTATCAAATAAACATTATAGAAGCACTGATTTATTCATGGACTCACGTGCCATGGGCGTGTGCCGCAAAAGACACTCTCGTTCGGGGCTCCACGCAACGGTACTAAATTCACACTTCGTTGCACTCGTGTTCATGAAGTACCGGCGTTCCGCACGCTTTTGCGGCATCACGCCCATTGGCACGTAACTTTCCCGGTTTAATCAGCGTATCCTTATGTGCTGCAGCACAGCACATAGCATTCGTCTCCCCTTATGCAGGCAACCTTTTCGAAACCTTTGGCTGTATGACGGAACAGCCCCCGAAGCCTGCGGTGCTACAGGAACAAACAGGCATCTCCGAATGAGAAGAAGCGGTAGTGCTCCTGCACCGCTGCCCGGTACGCGTTCAGCACATGCTCTCTTCCCGCAAATGCAGAAACCAGCATGATAAGCGTCGATTCCGGCAGATGGAAATTCGTGATCAGTCCGTCCATCGCCTTGAAGCGATAGCCCGGATAGATGAAGATCTGCGTCCAGCCGCTCTTCGCCGGAATCGTTCCATCCGGCAGCGCCGCGGACTCGATCGTCCGGCACGAGGTCGTACCAGTGCAGATCAGCCGTCCGCCCCCTGCCCTGCAGGCATTCATCTTCGCGGCATTCTCCTCGTCGATGATGAAGAACTCCGAGTGCATGTGATGCGCCTCGACAGTATCGGACTTCACCGGACGGAAGGTGCCCAGCCCGACGTGCAGTGTGACATGAGCGATTTCCACGCCCTTTTCCCGCACCTTTTCCAGCAGCTCCTTCGTCCAATGCAGCCCCGCCGTAGGCGCCGCCGCCGAGCCGTCATGCTCCGCATAGACGGTATTGTAGCGCGTCTTGTCCGAAAGCTGCCTGTGGATATAGGGAGGCAGCGGCATCTCCCCGAGCCGGTCCAGCACCTCCTCGAATATCCCCTCATAGCGGAAGCGGATAATGCGGTTCCCGTCGTCGATGGTATCGACGATCTCTCCCATCAGCAGCCCCTCTCCGAATACAATGCATGCACCGTTCCGGAGCTTCTTTCCCGGCTTCACCAGACATTCCCACTCATCCTTCGTCCTTCGTTTCAGGAGGAGGATCTCCGCATGCGCTCCGGTCTCCGCCTTCACGCCGTGAAGCCGCGCCGGGATTACCTTCGTATCATTGATGACGAGGCAGTCTCCCGCTCTGAGATATTCCGGTATATCATAGAAATGCCGGTGCCGGATCCCGCCGCTCTCCCTGTCCATGACCAGAAGACGCGAGCTCGAACGCTCCTCCAGCGGATCCTGCGCGATCAGCTCCTCCGGCAGATCAAACCAAAAGTCCTTTGTATTCATAAATGTTCTGTTTCCTGTCCGATACCAAAAGGCACGGAATGCTGTCCTTTCTGTATTTCCGTCCGGGATGCGGTCAGAACCGCTCTGCAAGGCAGCAAAGCCTCGCCTGCTGCCGTAACGCTCCGCTACTGCGGCCCTCCGGCGGCTTCGATAACATCCCCCGCAGGCGCGACTGCGCCTCCCTCGGCTGCCGCCGCGGACTCCGTGCTCTGCTGCATAGGATCCACTGCCTCCACGACATGCTCCGACTGCTGTGCGGAAGCAGCAGCCGTCGTTCCCGCCGCTCTTGTCGTTTCCCGTCTCGTCTCCGCAGCAGAGCTGCTCCCCGTACTGCTCTCCGTACTGCTCTCCGCCTCAGTCTCCACCGAGATCAGAGAAACCTCGGAATCGATGGATGCCTGATCCTCCGTATAGATCCTGCCTGTCTGAAATGCGTCATAGATCACAGCCAGCCTGGAATCCGAGGACAACGCAGCGAGCAGTCTCGAGTTCACGGAGTTGATGAGCTCCTGTACCTCGCCGTGCTCCGTCGTATAGCTGTTCACGAAACGGACCTGCTCCGGACTGCGGTTCTCGATCAGCTGATAGCCCCCGTCCGGAAGACGCATCATATAGCAGTACATGATCGCCGGCGCGACCGTCTCCGCGCGCCGGAACTTCACGTCATAGCTCAGAAATACGAGCAGCTCGTTCTCTCCGAGTCCCGGTACGCCGTACAGATTCAGATCCTGATATGCCTCGATATAGCCCGCCTGCGCCTTGAGCTGTGCGGCAAGCTGCCTCCTCTGCTCCTCGCTTCGGTTGCTGATCCCGCTCATGCTGTCCAGCGTATCTACGTCCGCCGCGAGCTTCGCTTCGAAATAGCGTGTGAAAAAGTTTTTCAGCGTCTCATCCGACAACGGCTGTACGCTTCCCCCTGTCTCCTCCGCCGTCTCCGTACTCTCTCTGCTCTCCGAGATCTCCGAAGGGCTCGCAGCTTGCGGCATATTCTCCTTCTCCCCGAAAAACGGCTCCAGAATCAGCACGATGCAGATCAGCGCGATAATCAGCGCAGGGATCGTTACGATCCCCCGCTCGATCCGGAGCTCCCGGAGCGCCCGCGCCTGCCGCGCTCTGTACCGCTCCCTGTTTCTTCTCTTTGTAATGACGCGATTCCTCGGTCTTTCCCGGAGGAGCTTGTCCACGTCATCCAGATCCTCTATCCTTTTATCCATACCTTACCAAAGCTCTCCATTCAGGCTCTCGCGCCGTCGCTGCCGTAATAATGCCCGCCTGCCCACGCACTCTGCACCCTGTCGCCTCCGGCATTCATATAATAAAGCCTTCCGCCGATGGCATGCTCCCCGCCGCCCAGCATCACGCCATTTGCCGGTTCCATATAGTACCACTTCCCGCTGATATCGTTCCAGCCGACTGCCATCTCGCCGCTCGCCACACAGAAGCGCCAGCTGCCGTCGCTCTCCTTCACCCAGCGGTTCCATTCCATATAGCCGCTGCCGTCGAAATGATAGAATTTCCCATCCAGCTTCTCCCAGCAGTTCACAGGATAGCTTCCGTCCGGAAAGAGATACCAGCGTCCCACGTTGTCGCTCTGCCAGCCATTTGCGGTATAGGTATTAACCCTCACCCTTCTTCTGGTTTCACCTGCGGCGGAGCTGCTGTAGGCGCCGCTCACACCCGGCCCGCCGTTTTCACTTCCGTTCGCAGCGCCTTCGCTTCTCTTCACACCCGGTCCCCGGCTGCTGTCCGTATGGAATGGACCGCCGCCCCCGGAAACATCCTCTGAATTCACGACCACGACGGTGCCGTTTCCGGACCATGCCGTATCCTTGCCGTCCACATCCCGCGCCCGCACACGTGCAGTATAATAGCCCCTCTGCGTCGCAGTAAAATCATAGACAGTCTCCGAGCTGTCCGTCCTCGCGGTTTTCACCGCGCGGAAGCTCGTCCCGTTTTCATTCGTCCTGCCGAGCTGCACCTCATAGCTGTCCAGCCCGCTCCATTCCGGCACCGTCCAGCTCACACTGATGTCCGCGCCGTTTCCCGACACCGAAACGATTCGCGGCGCTGTTTTCGTGCTGCTCCCGGCTGCCAATGCAGAAAACGTGCCGGCAAGCAGAAATATGGTCAGAAATACGCCCGCAACAATCTTCTTCATCTCTACCTCCATCATTTGTACAGCCTATTCTACACTATATCTCCACCAAAAGAAAGCCTCGGACGAAAGGCTTCTTTCGTCCGAGGCAAGCCGAAAACGTTCCATAAATCAAAAGACGTCGGCTTCACCTTTTCATCTCCTTACCCGAGCTGGCTGTTCAGCGTGCGGATCGCCGGTATGCAGTAATCCTCGCTTCCATCCAGATGATAGAGATGTCCCTCCGTCACGAGATTATAGGCGTTCACATTGTCGATATACACATAGCCGTCTGTGCACTCGAAGCTGAGCACTCCGCTGTTGCCGGAGAAAAGATGCTGTACCGTCTCCCATTCTCTGCTCTTTGCCGGGAAGCTGTATGCGGCGCTGCCGAGCCGCACCGTCACCTTCCCGTCTCCGGAGAGCCGGAAGCGCACCGTCGTGTCCCTTCCGTTCTGCGTCCCCGCGCTTGCCTCAAGCTGCTGGGAAAGCTTCCCTCCTTTTGCGAGCCGAGCCGCATTGGAGCCCGCCCTCTGCTCGACCCGTGCATTGTTCTCCAGCTTCCAGCCACGCTCACGAAGTCCAAACTGCGGATTGAAAAGCTTGTTATTTCCGTAGTCGCGGTAAACCCAGATCCCATAGCCGTTCGTCATGCTGCGGAGCAGACCGGGCAGGGAAAGAAGGTATGCCGGCTCCTCCTCCGGATGGATCTTCGCCATATCCTCATAGCCGGGTGTGCTCTCCGTGAACAGGAGCTGCTCGACATACACCGGCTTCCCGGAGGACGCCGCAAATGCGAGCGCCTGCTGTGTTCCCTGCAGCGCTCTCCCCGCGCTGACCCTGCCGCCGCCGATAAACATCGGGACGCCATACATCGCGGAGGCATAGCTGGAACGGAGGCTGCGGAAGCTGTTCTGGTGCATATACCACTCTGTACTGCCGTCATTTCGAAGCACCCTGTCTCCGTCCAGACGTATCTCGAAGGAAAGATCCGGAAAAAACTGCTGCGAGTCGGCAATCAGCTCCATCAGAAATGCATCGTACCAATCATAGAAAATTTTCAGGGCATAGTTCGCCTTGGACGGAAAATAGATCGTGTCCTCCGTCAGTCCCTGATCCTTATAGATTTCCCGCAGCTCCTCTATGCTGTAATGCGCGAGCGCATAATCCCGGAAGCCCGATTTTTCCGCATTCTCTATTCCTTTTTTATTCTTTCCATAGCTCGTCGCAGTAGATGTGAAGGTCCAGAAATCCTCCCATGTCGCAAAACCGCCCGCGAAATTTGCATGGGCGCTCGCCTCACTGTAGATCCGGGAAAGATAGCTGAACCACTGCTTTCTCGTAAAGCTGCTGTAGGGCAGCTCGTTAACGCGGACCACCGCGGATTTCCCTTCCGGATAATAGTCCCATGTATAGCCGACACGCAGCATCACAGAAAGCTGCTGCGCCTCCGCGGCATTCATGACCTTATGCAGCCGCTCTATCGCGTAGCTGTTAAAGCTTCCATTCTCCGGCTGGAACTCCCGCCATGGCAGCACCAGTATGATATTATTAAAACCGTCTCCCGCGATCTGCCGAAGCTCCGCGTCCATATCGTCCGACTCGCCGTTCCAGAAATTGACCATCCAGTCGTCCGAATAGTAGGTCGCGGATTTCAGATAGCCCTGATTCGGCTTCGCAAAGCCGCATATTAAAAAAAATGCCGTAAGCGTAAGCAGCAGCCCTGCCGCCTTTCCTCTCCTCGACATCTGTCTCCTCCAATACAGCCTGCGGTGCTTCACCGCCAATACGCAACAGCTGTATCCTATCCCATTTTTAATTCTTCGTCAATATACTGTATAAGTCCCCGGACGGCAAGCATGCGGATGCCGTGCCTGCACGAGCGAACATTCGTTATGCATCCTATCAAAAACAGAGCCCCTGAGACTTTTCTCTCGGGAGCCCTGAATATATGCGCTCGTCAATTACTCAACGATCTTTACAACTCTTCCGGAACCAACGGTTCTGCCGCCCTCACGGATGGCGAAACGAAGTCCCTCCTCCATGGCGATCGGGTGGATCAGCTCGACGCTCATCTCGGTGTTATCTCCGGGCATGCACATCTCCGTGCCCTCCGGGAGATGGCAAACGCCGGTAACGTCAGTCGTTCTGAAGTAGAACTGCGGACGGTAGTTGGTGAAGAACGGAGTATGACGTCCGCCCTCGTCCTTGGTCAGGACGTAAACCTGTGCCGTGAACTTCGTGTGGCACTTTACCGTACCCGGCTTGCAGAGAACCTGTCCTCTCTCAATCTGGTCACGGTTGATACCTCTGAGGAGAAGACCTACATTATCACCTGCCATTGCCTCGTCGAGCTGCTTACGGAACATCTCGATACCGGTGATAACGGACTTCAGCGTATCCTCGTGGATACCAACGATCTCAACCTCGTCGGAAACGTGAAGCGTACCACGCTCTACTCTTCCGGTTGCTACGGTGCCACGACCGGTGATGGTGAAGATATCCTCGACAGGCATCAGGAACGGCTTGTCGGTCTCACGCTGCGGCTCCGGAATGTAGGTATCTACGGCATCCATGAGCTCCATGATCTTATCACCCCACTCAGAGGACGGGTCGTTCAGCGCCTGCAGAGCAGAGCCCTTGATAACCGGAACCTCATCGCCCGGGAAATCGTACTCGGTAAGCAGGTCTCTGACCTCCATCTCAACGAGCTCGAGAAGCTCCGGATCGTCAACCATATCGCACTTGTTCATGAATACAACGATAGCCGGAACGCCTACCTGACGCGCAAGCAGAATGTGCTCTCTGGTCTGCGCCATAACACCGTCGGTTGCAGCTACGACGAGAATTGCACCGTCCATCTGTGCAGCACCGGTGATCATGTTCTTAACGTAGTCGGCATGCCCCGGGCAGTCAACGTGCGCATAATGTCTTGCCTTCGTAGAATACTCAACGTGAGAGGTATTGATCGTGATTCCACGCTCTCTCTCCTCCGGTGCCTTATCGATGTTGGCGAAATCCGTAGCGGAGTTCCCCTCTACACGCTCTGCAAGAACCTTGGTAATTGCAGCCGTAAGGGTCGTCTTGCCATGGTCAACGTGCCCGATGGTACCGATGTTGCAATGCGGCTTCGTGCGGTCAAAATGTGCCTTTGCCATTTTCAATTCCTCCTAGAAATGTAATACAACGAAAATCATGTCAAGCACTAACGCATGCTTCGCATGCTCCGTGCAGTACATAACCGAAGTGATAGATTTCTCTATCACTTCAATCTATATAATTTTATCATCACTTACGATATTTCGCAAGCAGTACTTTCTCCCCTGCTCTTACTTCTTCAGGTTGGAAAGCACCTTATCCTGAATATTCTTCGGGCACTTCTCATAGTGGTCGAAGAACATGGAGTAGTTCGCGCGTCCCTGTGTCTTGGAACGAAGATCCGTGGAATATCCGAACATCTCGGAGAGCGGAACGTATCCGTTGATCTGCTTTCCGGACGGAATATCCTCCATGGACTCGATCCTGCCGCGGCGGGAATTCACATCGCCGATGACATTCCCCATGTACTCCTCCGGCGTCGTGATCTCCACCTTCATGATCGGCTCGAGGAGGATCGGATCCGCCTTCGCCATAGCCGCCTTGAACGCCATGGAACCGGCGAACTCGAAGGCACGCTCATTGGAATCGACCTCGTGGTAGGAGCCGTCGTATACATTGGCGTGAACGCCGAGTACCGGGAAGCCCGCGAGCACGCCGGACATGGAAGCGTTCCGGATGCCCTTCTCGATCGCCGGGATATACTCCTTCGGAATCGAGCCGCCGACAACAGTGGACTCGAACTTGAAGAGCTCCTCGCCGTTCGCATCCATCGGCTCGAACTTGACCTTACAGTGTCCGTACATACCGGACCCGCCGGACTGGTGAACGTACTTTCCTTCGACATCCACAGACTTGGTGAAGGTCTCCTTGTACGCAACCTCGGGCGCACCTACGTTTGCCTCGACCTTGAACTCACGCAGCAGTCTGTCTACGATGATCTCGAGATGAAGCTCTCCCATACCGGAGATGATGGTCTGCCCGGTCTCCTCGTTGGTCCGCACACGGAAGGTCGGATCCTCCTCGGCGAGCTTCGCAAGCGCATCGGACATCTTGCCCTGCGACACCTTGGTCTTCGGCTCGATAGCGACCGAGATAACCGGCTCCGGGAATTCCATGGACTCGAGGATGATCGGATGCTGCTCATCGCAGATCGTATCGCCTGTCGTCGTCATCTTGAAGCCGACTGCTGCAGCGATATCTCCGGAGAAAACCTCGTCCAGCTCGGTTCTCTTGTTGGCATGCATCTGCAGAAGTCTGCCGACTCTCTCCTTCTTCTCCTTCGTAGAGTTCAGGACATAGGAGCCGGTCTTCAGCACGCCGGAATATACGCGGAAGTATGCCAGCTTTCCGACGAACGGGTCGGTCATGATCTTGAAAGCAAGCGCTGCGAACGGCGCATTGTCCGAGGACGGTCTGCTGTCCGGATTGCCGTCCAGATCGGTACCGGTAATATCCGGAACATCTGTCGGTGCCGGAAGGAAATCGATCACGGCATCCAGAAGCTTCTGTACGCCCTTGTTGCGGTAAGCCGTTCCGCAGAGACAGGGAACCGCATCGCCGGCAATGGTGCCCTTGCGAAGCGCTGCCTTGAGCTCGGGAACGGTGATCTCCTCACCCTCCAGATACTTCTCCATCAGCTCATCATCCAGCTCGGAGATCTGCTCCACCATCTTCTCGTGATATTCCTCGGCGATATCCTTGTACTCGTCGGAAATGTCCCGGATGTCGATCTGCTCTCCCTTGTCATCCAGATAATGGTAGGCTCTCATCTCGAAGAGGTCGATGACGCCCACGAAGCTGTCCTCCGCGCCCATCGGAACCTGCGTGATGACGCAGTTCTTCCCGAGACGGTCTACGATCGTCTGTACGGAATGGAAGAAATCCGCGCCTACGATATCCATCTTGTTAATGAACGCGATACGCGGGACATGATAGGTGTCCGCCTGCCGCCATACGTTCTCAGACTGAGGCTCTACGCCGCTCTTCGCGTCGAAAACGCCGACAGCACCGTCGAGAACCCTCAGGGAACGCTCCACCTCAACCGTGAAGTCCACGTGCCCCGGGGTATCAATGATATTGATGCGGTACTCCGGTGCGCCGGCGATCTTCTTGTGCTCAAACTCCGGTGTCCAGTGACAGGTCGTAGCGGCTGAAGTGATCGTGATGCCTCTCTCCTGCTCCTGCGCCATCCAGTCCATGGTGGCAGAGCCCTCGTGGGTCTCACCGATCTTGTGGTTTACACCGGTATAGAAGAGGATACGCTCTGAAAGAGTGGTCTTACCGGCGTCGATGTGCGCCATAATACCAATATTTCTTGTATGCTCAAGTGAATACTGTCTCTCAGCCAATGTCGTCCCTCCTAATTAGAATCTGTAATGAGCAAATGCCTTATTGGCCTCAGCCATCCTGTGCATCTCCTCTTTACGCTTTACTGCTGCGCCGGTGTTGTTCGCAGCATCCATAATCTCATTCGCAAGCCGGTCTGCCTGCGTCTTCTCGGATCTCTTTCTCGAGAATTCCTTCAGCCATCTGAGAGCAAGGGTCTGCCTTCTCTCCGGCTTCACCTCCATCGGCACCTGATAGGTAGCGCCGCCGACACGCTTTGCCTTTACCTCGAGAACAGGCATGATGTTGTTCATTGCCTCCTCGAAAACCTCGAGCGCGTCCTTGCCGGCCTTTTCCTTCACCTGCTCGAAGGCGCCATAAACGATCTTCTGTGCAACACCCTTCTTGCCATCCAGCATGATGGAATTCACAAGCTTCGTAACGAGCTTGGAATTATACACCGGGTCTGCCAGAACTTCTCTGTGTAGAGTATGTCCTTTACGTGGCACGTTACTTCCCTCCTTAAATATACAATTTAGATCATCGGTACTCTGCGTAAGCACAGACAGGTCTGCGTCTTACGAGTTCATGCGGATCATGGACACCTCTGTATATTAAGTGACCAATGCTATCCGTCATAACCATGTCTAAAAACTTCCTGCGCTGCTGCCCTCTAAGACGATTACTTCTTAGCGGCCTTCGGACGCTTCGCGCCGTACTTGGAGCGCGCCTGCATTCTCTTGGCAACGCCGGCGGTATCCAGCGTTCCTCTGATGATATGATATCTGGTACCCGGCAGATCCTTCACACGGCCGCCGCGGATCATAACAACAGAGTGCTCCTGAAGATTGTGTCCCTCGCCCGGAATGTAGGATGTAACCTCGATTCCGTTGGACAGACGTACTCTGGCGATCTTACGAAGCGCCGAGTTCGGCTTCTTCGGCGTAGCAGTCTTCACTGCGGTACATACGCCGCGCTTCTGCGGAGCATTGTTCGTAGTCGCCTTCTTCCTGAGGGAATTGAATCCTCTCTGAAGCGCTGGTGCAGCAGACTTCTTCTTAGATGTCTCTCTGCCCTTTCTGACTAACTGGTTAAATGTTGGCATTTTGGTCTCCTTTCGTCAAAATTTCCTTTTCTCCGCTTCCTCTTCACGAAGAAAGGCGTGCGAAAATCGCACGCCCAAATAATATATCTCATCCCCTGTATCTTGTCAATCTGTTTCTTCGAAGCACTGCCGCGCTCAGAGCTCATTTTGAAGCTCTCTCTCCAGCTTCTCCGCCTCCGCCGTGTTCTCCACAGACTCGGCATCGACATCGAATGCTTCATCCGCCGTGAGGAGCTCGCCGCTGTCCAAAAGCTCTGCCGTGTCCGTCGAGAGCTTGATGTTCCGGTATCTCCGCATGCCGGTTCCCGCCGGGATCAGCTTACCGATGATGACATTCTCCTTGAGGCCGACGAGGTGATCCACCTTGCCGTTGATCGCCGCCTCGGTCAGCACCTTGGTCGTCTCCTGGAAGGAGGCGGCGGACATGAAGGAGTCGGTGGCGAGGGACGCCTTGGTGATGCCGAGCATGGTTCTGGTGCCCTCTGCCGGCGTCTTGCCCTCCTTCACGAGCCGCTCATTCTCATCCTCGAATTCCAGACGGTCTACCGCAGTCCCCGGAATGAAGTCAGAGTCATTCGCTTCGTTGATCCGCTCCTTCTTCATCATCTGGTGTACGATCATCTCGATATGCTTATCGTTGATCTCTACGCCCTGCAGACGATACACGCGCTGCACCTCGGAGATCATGTACTCCTGCACCGCCTTGACCCCCTTTACCTTCAGGAGGTCATGCGGATTGATGGAGCCCTCGGTCAGGACATCGCCCGCCTCGAGCAGCTGTCCGTCCTGTACCTTCAGGCGGCTGCCGTAGGGAATCAGGTAGGTCTTGGACTGCTGGTTCTCATTGTCGGTCACGATAACCTCGCGCTTGTTCTCCTTGCTCTCAATCTTCACAGTGCCGGAAATCTCGGTCAGGATCGCAAGTCCCTTCGGTCTCCTCGCCTCGAACAGCTCCTCTACTCGCGGGAGACCCTGCGTGATATCTCCGCCCGCTACGCCGCCGGAGTGGAAGGTACGCATGGTCAGCTGCGTGCCCGGCTCACCGATGGACTGTGCCGCGATGATGCCGACAGCCTCTCCGACCTGTACCGGCTGCCCGGTCGCGAGGTTTGCACCGTAGCACTTCGCGCAGATCCCGTTCTTGGAACGGCAGGTCAGCACGCTCCTGATGCGGACGGATTTCTTGCCCGCCTTGTTCAGCGCCGCGATAATCTTCGGCGCTCTCTTCGGCGTCACCATGTGATCCGCCTTGATGACGATGGCTCCGGTATCCGGATCCGTAACGGTCTCGGCGAGATAGCGTCCCGTGATTCTCTCCTCGAGGGACTCGATCTTCTCCTGTCCGTCAGAGAGCTCCGTGATCTCCAGAGAAGGGATCGTATCCCGCTCCGCCGCGCAGTCCAGATCGCGGACGATCAGATCCTGCGTGACATCCACGAGACGTCTGGTCAGATATCCGGAATCGGCGGTACGCAGCGCCGTATCGGACATTCCCTTCCGCGCGCCGTGTGCAGAAATAAAGTACTCCAGCACGTCCAGCCCCTCACGGAAATTGGACTTGATCGGGAGTTCGATGGTACGCCCCGTCGTATCCGCCATGAGTCCGCGCATTCCCGCAAGCTGCTTGATCTGCTTGTCGGAGCCTCGCGCCCCGGAATCCGCCATCATGTAAATGTTATTGTATTTATCGAGCCCATTCAGAAGATCCTGCGTCAGCTGCTCGTCGGTATCCTTCCAGGTCTCGATGACCTCCTTGTAGCGCTCCTCCTCCGTGATCAGACCTCTCCGGAAGTTCCGTGCGATCTTGTCCACAGTGTTCTGCGCCTCCTGCAGGAGTGTCTGCTTGCTCTCCGGCACCGTCATATCGTTGATGGATACGGTCATCGCCGCCTTGGTGGAATACTTGTAGCCGATCGCCTTGATATCATCCAGCGTCAGCGCCGTTTGCGTCGCACCGTGTACATCCATGACCCTCTCAAGGATCTGCTTCAGATTCTTCTTCTTCACGAGGAAGTTAATCTCCGGGAGCAGTGCATTGCCCGGAACCGATCTGTCCACGAAGCCGAGATCCTGCGGGATGATCTCATTGAAAAGCAGTCTCCCGACCGTCGTTTCCACGAGTCCCTCCCTATGCTCCACCGTTCCATCCTCACAGCAGATGCTGCGCTCCACGCGGCACTTGACCTTCGCATGCAGCGTCACAAAGCCGTTCTCATAGGCAAGGATTGCCTCGTTGATCGAGCGGAAGCTCATCCCCTCTCCGCGGTCGCCGTCTCGATCCTGCGTAAGGTAGTATACGCCCAGCACCATATCCTGCGACGGAACGGCAACCACGCCTCCGTCCGACGGCTTCAGAAGGTTGTTCGGAGAGAGCAGCATGAAGCGGCACTCTGCCTGTGCCTCCTGCGTCAGCGGAAGATGGATCGCCATCTGATCCCCGTCGAAATCCGCATTGAAGGCGGCGCATACGAGCGGATGCAGCTTGATCGCCTTACCCTCTACGAGGATCGGTTCAAACGCCTGAATACCGAGTCTGTGCAGCGTGGGAGCACGGTTCAGCATGACCGGATGCTCCTTGATCACATCCTCAAGGATATCCCAGACCTGCGGATCGAGACGCTCCACCATTTTCTTGGCGTTCTTGATATTGTGCGCCTTACCGGTCGCGACGAGCTCCTTCATTACGAAGGGCTTGAAAAGCTCGATCGCCATCTCCTTCGGCACGCCGCACTGATAAATCTTCAGCTCCGGACCTACGACGATAACGGAACGTCCGGAATAGTCTACCCGCTTGCCGAGCAGGTTCTGACGGAAACGTCCCTGCTTTCCCTTCAGCATGTCGGAAAGGGACTTCAGCGCCCTGTTCCCCGGTCCGGTGACCGGGCGTCCGCGCCTTCCATTGTCGATCAGGGCATCTACCGCCTCCTGCAGCATTCTCTTCTCATTCCGGACGATGATCTCCGGCGCACCGAGTTCGAGGAGCCGTGCCAGACGGTTGTTTCTGTTGATAATGCGGCGGTAAAGGTCATTCAGATCCGAGGTCGCGAAGCGGCCGCCGTCCAGCTGCACCATCGGACGAAGATCCGGCGGAATGACCGGGAGATTCGTGAGAATCATCCACTCCGGACGGTTGCCGGAGGAACGGAACGCCTCGACTACCTCGAGCCGCTTGACAATACGGGTTCTCTTCTGTCCCGAGGACTCATCCAGCTCGGTGCGGAGCTCCCTGTACTCCTTCTCCAGATCGATAGCCCGAAGCAGCTCCAGTACCGCCTCCGCACCCATACCGGCACGGAAAGTGCCGTAGCCGTACTGCTCCACGGCGTCCCGGTATTCCTTCTCGGAGAGCACCTGCTTGTAGCTGAGTCCCGTGTCCTTCGCATCCAGCACCACATAGGAGGCGAAATAGAGCACGCGCTCCAGCGTACGCGGGCTGATGTCGAGGATCAGTCCCATCCGGGACGGGATTCCTTTGAAGTACCAGATATGGGATACCGGCGCAGCGAGAGCGATGTGTCCCATTCTCTCACGCCGAACGGAGGATTTCGTGACCTCTACTCCACAGCGGTCACAGATCACGCCCTTGTAGCGGATCTTCTTGTACTTGCCGCAGTGGCACTCCCAGTCCTTCACCGGCCCGAAGATCCGCTCGCAGAAAAGGCCGTCCTTCTCCGGCTTCAGCGTCCTGTAGTTGATGGTCTCCGGCTTCTTCACCTCGCCGAAGGACCACTCCATAATCTTTTCCGGTGAGGCCAAGCCAATCTTGATGGAATCGAACTGAACAGGCTCATTTACATTCTCAAGTTGTGCCATCTAATCCTCCTATGTCAATTTTCGTCATTATCGTAGTCGTCCGCCGCGTCGCCCTCAAGAAGTGCGGAAGTGTCGAAAAGCTCCTCATCCTCGAACTCGTCCTCCGGAAGCGCCTCCGAAAGCTCCTCGTCGAGCTCCTCCGAAAGCGCCTCATCCGGCTCTTCCGCAGACTCTCCGTCATCGGAATCCACCAGCTCTCCGCCCTTGAATTCCTGCTGCGTATAGCCGTAGGAGCCATAATCCTCCTTGCGCTCATAGCGGTTTTCTCCGCCGGAAAGCAGCCTGTGCATATCCTGATTTGCATCATAGAGATCCTCTGTGATCTCCACCTCATTCTGATTCTCGTCAAGCACACGCATATCGAGACAGAGCGCCTGCATCTCCTTCAGGAGCACCTTGAAGGACTCCGGCACGCCCGGCGCCGGGATATTCTGTCCCTTGATGATCGCCTCGTAGGTCTTGACTCTGCCCGCCACATCATCGGACTTCATGGTCAGGATCTCCTGCAGCGTATAGGCTGCGCCATACGCCTCCAGCGCCCAGACCTCCATCTCTCCGAAACGCTGTCCGCCGAACTGCGCCTTGCCGCCGAGCGGCTGCTGCGTCACGAGAGAATACGGGCCTGTGGAACGCGCATGGATCTTATCGTCTACCAGATGGTGCAGCTTCAGATAATGCATGAAGCCGATCGCGGTCGGGCTGTCGAAGTTCTCGCCGGTACGCCCGTCGCGGAGCTGTACCTTGCCGTCGGCACCGATCGGCACACCCCTCCACTCTTCTCTGTGCTCGAGGTGCGCGCCGAGATAGTCGTAAACCTCCGGGCTCAGCTCCTCTTTGTGCTTCGCGGAGAATTCCTCCCAGGAAAGATTCACATAATCATTGGCAAGGATCAGGGTCTGCTGGATATCATTCTCATCTGCTCCGTCGAAGATCGGCGTGGATACGTCAATGCCGAGCGCGCGGGAGGCAAGCGAGAGATGCAGCTCCAGTACCTGCCCGATGTTCATTCGGGACGGCACACCGAGCGGGTTCAGCACGATATCGAGCGGACGGCCGTTCGGAAGATACGGCATATCCTCGACCGGCAGCACGCGGGAAACGACACCCTTGTTTCCATGGCGCCCCGCCATCTTGTCGCCGACACCGATCTTTCTCTTCTGGGCGATGTAAATTCTCACGGACTCGGAAACGCCCGGAGACAGCTCGTCAGAATTTTCCCTCGTGAATACCATCGTGTTAATGACAGTCCCGTATGCGCCGTGCGGCACCTTCAGAGAGGTATCCCTGACCTCACGCGCCTTCTCGCCGAAAATCGCGCGGAGCAGCCGTTCCTCGGCAGTCAGCTCCGTCTCTCCCTTCGGCGTCACCTTGCCGACGAGGATATCGCCGGCGCGTACCTCCGCGCCGATCCGGATGATGCCTCTCTCGTCGAGGTTCTTCAGTGCGTCGTCGCCGACGCCCGGCACGTCAGAGGTGATCTCCTCCGGTCCGAGCTTCGTGTCTCTCGCCTCGCACTCATACTCCTCGATATGCACCGAGGTATATACATCATTCTGCACGAGACGCTCGGAGAGCAGCACGGCATCCTCGTAGTTATAGCCCTCCCATGTCATAAAGCCGATCAGCGGATTCTTGCCGAGCGCGATTTCTCCGTTGCTGGTAGACGGCCCGTCCGCAATCACATCACCTGCCTCCACATGATCATGGGCAAAGACGATCGGCTTCTGATTGTAGCAGTTTGACGGGTTGGAACGCATGAACTTCATCAGCCTGTATTCGTCCAGCACGCCGTCCTTATCTCTCCGGATGACGATCTTATTGGAAGCGGAAAGGATGACCTCTCCGGCATTTTTCGCCGTCACGCAGGCGCCGGAATCCACCGCCGCCTTCGCCGCGATGCCGGTATCCACCACTGCCGCCTCTGTGGTCAGAAGCGGCACCGCCTGTCTCTGCATGTTGGAGCCCATCAGCGCACGGTTCGCGTCGTCGTTTTGCAGGAAGGGGATCATGGAGGTCGCCACGGAGAAGACCATCCGCGGAGACACATCCATCATATCGATGCTTGCCCGCGGGAAAGAAGCGGTCTCCTCGCGGAAACGGCCGGTGACGCTGTTGTTCAGGAAATGCCCCTCGTCATCCAGCGGCTCGTTCGCCTGCGCGACCACATAATTGTCCTCCTCGTCCGCCGCAATGTAGACCACCTGATCGGTGACGACCGGGTTCGCTGCATCGCGCTTGTCCACCAAACGATACGGCGCCTCGATGAAGCCGTACTCGTTGATGCGCGCGTAGGACGCAAGGGAATTGATCAGTCCGATGTTCGGGCCCTCCGGCGTCTCTACCGGGCACATCCTGCCGTAGTGCGTATAATGTACATCGCGCACCTCGAATCCGGCACGGTCTCTGGAGAGTCCGCCCGGCCCCAGTGCGGAAAGTCTTCTCTTATGCGTCAGCTCGGAGAGAGGATTGTTCTGATCCATGAACTGCGACAGCTGGGAGGAGCCGAAGAACTCCTTCACCGAAGCGGTCACCGGCTTGATATTGATCAGAGACTGCGGCGTGATCTCCTCGATATCCTGTGTGGACATCCTCTCCCGCACCACTCTCTCCATACGGGAAAGCCCGATACGGTACTGGTTCTGCAGCAGCTCTCCGACCGCACGGATACGGCGGTTGCCCAGATGGTCAATGTCGTCCGCCTGCCCGATCTCCTGCTCGATGTGCATGCAGTAGTTGATGGAAGCGAAGATATCCTCTCTCGTGATATGCTTTGGAATCAATGCGGAAATGCTCTTCCTGATCACGCTCTTCAGCTCATCCTCCGAGGCGCCCTCATTCTCGTCGAGAATCCTCCGGAGCTCCGGATAGAAAACCAGCTCATGAATACCAAGCTCCGCAAGATCCCAGCCCTCCGGCAGCCACTTCGCGGCATCTACCTGCAGATTGGAAAGCACCTTCTCGCTGCGCTCCGCACCGTCAAGGTATACAAACGGTACGCCGGCATCCTGAATCTCCACCGCCTTCTCATAGCTGACGACCTCTCCTGCCTCCGCGATCAGCTCGCCGGTGCTCTCATTGACGACATCCTCTGCCAGCGTATGCCCTTTGATCCGGTTCTTGAAATGAAGCTTCTTATTGAATTTATAACGTCCCACCTTCGCGAGGTCATATCTCCGCGGATCGAAGAACATTGAATGCAGGAGGGACTCGGCGGAATCTACGGAAAGTGGCTCGCCCGGGCGGATCTTCTTGTAGAGCTCCAGCAGCCCGTCCTGATAGTTATCGGAGGAATCCTTCTCGAAGGAAGCGAGCAGCTTCGGCTCCTCTCCGAAAAGGTCGATAATCTCCGCATTGGAGCCGACGCCAAGCGCACGAATAAACACCGACACAGGAACCTTGCGGGTTCTGTCGACTCTTACGAAAAACACATCATTGGAATCGGTTTCGTACTCGATCCACGCACCACGGTTCGGAATGACGGTCGCGGAATAGAGCTCCTTACCGATTTTATCATGGTCTACGCCATAGTAAATGCCGGGGGAACGAACGAGCTGTGAAACAATGACGCGCTCCGCTCCATTCACGACGAAGGAGCCGGTATCCGTCATCAGCGGGAGATCACCCATGAAGATCTCATGCTCATTGATCTCATCCTTATCCTTGTTGATGAGTCGTACCTTCACCTTAAGCGGCGCGGAATAGGTCGCATCCCTCTCCTTACACTCTTCGATGGTGTACTTCTTTTCATCCTCACACAGTCTGAAATTCACGAACTCGAGGCTCATGTGGCCTGCAAAGTCTTGAATCGGAGAAATATCGTCAAACGCCTCCTTGAGCCCCTCCTTCAGGAACCAATCATAGGAATCCTTCTGAATCTCAATCAGATTTGGCATCTCCAGAACTTCTTTCCGCTCCGAAAACGACATCCTGACGTTCTTCCCGGCCTTCACCGGACGCATTTTGCTTTTTTTCATTGACTGTTCACCCCTGCTATGGGACGGTCACCCGTCCGTATGCCTAG
This sequence comes from Oribacterium sp. oral taxon 102, assembly GCF_013394775.1. Classification (NCBI taxonomy): domain Bacteria; kingdom Bacillati; phylum Bacillota; class Clostridia; order Lachnospirales; family Lachnospiraceae; genus Oribacterium; species Oribacterium sp. oral taxon 102. The sequence goes on from NZ_JABXYT010000001.1 coordinate 1,967,387, forward strand.
GATTCATAAAAAGCCACGAAATTCACTGTATAAATCCCTGTCAAGTGGACGAACGCGAGGCAAGCTTACCTGCACAGGTGTCCGGACATTTGACGAGACCCATCCAGTATAATGTGATTCATCACATGTGGGTTTACGAACCAATTTCCATGCTGCACCTATTTTAAAGAGCCCCCTCTTTCCCCAAAAAAGGGCACAATACGCCTAGGAGCCCAAAATAGCAAATTTCATGCTACCATTTCCGGAAGTGTCTGTCAAGCGCTTTTCTTCCGGACTATCCTGCAAAAGGGATGGCATTCCGTCTCGAAATGCCATCCCTCCGGGTCTGTTTATCTCTTGCAGATATCTTTATAATACCTGTTTACTTCTTCGCCTGATCTTTCCTGACCGCTTCCTGCGCCTTCTCTCGAAGCCCCGCCCAGAAGCCCTTCTTCTTTGGCTGTACCGGTACCGTTCCGCCGCGAACCGACTTGATCGAGCGGATATAAAGGCCTGAAACCGCGACCTTCACCTCCCTCTTCAAGGGAAGCAGGTCAAACACAGACGGATCGGCGATCATTGCAACCATCCTCGGCCCCACCTTCGCCTTCACGATCGGGAGCTTGGAGAAGCGGAGGTAAAACGGGGTATTCTCCTGCACCTGCGTCGGAAGCCCTGCCTTAACCGCATCCTTGATGCTCATTTTCTTCTTGTCGATGATGAGAATGGATGCCTCCATTGTATTCGCCTCAATCATCGCCTGCTGCTCCGCCTGCTGCCCCTGCATCCTCCTGCCGAGAAAGTAGAGCACTGCCATGACGATCAGCAGAATGACGGCAATCAGCAAAAGCACGGTTCCCACAATGCTCCAGTTAAACGCAAGTAACATAACAAATCCTCGTCTTTCTCTCTTCGTATAGGCTTTATCTTACTATTTTACAGGAGAAATTTCAATCCTGAGTTCACAGTCCATAATGCTGCTTCCGTACTGGAAGACCTCGTAGCGAAGCTCTATCACAGAGCGCTCCGTCTCCTCCTCCGGCACGAAGAGGAGCAGCCGCTTCGTATCAAAGGAGAGCTCCAGCTCTCCCACCGGTGTCTCATAAAGCACCGTATGCCTCCGTCCCTCCTGATAGAAGAGCTGCCCCTTCTCCTGCCAATTCCGCACCACGCTCACGGAAGCCCTCACGCTGTCAATCCGCATCTCATGATGTATACCGTCCAGAAGATAGGTCACAAGCAGCACCCCGCCCTCTCTCCGAACGATGCCTCTCGCACTGTGGACAAGCTCCTCTGTCTTCCCGTCTACCCGCTGGAGCGTCCGCAGTCTGATCTCCGCCTTCATTCAGTTCTCCCCGAAGCCCGGTCTGCCAACTGCCGCGTCCAGAAGCTTCTGTACGAGCACCCGCTTCGAAATGCCCTCCGCTTCCCAGAGCATCGGATACATCGAAATCGCCGTGAAGCCCGGAAGCGTATTGATCTCATTGAAGACGGGTCCCTCCTCTGTCAGGAAGAAGTCTACCCGGGACAGCCCGTAGCCGTCTACCGCCGCAAATACCGCCTTTGCCGCCTCACGAATCTTCTCCCTGTCCTCCTCTGCCATTAGCGGATGTACATCCGTCTCGGACTGTGGGTTATTGTACTTCGCGTCATAGTCATAGAAGTCCGCCGCCGCCTTGATCTCTCCGACCCCGCTCGCCTCGATCCGGAGATCCTGTCCGCGGAAAACCGCGCACTCCACCTCTCTTCCATAGATGGTTTCCTCGATCAAAACCTTACGATCCACGCGGTACGCCCTCCGAATCGCTTCCCGGAGCTCCTCTCTGTCATGCGCCTTCGTGACCCCGCAGGAGGAGCCCGCATTGCTCGGCTTCACGAAGACCGGGTAGGAAAACGCCGCCTCCACCCGCGCGACATTTTCCTCTTCCTGCTCGATCTCCGCCCCGACAACAGAAACATAGCGCGCCTGCCGCACGCCGAGCTCCCGGAGCGGCTTCTCCGCGACAAGCTTGGTATAGAGCTTGTCCATGGAAACCGCGGAGGCAAGCACACCACAGCCCACATACGGAATTCGGGCAAGCTCGAAGAGTCCCTGTATCGTGCCGTCCTCTCCGTTCTTGCCGTGCAGTGCGGGGAAGATCACGTCGATCCGCCGCAATCTGCTGCAGCCCTCCTCCTCGATCCAGAGCGCGCGAAGCCCGCTGTCCGGAAGCAGACAGGCACGAGTCTTCGAATGCAGCCACACGCCGCTCTCGATCTCCGAGAGGCTCCTCACCAGAAGCCACTCCCCTGCCTTCGTGATCCCCACAAGGAGGATCTCATAGCGCTCTGTATCAATATTCTTCACGATATTCACCACGGATCTGCAGGAGACCTCATGTTCTGTGGAATTCCCGCCGAAAATCGCCAGCACCGTCTGTTTCATTTTCTCACCTTTCCCCCGGGTTTCAGGCAGCATGAGAAGCGCCCCGAAGCAGAGCCTCGAGGCGGTCCCAGTTAAGCATTTGGCTTCTCAATCTGTGCGATCGCAGACTTCTGCATCGGAATGCGGCAGTTCTTATTGCTCCCGAACTCCACGATCACCGTATCCTCTGTGATATCGATGATTACCCCATAGAAGCCGGAGCTCGTCAGAACGGTATCTCCGACCGCGACGCTCCTAAGCATCTCCTCGTGCTTCTTCTTCTCCTTCTGCTGCGGGCGCATGAACAGGAAATACAATCCCCCCAGCATGAGCACATACACGACAATAATCCCAATATTCTGCATAGAACCCTCCTCGATCTGTCTGATTACTTTGTGAAGTTTATCACATTAGACGCCGGATTTCCAGTGCTTCCGGAAGATATTCCTATCACAGCCGCTCCTCTGCACGGAGCGCGCGAAGCGCCTCCGTCTTCCATCTGTCCCAGCTCCCATCTCGGATGTGCGCGCGGATCTCCTCCATCAGATGATTGTAGAAATAGAGGTTATGCAGTACGCAGAGACGCATCCCGAGAATCTCCTTCGCCTTCAGGAGATGACGGATATAAGCTCTGGAGTAGCCGCCGGAGACGCTTCCGTCCGGACGGCGAAGCCCTGCGCAGGCGGGACAGCCGCAGCCCTCCTCGATCGGCCCATGCCAGAGCGCATGCTTCTGGTTGAAGAGGTTCAGCTTCCCGCTGTGCGTATAGACATGTCCATGTCTGCCGTTCCGGGACGGATAGACGCAGTCGAAGAAATCGATACCGCGATCCACCGCCTCAATGATGTTCGCCGGTGTCCCGACCCCCATCAGGTAAGTGGGCTTTTTTCGCGGAAGATGCGGTACAACCGCATCCAGTATCCGATACATCTCCTCATGCGACTCCCCGACCGCGAGTCCGCCGACCGCATATCCGTCCAGCTCCAGTGCGGAGATCTCCTCCGCATGGCGGATCCGCACATCCTCGAGTATGCCGCCCTGATTGATGCCGAAGAGCAGCTGCTGCCGGTTCACCGTGTCCGGAAGCGAGTTCAGATGCCGAAGCTCTGTCTGGCAGCGTCTCAGCCAGCGAGTCGTCCGCTCGACGGAGGGAACGATATAGTCCCGATCTGCCAATGCCGGCGGGCACTCATCGAACGCCATCGCGATCGTCGAGCCCAGATTCGATTGAATCCGCATCGATTCCTCAGGCCCCATGAAAATCCTCTGTCCATCGATGTGCGAGCGGAAGGTCACGCCCTCTTCCCGGATCTTCCTGCCGGTTCCTGCCAGACTGAAAACCTGAAAGCCGCCGGAGTCCGTAAGGATCGGACGATTCCAGTTCATGAAGCGATGCAGCCCGCCGAACTCGCGGATCAGCCTGTCTCCCGTCCGCACATGAAGATGGTAGGTATTGGACAGCTCTACCTGCGTCCGGATCTGATAGAGGTCATCCGTAGAGACGCCGCCCTTAATCGCCGCTGCCGTCCCGACATTCATGAAGACCGGCGTCTCGATACTGCCGTGCACCGTCTCCATGTGCGCCGACTTCGCCCGTCCCGCTTCGGCAACAATTTCGTATTTCATTCTCTTCTCCTGTCAAGGCTTCCCGGGGCATCCGTATCCGATCCTGCACTGCCCTGCTGCGCAGGCATTCAGGCAGGCTGTCCGCCTGTCAAAAAGGCATGCCGCCCGTTCTCCGGACGGCATGTACATTTACTGCTTTTTCTTCGCCGGGGACTTCGCCGCCGCCTTTTTTGCGGCGCTTCTTTTCCCGGCAAGCTGTACGAGATCATACCAGAGCGGCCCCGCAATGAATACGGAGGACCATGCTCCGGAAATAATGCCCACCATCAGCGGGAGCGTGAAGTCCCGGATGGAGCTCACGCCGAAGAGATAGAGCATCAGCACTGTTGCAAAGGTCGTGAGCGAGGTATTGACAGAGCGGGTCAGTGTCGTCGAAACGGCATCATTGACCGCGAGCTTCAGATCCCTCCGCCCGTTCGGCTTCGCAAGATTCTCACGTATCCGATCGAATATGACGATGGTCGCATTGATCGAATAGCCGACGATTGTCAGGATGCAGGCAATGAAGGTAGAGCCGACCGCCCAGCGAAGCGCCGCATAAAACGCGACCGTCACCAATACGTCATGGCAAAGGGCAAAGACGGACGCCCCTGCAAACTTGAGATCCTTGAAGCGAATCCAGATATACAGAAGCATGAATACCATCGAGAGCAGCAGCGCCCAAACAGCATCCTTCTTCATTTCCGCGGAAACCGCACCGGAGATATTCTCCGTCGTGATCTTCTCCGCATCCACCGAGAACCTGTCCACCAGCTTCTGGTAGAGCGCCGTCCGTTCCTCCGTCGTCATCGTACGGGTCTTAATGATGACCTCGTTGGTGCCCGCCACCTTGGATGCCTGCGTGGAGGAATCTCCGCCGGTCACCTCTGTGAAGACCGGAATGACGTCGCTGTCGATCGCGGCCATCGGCATATCTTCATTGAAGGTGATATTCGTGCTGGAACCGCCCTGAAAATCAAGATCAAAGTTGAATACGCTTCCGATTCTCTGCCGGTTCATGCCCATGAACACAAAGCCGCCGAGAATAACGATCGCGGAGATCGTATACGCGAGCTTACGGAATGCAATGAAGTCAAAGACCCTGCTCTTGCCCTTGCTGCCGTAGAAAAGCGGCTTGTCCGCGCCCATCGCGAAGAAAGCGTTCATGATGCCGCGGGTCACAAAGAGCGCGGTAATCAGAGAAATCACGATACCGATCGCCAGCGTCGAGGCGAAGCCCTTGACGGTGCCGGAGCCTCTTATGTAGAGCACCGCCGCTGCAATCAGGGTCGTGATATTTCCGTCCAGAATCGCGGAGAGCGCCTTACTGTAGCCCGCCTTAACCGCATCCTCTACATTGCTGCCGAGACCGATCTCCTCCTTGATGCGAGTGAAGATGATGACGTTCGCATCCACTGCCATTCCGATAGAGAGGATAATACCGGCAATCCCCGGTAGCGTCAGCGTGATCTCAAACGCCTGCAGCAGCACGAGCTCCAGCCCGATATAGAGCAGCAGCGCAATTGACGCCGCAAGCCCCGGAAGCCGGTATAGCAGCAGCATAAAAAGCATTACCAACGCGATACCGACCGCCGCAGCCTTTAAGGAGGTCGAGATCGCCTCCTGGCCGAGGGTCGCTCCGATTACATTGGAACGGAGCTCCGTGAGCTGTACCGGCAGCGCGCCGATACGGATTGTAGATGCGATCGTCGTCGCCTCCTCATAGCCCTGAATCCCGGTGATGCTCGCCTCGCCTCCGGTGATCACCGCCTGTACAGTCGGTGCGGAAACCAGCTGGTTGTTGTATACGATATAGATCGGCTTGCCGAGATTCGCCTCTGTTGCGGAGGCGAACTTCGCGGCTCCCGCCTCTGTAAAGGTCAGCGAGATGGAATACTCCTTCGTGCCATTCCCATTCGACATCCGCGGCTGCGCGTTCTTCACATCGTCACCGGTCAGAAGCACGGTTCCCGCGCTGTCCATAAACTGAAGCGTGCCCGGCTCCCCGAGCTCGGCGAGAATCTTATTCGCGTCCGTCACGCCCGGAATGTCGATATTGATCCGGTTTGCGCCCTCCTGATAGACCTGCGCCTCCGTGGAATAGCTCTGCGCCTTCAGCTGGAGCTTATACACCGTATCCGACATCTGCTCGTTGGTAGGGTTCTCCTCCACCGTCTGATAGGTGATGGATACGCCGCCGTTCAGGTCGAGGCCCAGCTTGATGTCCTTCGCCCCGCGATAGCCGAGCAGGCAGAAGCCTGCGGTGACCGCCAGCAGGACGAGCAGCCCCAGAAGCCCTTTTACTTTCCTGTTCATCTCATACTTCCTTTTTCTCTGAATTCTGTGCCGCTCTCAGAGCATAAAGCACAGGCGCATAGTATTTTAGCATAGCCGTCCAAAGGATACAAGGGAAAGCCCTACGCTTCTCCATGATCCTCTCCGCGGAGAAGCGACAGAAGCGTGCCGAGCAGGTAGACCGCCATACCGCCCGTAATGGCGATATCTCCGAGATTCACAATAGACTTCTTCAGCGCGCCGACACGAATATGCAGGTAGTCTGTCACGAAGCCGTGTGCAATGCGGTCATAGGTATTGGAGATCGCTCCGCCGAGAAGGAGCATAGCGCCCAGCTTCTCGATCCGATGCTTCCGCGGGAATACCATGCAGTAGGCCTGCATGACCCCTGCCAGAAATGCAGTCAGTCCGAAAGAGAAGAGGCGCACAAACTCCGGAAAGTGCTCCAGCCGCCCCTGGGAGAAGCCCCTGTTATGTGCGCGGACAATACCGACCCTGCCCCTGCCGAGAGGGAGCTCCCGCGGGAAATTCTCTTCCGGCTCCGCATCGATCGAATGCTTGAAGAGCTGATCCCAGAGAAAGACAACGCTTGCGCCCCCCAGGAGACGGGAAAACTCTCCGGCGCAGCTGAAAACCAGGCGAAGCGCCGCCAGCGTCCGTATCCATTGCTTCCATTTCATACTATTCTCCTTCCCTTCTCTGCCGGCGGCGTCTTCGAACCCGATTGATGTGCCGCTCGAAATCCCCGTTTCGTATCAGCTCCGCCAGCAGGAACTGTTCAAAAACGGGCACCGTGCAGGAATAAAAATTGATCCGCTCCCGAAGCTCCCTGAGCAGTGCCTTCGGGAGCAGCAGATATGCCATTCGGAAAGAGGGCGCGATCGTTTTCGTGAAGCTGTTCATATACAGCACCGTATGCTCCGGCTCCAGCGAGAAAAGCGTGTCCTCCGCCTTGCTGGACATCGAAAACTCGGAATCGAAATCATCCTCCACAAGCAGCGCCCCCCTGGACTCTGCCCAGCGGATGTATTCCCTCCGCTTCGAGGCGCTCGCCGTGATTCCGCTCGGGAAGCTGTTAAAGGGTGTCACATGGAGCACTCCCGCCCTCGTCCGCTTCAGCTCCTCCGAAAGTATCCCGTCCTTTCCCAGCGCGAGCCTTTCGCAGACCGCGCCCATACTCCGGTAAATCCGCTCGATCTTCTCATAGGACGGATGCTCCAGTCCATAGATCCGCTCCCGTCCCAGCATCTGCACGAGCAGACCGTACAAATATTCCGCGCCGGCGCCGATCAGGATCTGCTCCGATGCTACGCTGATGCCGCGGCTGCGGCGGAGATACTCCGAGATCGCCTCCCGAAGCTCTGTCACGCCGTTGCCCGGAGAGCGCAGACAGATCCGTTCCCCGTACTCGGAAAGCACGCGGCGGATCGTCTTCGCGAGGATCGTAAATGGGATTCCCTCTGCATTTTCTGTGCTTTCCTCCTCCGGACGCTCCATATCCATACGATCCCATTCCGATCCGCTCTCCGGCTTTGCCGCCCCGAAGCAGGCAGCTCCGCCGTACTCTGCCACCGGAAAGGAAAAGTCCTCCCGATAACAGACGAAATAGCCGCTCCGTTCCCTTGATTCGACATAGCCCTCCTCCAGCAGGAGGTCATAGCTGTGCTCCACAGTAATAACGGAGACAGCATTCTCCGACGCGAGCAGCCGCTTGGACGGAAGCCGCTCCCCGAAGCGGTAGCGCCCCTCTGTGATATCCTGCCGGAGCCGCCGGTAGATCTCGAGATACCGCGGGAGCCCCTCCCGGTTCTCTGCCATTGTTTCCTTCCTTTCCCATGCTCATCCGTCTCTTTTTCAGTATACCATAAAGAAGCCTCCGAATCATTCTTGCGATGTTTACGCATCGCTTCGTGCTCTTGACGGGGGACTTATCCAGGTACATTCCTAGAACAATACCGTATATGCGGAAAAGGCGGAGGGAACGGGATACCGCTCCCGTATTGCCGCGCGCGGGGCGAAGAAAATCCCGCCCGCCGTCTCCTCTGCCCCCGATCTTTGAGCAGGGGAGACACGCGGCTTTGAGCGGTTCAGAGCAATCGCCTGTGATTGCTTCTTTCTGTCTGCCCATGCCGCACTGTCCTCGCACCGCACCTCCCCCTTCCCCGGAGCGCCCAGCGGCGCGAGCTCATCTATGAATACCTCGTAGCCGCTCATATCCCATTCCTTATGCGTGAAGATATGCCTTGCCGGGGGGAGCCGCCGCAGGCGGAGCGGAGCGATCCCCAGCCCCGAAAGGTACTGCAGGGCTTCCGTCTCCGTCAGCGTTCCCTCCGTATTCGGGAGCTCATAAAGCCCTGCCAGAAGCCCCCGCGCCGGACGCTTCCGAAGCGCGATTTCCTCTCCCCGCCGGAGCAGAAAGACCGTTCTTTTTTCGACCCTTCTCGGCTTCTTTTCCTCCTTTACGGGAAAATCCCCCTCCTGACCGAGCCGATGCGCGATGCAAAAAACCGCCAATGGGCAAGCCCCGCACTTCGGCTGTCCGTTCGGAAGACAGATCATCGCGCCGAGATCCATCATTGCCTGATTGAACGCACCGCAGGGATTCCAGAGCGCATCCTGCAGTATACCGTCCTCATTCCTGCGCGGCATCCCGCCGCGGCTCTCCGGCGGCATTCTGTCCAAAAAGAAACGGTATGCCGCCTGCCGTCCGCTCCGATCCCGCAGGCTTCCGGAATAAGCGCTGAGACGGGAAAAGCAGCGCAGCAGATTCCCGTCTATCGCCGGAATCCGCTCTCCGAAGGACATGGATGCGACCGCCGCCGCAGTATAGGGGCCGATGCCGGCAATCCGAAGGAGCTGCTCCGCGGTATCCGGCATCCTGCCCTGATGCTCTGCCATAAGCTGCCCCGCCGCTCTGTGAAGGTTCCGCACGCGGCTGTAATAGCCCAGTCCCTCCCAGAGCTTGAGATAATGATCCTCCTCCGATGCGGCAAGGGATGCGATATCAGGCAGCTCCGCGAGGAATCGCGCATAATAGGACTTCACCGCCTCCACCCGCGTCTGCTGCAGCATGATCTCCGAGATCCAGACATGATAAGGTGTCGGATCCTCCCGCCACGGCAGGATACGGCGGTTCTCCTGATACCAGCGAAGCAGCACATCGGAGAAAATCAGCTCCTGTTTCACTTTACATGTTTTTTTCATCTGCACCAAATCTTACTCTCTTCCATCCCAGCAGTAGGTGCAGAGCTTCTCCCTGTCAATCCCGACGGCATCCAGCATATCGTCAAGACGGTTAAATTTCAGTGAGCTGAATTTCATCTTCCTGCAGATCCCCTCCAGCATCCTCCGGTAACGATCGGAATCCGGAGCGGCATAGTCCTCAAGCAAAACCCGTTCCACCTTCTCTCCCTCCGCCTCCGCGATAACACGGCGGGCAATCAGCTCCATTTCGCCCGTAGAGCGGGAAAAATTCAGATACCTGCAGCCGAAAAGAATCGGCGGACACGCCGGGCGGGCGTGTACCTCCGTCGCGCCGGTATCATAGAGATACTCCGTGGTTTCCCGAAGCTGCGTCCCGCGGACGATAGAATCGTCGATCAGCAGGATGCGGCGTCCGTTAATCAGCTCATGCACCGGTATCAGCTTCATTCTTGCGATCATATCCCGCTTCTTCTGCGTCGGCGGCATGAAGGAACGCGGCCATGTCGGGGTGTATTTGATGAAGGGTCTCGAAAACGGCACGCCGGAGGCATTGGCATATCCGACGGCATGCGCCGTACCGGAATCCGGCACACCGGCGACAATGTCGATCTCCTCTCTCGTCATGCCATCACGCTTCGCCATATTTTCTCCGCAGCGATAGCGCATCTCCTCGACGGAAACTCCCTCATACTTCGAGGAGGGGTAGCCGTAATAAACCCAGAGAAAGGTGCAGATCTTCATTTTCTTTCCCGGTGCATGCAGCGTCACGACCCCCTCCGGACGCATCGCCACGATCTCTCCCGGCCCCAGCTCCTTATAATCGTGATACCCGAGATTCAGATAAGCAAATGCCTCGAAGGACGCACAGTACCCCTCCTCCTTCTCTCCGATCACGACCGGCGTTCTCCCTAGCGGATCTCTCGCAGCATAGACGCATTTCGGTGTCAGTAAGAGCAATGACAGGGAGCCGTCGACGAGCTCCTGCGCATAGCGAATCCCCTCGATCAGATTATCCTTCTGGTTGATGAGCGCCGCGACCAGCTCCGTCTGGTTGATTTCGCCGCTGGTCATCTCGAAAAAGTGCATCCGATTCTCCCGGAACACCTGCTTGAGGAGCACCTCGATATTGTTGATTCTGCCCACAGTGGTCAGAGCATAGGTGCCGTGATGAGAACGGATCAGCAGCGGCTGCGGGTCATAGTCTGAGATACAGCCGATCCCCAGATTTCCCCTCATCCCATTGATCTCCTTTTCGAATTTCGTACGAAACGGAGAATTCTCAATATTGTGAATCGTACGATCAAAGCCTGTTTCCCGCGAGTAGGTCGCCAGCCCCCCTCGTCGCGTTCCCAGGTGGGAATGGTAATCCGTCCCGAAAAACAGATCAAACACACAATCTTCCTTTGAAGCTACGCCGAAAAATCCACCCATGCAATCTCCTTTGCAGGCTCTTTCCCACCTGTCGTTTCCTAACCTGCCTGCGATCATTGACCGCAGAAGCCGCGCAGATAACCGCAGTTCCATGCCCGCGATAATCCGCCGGCGGGGATTCGTACGTTTCACAGAACGGTATTGCCCCTCCGCCGTTTCCTATCATAGCAGAAAACAGGACGAATGGTAAAAGAACTTTCCTCCTGTCTGTAAGAATTATCCCTGCACGAGTTCCGTCTCTTTCGTCATATTGTACAGGCTCACGGAGATAGAATTCCCATTTACATTGCAAAAATTTTAAGAATTATTCTCATTTTATATTGACGAATCTTATTGATTCATTTAAAATTTGATACATAAGATTCTTATTGATGCTACAGGAAGCGCTAGGAAACAAAGCAGCGCAGTGTCTATGCAGTATATGCCGTTTCAGCGCATATTCCATTCAATATATGGAAAGGGTACGGAGATGAAGCAAATGGAGCAGATCGCTACTCGTTCGCTGAAGCCGGGCATGATGACAGACAGCCCGATTCTCGATCAGTATGGCAGGGCTCTGCTTGAGCCCGGCACCATCCTCAGCAGCTTCATTATCAACGGTCTGCTCCGAAAGGGCATCACTGTCGTCTATATCCGAAGAGCACAGCCGAAGAAGGAGGGCGAGAAACGAGAAGCCCCTCCCTCAGGCGCAAGACCGAATTCCGCTAAGGCACGAACGGCAGAGCGGCTCTATCGTTCGGATCCTGCCAGAGTGGAATTCACCGACAGTATGCGGGAGCATATCCTCACCGGCATCCAGAACATCTATCATACGCCGGATCCGAGGGAGCTCGCTTCCACGACAAGCAGCATCGCAGACGTACTCCTGCAGGCAGTAGAGGAGCATGAATCCATGCTGGTGGACATCAGCGCGCTGAAGGTCTCCGACGAGTATACCTACAAGCACAGCGTTGATGTTGCCACGCTCTCCATGGTAATCGGAAAGAAGCTGGGAATGACGGCACGGGAGCTCCACGAGCTCGGAGCCGCCGGACTTCTGCATGATCTCGGCAAGATCAGGATTCCGGATTCCATCCTGAACAAGCCTTCCCGACTCACACCGGAGGAGTTCGAAATCATAAAGAAACACCCGCTTTACGGCTTCGAAATGATAAAGGACAACCCTGATATACCGATTGCTTCTGCGGTCGCCGTGCTCCAGCATCACGAAAAGCTGAACGGAACCGGTTATCCCTACGGAATTTCACAGTCTGACATCTTCCCCTATTCACGGATTCTCGGCGTCGCAGACGTCTATGACGCGCTCGCCACGAGCCGTCCCTACAAAAATGCCAAGACGCCCCGAGAATGCGTCGAAATCCTGATGTCCATGTATGAGGAGCTGGATGTTGAAATCATGAACGCCTTTATCGATTCCATGCTGCTCTACCCGGTCGATACCGTCGTCGAGCTGAGCAACGGAGAATATGCGCGGGTGATCGCACAGGGAGCGCATTTTAAGCTGCGCCCGACCGTGCTCGGTCTCCGTTCCGGGACAGTCTATGAGCTGGAGGATCCGTGCTTCGCCAATCTTGTTATTCTCTGAATCCTATTCCCGTCGGGATATTAGAAAATAGAAAAAAGTGCGGCAGCTCCCTGACGGAAACCACTGCACTCTTTCTTTACGACCCGGATCGGGTTCGAACCGACGACCTCCGCCGTGACAGGGCGGCGCTCTAACCAACTGAGCCACCAGGCCTTATTTTCGTGCCTTGAAAACCACATACCTGCATATTCATCCTGTATCCAGCGAAACATCTCCACATTGGATAAGCCCTCGACCTATTAGTAGCTGTCAGCTGAATGCTTTGCAGCACTTACACCTCAGCCCTATCTACCTCATTCTCTCTAAGGGGTCTTACTCTTTCGATGGGAGATCTCATCTTGAGGCAGGCTTCACGCTTAGATGCCTTCAGCGTTTATCCTTCCCCGACTTGGCTACCCTGCTATGGGATTGATTCCCAACAGGTCCACCAGAGGTCAGTCCATCCCGGTCCTCTCGTACTAAGGACAGCTCCTCTCAAATCTCCTGCGCCCGCGCCGGATAGGGACCGAACTGTCTCACGACGTTCTGAACCCAGCTCGCGTACCGCTTTAATGGGCGAACAGCCCAACCCTTGGGACCGACTTCAGCCCCAGGATGCGATGAGCCGACATCGAGGTGCCAAACCTCCCCGTCGATGTGAACTCTTGGGGGAGATCAGCCTGTTATCCCCAGGGTAGCTTTTATCCGTTGAGCGATGGCAATCCCACTTTCATACCACCGGATCACTAAGTCCGTATTTCTACTCTGCTCGGGCCGTCACCCTCGCAGTCAGGCTCCCTTCTGCCTTTGCACTCTTCTAATGGTTTCCAACCATTATGAGGGAACCTTTGAGCGCCTCCGATACCCTTTCGGAGGCGACCGCCCCAGTCAAACTCCCCGCCTGACAGTGTCCCGGTGCCGGTTCACGGCTCCCGGTTAGAAATCCAATAGCAAAAGGGTGGTATCCCAACAGCGACTCCGGAAAAACCGAAGTTCTTCCTTCTTAGTCTCCCACCTATCCTGTGCATTCACTACCGAATCCCAGTGTCAAGCTGGAGTAAAGCTCCATGGGGTCTTTCCGTCCTGGCGCGGGTAACCAGCATCTTCACTGGCACTTCAATTTCACCGGGTGCATTGTTGAGACAGCGCTCAAATCATTACGCCTTTCGTGCGGGTCGGAACTTACCCGACAAGGAATTTCGCTACCTTAGGACCGTTATAGTTACGGCCGCCGTTTACTGGGGCTTCAATTCAAAGCTTCGCTTTCGCTAACCTCTCCTCTTAACCTTCCAGCACCGGGCAGGCGTCAGCCCATATACTTTACCTTACGGTTTCGCATAGACCTGTGTTTTTGCTAAACAGTTGCTTGAGCCTTTTCTCTGCGGCCCACTCTCGTGGGCGCCCCTTCTCCCGAAGTTACGGGGTCATTTTGCCGAGTTCCTTAACAATGCTTCTCCCGCCGGCCTTAGGATTCTCTCCTCATCTGCCTGTGTCGGTTTGCGGTACGGGCTTACTGTACACAATAGCGGCTTTTCTCGCCACGGACTCTGAGAGCTTCGCTACTTTTCTTCGCTCCGCATCGCGTCCTCGGATTGCCAGACGGCTTTTCCTGCCTGGCTCCTCCCACGCTTGCACCGGTCTTTTCTTTCCCGGCTCTCTCCTCCTCCATGTGTCCCCACAGTTCTGATACAGTAAGGTACTGGAATCTAAACCAGTTGTCCATCGGCTACGCTTCTCAGCCTCGCCTTAGGCCCCGACTTACCCAGGGCAGATCAGCTTTACCCTGGAAACCTTAGATATTCGGCCTGGAGGATTCCCACCTCCATCTCGCTACTCATTCCGGCATTCTCTCTTCAAAGCCCTCCACGGCTCCTTCCGGTACCGCTTCTGTGAGCTTTCAATGCTCCTCTACCGATGACTTTCGTCATCCCTAAGCTTCGGTGTCATGTTTCAGCCCCGTTAATTTTCGGCGCAGGACCTCTCGACTAGTGAGCTATTACGCACTCTTTGAATGTGTGGCTGCTTCTGAGCCAACATCCTAGTTGTCTGTGAAATCCCACATCCTTTACCACTTAACATGCACTTGGGGACCTTAGCTGTAGATCTGGGCTGTTTCCCTTTTGACTACGGAATTTATATCCCGCAGTCTGACTCCCGTGTATATCTTCATGCCATTCGCAGTTTGATATCTATTGGTAGACTTTGACGCCCCCTCAAGAATTCAGTGCTCTACCTGCATAAGACTTTACCACGAGGCTAGCCCTAAAGCTATTTCGAGGAGAACCAGCTATCTCCGGGTTCGATTGGAATTTCTCCGCTATCCACACCTCATCACCACCCTTTTCAACGGATGTGTGTTCGGACCTCCACCAAATTTTACTTTAGCTTCATCCTGGACATGGATAGGTCACCCGGTTTCGGGTCTATACCTACTGACTTTACGCCCTCTTAAGACTTGCTCTCGCTTCGGCTTCAGGCCTTAAGCCCTTAACCTTGCCAGTATATATAACTCGCCGGACCGTTCTACAAAAAGTACGCGGTTCACCTTTCGGTGTTCCACAGCTTGTAAACATAGGGTTTCAGGTTCTCTTTCACTCCGATCCCTCGGTTCTTTTCACCTTTCCTTCACAGT
>NZ_JABXYT010000001.1:1987500-2115000 GCF_013394775.1 Oribacterium sp. oral taxon 102
ATTATAGCAGGGCGGCGTATTGTAGAGAGATGCGTTGTCAGCGTGCGTCTTGTAGCGAAGCATCGTCGGCGTGTACGGAAGCACCTCCTCTGTAATCAGATCCTCCCGGATAATGACGATCGTCACGCCCGCAGGACCGACATTCTTCTGCACGCCGCCCCAGAGCACTCCGTATCTCGATACCTCCATCGGCTCAGAGAGGAACATCGAGGAAATGTCCGAAACCAGCGTCTTTCCCTTCGTATTCGGAAGCGTTTTGATCGTCGTTCCGTAAATCGTATTATTCTGGCAAATATATACGTAGTCCGCATCCTCACTGATCGCGAGGTCGGAGAGATCCGGAATGTAGGAAAAGGTCTTGTCCGCGGAGCTCGCCACGACATTCACTCTGCCGTAAAGCTCCGCCTCCTTCGCCGCCTTCTTCGCCCACTGCCCCGTCACGATATAATCCGCCACTCTGTTTTTCATCAGATTCATCGGCACCATCGCAAACTGGGTGTTGCCGCCCCCCTGCAAAAACAGCACCTTGTAATCGGACGGGATCGCCATCAGTTCCCGAAGATCCCGCTCCGCCTCCTCTATGATATCGGTGAAGTCCTTTGATCTGTGCGACATCTCCATCACAGACATCCCGGAGCTTCCGTATTCCAGCATCTCCGCCGCCGCGGTTCTCAGAACCTCCTCCGGCAGCACTGCCGGTCCCGCGCTGAAATTATAGACTCTGCTCATATTCTCTCCTCCTATTTCCCATTCCCCGCAAAAAAGACGGCAGGTTTTTTGAATAACCTGCCGCTCATTCTATCACATTATTTTTTATATGTATAATAAATATTTTTTATTTATAATTTATTAACATATAATTTTTTTAACTCGTAAAATTTTGCCGAAGATCAATGATACAATATCAGAGCAATCATCTCAACAGGCTCCTCCATTGCTTCTATGGAATGCGCTTCCCCATCTCTGCAATAACACACATCCCCGGGATGTACTTCAATGATTTTTCCGTTATCATTATACCTTCCTGATCCGGAGAGGATATAATACACTTCGGCATCCCCTACATGCCTATGCAGCCCGATCCTGCTACCCGGATATACTTTCGTATGGGCAAAAACCCGACCTTTTCCATACATCTCTTCCGAGCCGCTCAAAATCTCTTTTACCGTTATTCTACCGACACCATTAAACGGCGATTCTTTCGTTATCACATCCAATTCGCTATGTAATCTTACCATACAGACCTCCATCGAAACGGGAATCAATATTTTATATTCTCATCCCCCTCCGTTCCCCCCCCCGGATATCCCAAAGAAAACGACTGACATTCCATTTTCAATGAATGCTCTTCTCATATAACTTAATTTCATTTTTATAGGATAGCTCCTGTTTTTCATTAAACGCCCCCTTATTCTGAATATTACAGAAAAAGTCAAGCGCGGCGTTACGGCAGGATTCCACATGTTGTCTCAGGGCATTGCAGGCCTCCTCCAAGCTATCTTGCAAAATAAGCCGGAGAATCTCACAATGCTCCTGCCTGGCATCATGTATATGAAGTTGGTTCTGCTTACTGGAAAGGATAATCCTGGTGTTTTCTTCAAAAACTCTATGCATCATATCGATCAAATATTGATTTCCGCAATTCTCGATGATGAATAGATGCATTGCCGTATCGAGACGAAAGCTATTCAAAACCTCCTTCGTATTCTGAAACTTATCATAAAATCGCTGTACCTCTGTCTTCTCCAGATAAGGGGCGGCCATCTTCAAGGTAATCGGCTCTGTCACCACTCTTGTTTGAAAAACCTGCAGAACATCGTTCAGCGTAACGGGAGCTACAAGAATCCCTCTCTTAGGGATCGTACTCACAAATCTCTCCGATTCTAATTTGTTGATCGCCTCCCTAAGAGGTGTCCTGCTCAGCTCCAATCCATCCGCAAGCTCCGCCTCATTCAGAATCACCCCCGGCGCATACTGGCAATTCACAATTCTATCTTTGATAATTTTATATGCCTGATCCTTTAAGCTGGTTTTTTTTTGACTCTCAGCCATCCGCTTCTCCCCGTATCCTCATTTTCCTCCAAACCATTTAAGTATAATACTCCTATAACAGGAGTGTCAAAATTATCTTTCAATGCTTTGGATCGCACTGTCTCTTCGCGAACCCGCAGTCTTCCTTCTTTTCTTTACAGCCTGGGGATATTCAGGCTGCAAAGCCTTGCCAACGAAAACCAGCTTCCATCATCAGCATAATGTATGATTTCTCCATATGCGCTCCTTTTTATAAAGCGCCCCTCCGGGCTATGATAGCCGCACACATTCAAAACCTCCTCCGGAAGTCCGCACACAGCCGCAACAAAGACTCCGTATGAAGGATGCCGTAAATTCGGAAGTCCATACTCCTTGTCATTTTCCTCCCATTTCAGCCTAAGATCCCTATTATATTCATACGGCTTTCCCACATCATGAAGCGCGGCACACGCCATCAGCATGTCCTCATTTAACCCAAAGTCCATATCGTATGCCTTCTTCAGATTTTTATATATATCCATCGCGGTCAGAATCACGACCCGAATGTGCATGGATTGATCTCCCAGTGCCGAAGCTTCCGGCATACCGGATCCCGGCATTTCTTCAATCGCACGCCATCCATTCAGCTGTAGCGAAAATGTCCAAGCATCAAGAACCTTTTCGAACAAGCCTCTATCTTTCATTTTTTCATCCAAATACTTCAGCGTTTTTCTTACACCCTCTCTGATCTCTCCATCCAGTTCTTCCTTATGAAATTCAAACAATGCCATTTCTTCTCTCCTATTTAATCATTATATTGGGAAGCAGCAGTACTATCGGCGGGAAAACCGCAATGATCAGTAACGCAATCAAACACATCACAATAAACGGCATCATCGCCCTACAGATCTTCTCAAACGGAACCGCAGTCATTCTTGCCAATACAAACAGCACCATTCCTACAGGAGGTGTCAGCATCCCCAGCATCAGATTCAGAATCATTATGATGCCAAAGTGAATCGTATCAATCCCATAAATATTGGCCAAAGGAACAAGGATCGGCGTCAGAAGCGTAAGTGCGGAAAGAGATTCCATCAGCATCCCGACAATCAGGAGAAATAAATTGATAAGCAGTAAAAAAGTATATTTATTTGTGATAAATGTCCCGAAAAATCTCAGCAAAGTCTGCGGCAGCTGCGCTATTGTCACCAGATATGCCAGCGCATTTGCACAGCCGACAATAAACAAAACCGACATTGTAGTCAGAATTGTCTCATCCAGAATTTCAGGCAAATCCCTTATACTCAAATTCCTGGTTGTCAAGCTCAAAACAAGCGCATAGAAAACCGCAATCGCAGAAGCCTCTGTGGGGGTACAAACTCCGGACATGATTCCGCCCAAAATAATGACCGGTGTAAGCAAGGCCGGCAGCGAACGCATAAATGCACTTCCAAGTGAACGAAATCCCTCGAATCGATGTTTTACGTAGTTCCTCCTTTTACTCACAAAATAGATATAAATCATCATAACCAGTGCAAGCAGCAGCCCCGGCAAAATCCCCCCAATCAGCAATTTTCCAACCGAGATACCCGCTGCCACCGCAAATACCACAGCAGGAATGCTGGGAGGAATAATCGGCCCGATGATAGAGGATGCCCCTGTGACTGCAACACTGAACTCATCATCAAACCCATCATCCCGCATTGCCTTCACCTCGATCGCACCCAAGCCTCCGGCATCTGCCACCGCAGCTCCCGACATTCCCGCAAAAATCACAGAAGCCAATACATTTGCATGCGCCAATCCCCCCGGAACCCATCCTATCAGTTTTTTGCAAAACCCGAAAATCTGATCTGTTACACCTCCATTATTCATAATATTTCCCGCAAGAATAAAGAATGCCAACGCCATCAGAGTAAATGAAGCCGGGCCGGCTGCTACTCTGGTGAATACCATACTGATGCTTTCCCCATAAATTGTAGAATACAGAACCGCACTGCACAGCATGCTAAATGCCACCGGCATACCAATCATGAGCAGGACAAAAAAAGCTCCAAATAGTATCAGCATACACATCCTCCTAAATTGTATTGGATGTACTCTTGTTCAGAATCCGATTCAACAAACGCACCTCATCCATCCCGATATACAGCACAGCAAGCAAAAAACCAAATAGAATAAAGCAATTAAACACATTGTAATTCATCCACGGCAGACTTGTCAGAGAAGCATTCTTGGTTTTCATATATTTCGGCAGGATAA
This sequence comes from Oribacterium sp. oral taxon 102, assembly GCF_013394775.1. NCBI lineage: Bacteria > Bacillati > Bacillota > Clostridia > Lachnospirales > Lachnospiraceae > Oribacterium > Oribacterium sp. oral taxon 102. The sequence goes on from NZ_JABXYT010000001.1 coordinate 1,991,773, forward strand.
ACAGCAGTCGAAAAAGGCAATAGACAATAAACCCATTTGAAATAAAGTCAAGCCAATACTGTACCTTTAAGGGAAGTTTGTCATGTAAAATCAGTACGCGGGTATGCGCCTTGTAATGCCAGCAGTACCCAATCCCCAGAAAAGCAAGCGCTCCCTGCATCTGGCTCAGCACTTCCTCTGTCCATGCCAGCGGTGAATTAAAACAATAACGAAATATCACTGCCAGAAACATAGATATTGCCATAAACGCAAGGCATATAACCAGAAAATATTTTTGTATCACCGTAAGATGTTCTTCAAATAGATCCATTTTTTTCAAGCATGCATCATCCTTTCTGCATTTCAGGGAAAGAGCGAAATATCCCGCACTGTTCCTACTCCGCGAGCTTCTGAATCGAATCCGCAACCCCCTGTCCCCAGATTTCTTCAAATTCCGGATAAATCGACTGACAAACCGTGCGGAATTCCTCTAAATCCGGTTCTGTAACCGTAAGCTTTGACCTCTCTGCTTCAATCATTGATTTCTCCGCCGCTATAGCATCCATATTTGCCTGCTCCGCTACGGTTTGCGCACACATTCTCAATACGGCAAGCTGGTTCTCATTCAGCTTTTCCTTTTCCGTTGCTACACTCAGAAAAAAATTAAACATCTGATGCTGATGATAAGTAAGCGCCAGATCTGACTGTACTTCGTCAAACTTCATGGATTGAATGGATATAATAGGATTTTCTTCTCCATCTGCTACCTTCTGCTGCAATGCCAGATACGTCTCATTATAGGCCACTGGAGTCGGCACCGCCCCAAGAGCTTTAAAAAACGCTGTAGGCATCGGGTCGCTTGCCACTCTCATCTTCATACCGTTCAAATCAGAAACTTGCTTTATCGTCCTATTCGCCGTCATCTGACGTGCCCCATAATAGAAGCTTGCTAACGTATCCACTCCTACTGCGTCCCTCATTCCATTCATAAGCCGATTGTATACTTCACATTCCGGCGAATAAAACCTTAGAAGATGATCCGTATCTTTAAACATATACCATGCATCCACCACAGAAATCGGCTTATATTGCGTTGCAAACTGTGCAGTAGCACTGACAAAAAAATCCAAATCTCCACTCTCCACGCCAGATACCATATCTGCATTTGCACCAAATGTACTATCAGGATATACCTGGATACTCAGCTCCCCTTCTGTTGCTTGATCTACCAGTTTTGCAAAGTCATTTGCTGCCTTATTGGTTATAGAATCCGACGGCTGCGCATGCCCGAGCCGAAGCTTGACCGGAATGCCCGTTTTTTCATATTTATTTTCCTTATCTGCATCTGATGCCTCTTCTGTTTTTGAAGCCGTGGTTTCAGGCACGCTTTCCTTCACTGCTTCCGCGGTTCCCCCACATGCCATAACTCCTAAAGCTACTGCTGCGCAAGTGACCCATGTTAATAATTTTTTCATATGCTACCTCCTTTAATTTTAACGGCAAAATCACCGCCAAGCACATCTCAAAAAGACAGAATCAACTATTTATTAAATGAAATCCCTCTTTTTATCACCAAAATCACTATAGCATCAAGAATACATTATGTCAATTATTTGTACACAAATTATGAATATTTGTATACAACATCTTTCCTCATAAAAAAGGGGACAATGCCATAAACCAGCTTGTCCCTTTCCAAAATACCTTCATTAAATTTAAAAGTTATATATCCTTACGGAGAAGTCCTATACTGGGAGAAGGCTCTCCTCATCCCCGATCTGCCATCCGGCGCTCAGCTTCTGCAGCTCAGCCATACGACGGAAAATACCGTCCTCTCTCGAAAGCAGCTCTGCCGGGCTGCCCTCCTCTACGACGCTTCCCTCCTTCAGCACGACCACCTTGTCCGCGCCCTCCACGGTGCGCATCCGGTGCGCGATCACGAGCACGGTCTTCCCGGTCAGCAGGCGGGAGAGCGCAGCCTGCACCTTGGTCTCATTTTCCACATCCAGAGAGGCTGTCGCCTCGTCCAGCAGCACGATCGGCGCATCCTTCAGGAGCGCGCGGGCGATCGAGATGCGCTGCCGTTCGCCGCCGGAGAGCTTCGCTCCATTCTCTCCGATCGCCGTCTCATAGCCCTTCGGCAGCTTGCCGACAAACTCGTCGCAGTTCGCGGCAGCCGCGGCGGCGAGCACCTCCGCATCGCTCGCATCACGCCTGCCGAGACGAATGTTTTCCATTACCGTATCGTCAAAAAGCACCACATCCTGAAAAACCATAGAATAGTCGCCCAGCAGCACCTCCGGATCCACCGTGGAAATATCGATGCCGCCGACGGTAATGCTGCCCTCCGAAACATCCCAGAGCCGCGCGGCAAGCCGCGCGCAGGTACTCTTACCGGAGCCGGAGGGCCCGACCAGTGCCGTCACCTCCCCTTCCTTCGCCGTGAAGCTCACGCCGTGCAGCACCTCCTTGTCATCATAGGAGAAGCCGACATTCCGAAAGGCGATCTCGTGCCCCTTCGGCGAAAACCGTTCCGCCCCCTCCATGGTCGGCGCATCATGGATCTCCATCAGACGGTTCGCGGAAATCTGCGAGAGAAACAGCTCCGCGATCAGCGCAAGGCTCTGGTCAAAGGGCGCATAAATCCGGGTGATCACCAGAAGGAAGGAAAACAGCAGCAGGAATCCCACCTGCCCGGAGAGAATACGCGATGCCCCTGCGAGTATGGTTGTCGCCACGCCGAGGCGCATGATCGTACTCGCCGCATTGACGAAAATTCCCGTCATAAGCTCTCCGTGTATCATGATTTTCTCATGGCGGTCGACCTTCTCATAGAGCTTCATGAGATAATTCTCCTCCTGATTCGAAGCATGGATCTCCCGGATATTCTCCAACGTCTCCTGGATGCCGTCCGAGACTGCGACCGCCGCAGCCTTGGTTCTGCCGGCATTTCGCTCCGCGATATGCCGGGAACCGAAAAGCAGCATAAACGCTACCGGCACGCCCCAGAGACAGGCGATCGCGAGCCTCCAGTCATAGAAGCAGAGGATAATCGCAATCGCCGCGGTAGAGACGTAAGAACCGTAAAGATAGCCCAGCACATGCGACCAGACATGCTCCATACGGTTCACATCCCCCATGATTGTCTCGGTCAGATCTGCCAGATCCCGCTTGCCGAAGTAGCCGAGAGGAAGCTTCCGGAGCCGCTCCGCGAGTCCGATTCGCATCGTCTTCACCTCCCCGTACACCAGCCCGTAGGTCGCCTTGTACTGCTCGAGATGCGTCAGCAGAGAGAGGAGAAGGAAGGCCGCCGTCAGCCCCATGAAATACAGGAGCCCCGGCAGGGACGCACCATGCAGAAGCCGATTCATAAGTCCGGACATCAGGAGGTAAAGAATCCCCATGCCTCCCATGACGACCAGATTTACAATCACCGTCCAAAACATCCCCAGCTTTACATTATGTACGCCCCGGGCGCTGAGCGCATACCTGCGCCGGAATTTCTCACCAAACATCCTCACACCTCCCCCAGAGAAGCAATCGCCTGCGATTGCCCTGAACCGTTCAAAGCCGCGTGGCTCCCCCGATCTTTGATCGAGGGCTGCGTCGAAATATGCCAGCTTACCGCACGCCTATAGTCCTCCCACAGCCGTGCGTACAGCCCTGCCCTCTCCAGCAGCTCCGCATGCGTTCCCTGCTCTGTGAGCCGTCCCTTGTCCAGCACGAAGATCCGATCCGCGCCGACGACAGTGGAGAGGCGGTGCGCGATCATCAGGACAGTCTTTCCCTTCGTCAGCTCCGAAAGCGCCCGCTGTATCAGCGCCTCATTTTCCGGATCCGCAAAGGCAGTCGCTTCATCCAGCACTACGATCGGCGCGTCCTTCAGGATCGCGCGGGCGAGCGCGATGCGCTGCCGTTCACCGCCGGAGAGATAGGTCCCCTCAGAGCCGATCCGCGTATCGATCCCCTCGGGCAGCTTCGCAATAATATCCCCGCACTGCGCAGCGGCAAGTGCCGCCTCCACCTCCGCACGGCCGGCGGTCGGACGGGCAAGCCTTACATTCTCCAGAATGCTGGTTCTGAACAGGTGATCATTCTGAAATACAAAGGCAATCTGCCGCATCAGCACCTCGTGTGCGATGTTTCGGACATCCACGCCGCCGAGCTCCACCGCGCCGGATGTCACATCCCAGAAACGGGGAATCAGGCTGGCTGCGGTCGTCTTGCCGCCGCCGGACGGCCCGACCAGCGCCACAGTCTGCCCCGCTTCGACATGAAAGGAAACCTCGCGCAGCGCAGGCTCTTCCGCTCCCTCGTAGCGGAAGCTGACGTCCCGGAAGCGGATGTCATGTCCTGTCGGCACCTGCGGCGCAGCAGGTTCCTGCAGACGCGGCGCGGACATCACTGTATCGATCCTGTCAAGCGCCGTACCTGCCAGCATGGACTCTCCCGCCGCAAACATGATGCGTGCCAGCGCAGTCGAAATGATTGCGGAGAATACCGCATAGAAAACAAAATTCGTGATGAAGATGCGGAAGCTGCCCTCCGCTGTCCCCGGAGCGAGCAGCAGCACCGCCGGAACCAGAAAGACGAATGCGCCCTCCGTCGCCGTCAGATTGATCGACTGCGGCAGACGGCAGATCTTTCCCTGATAATACTCTGTTTTCTCACTGTAATCCTCGATCGCCCTCCGGAATGCCTTGAAGGAATATACCGTCTGCTGGAAGATCTTGACCACCGGAATGCCGCGGACATACTCGGTACCCGCCTTGCTGATGCGATCCTGCGCCGCCTGATACTCCGCGATCAGCCCGGCGTTCTTCCCGCCCATCATGGAAAACATGGCGGCGAAGGAAACCACCGCGGCGAGGAGGCAGGCAGCTCCCATTCTCCAGTCAAAGAGCAGCATCAGCGCCAGCATTCCCACAAGCATCGCCGCTGTCCCGGCGATGTCCGCCAGATTGTGCGCGAGCATGGTCTCCGTCTCTGCCGCCGCGCCGTCCAGGCGGTTCCGGAGCAGTCCCGAGGCATTGCTGTCGAAGAAGCCGAGCGGCGCCTGCATCAGGCGCGCCATCCCCTGCTTCCGAATATTGGCGGCGGTTCGAAACGCCGCGAGATGCGTACACATCAGCGCCATGAAATAGACGACGATTCCGCCTGCCGCGAAGGCAAATGCCGCCCAGCCGTATGCTGCAATATGCCTTGCCGCAGTCCAGTCCGGCGCTGCCGCGATCAGATCCCTCGCCACAAGCCAGATGCAGATATACGGTGCCATTCCGAGAAGCATCGCAATCCCGGAAAGCGTCATTCCCAGATACGTCAGCCTCCTGTAATGCCCCGCGTAGCCCAGCAGCTCCGAAAGCACCGACCGTTTTCGCTCTTTTCTCTCTCCCTTTTCCATAAGCATTCCCCTCTCCTCGGACAAGGCATCCCCAATACGCATGAGAAACGCCCTTCTCCGTGCTTTCCATGATGCGGATCCTGCGATTCCTTCCCGCACTATGCTGCGAATATCCGTTTCCCGGGTTTCTTTTAGTTAGTCTAAGCTAACTAAATTCCCCAAAAGATATCGAGCCGGACAGCTCGATATCTTGATTAGTTAACACTAATTATGTTAGCACAGCAAGTGCTATATTGCAAGGTTTCCGCCGCCGAAAATCCGGCGGCTTCGATGCGCCCTCTGCGTCTCTCTACCGCTTCAGAAGCAGCTCCGTAAGCTCCTCCACATTCTTTTTCCCGAATTCCGGCGCCTGCTCTCCGATCACGAAGCAGGGAACGCTCATGACATTATACCTGTCCTTCAGCTCGGGAAAATGGTTCAGATCATAGATATCCACCTTAACCTCGGGATTCAGCGTCGCGATTCTTCCCGCCGCGGTCACAAGCTCCGGGCACATCGTACAGCTGAGACTCACCATGATCGTGATCGGTATCCCGGCATCGATTCCTCCTATTTTCTCCTTCACCTCATCCGGTACAGCCTGCCCCGGTCCGGCGGCATTGTACAGCCCCAGTACAAAGGAAGTGAATTCATGCCCGCCCGGCACGCCGTGGAAGGTGATGCCCGAGGGACTGCCGTCCTCATGGAGTACCCTGACATAGGGGAGCCCTGCCTCCTCCGATACCGGCAGCTCCCTCACGCGCAGCTTATCCGTCAGACCCGACAGCGCCCTCATATATTCCCTTAGCTCTGTGGAAATGTCCCGCTGATCCGGGTGAATCTCGAGGATGAGCTTTCCGTTCATCCTTTCAAACACTGCCGAGAGCTGCCCCTTCATCTTCTCATCCAGCAGTCCTGCGTTCTCCGATATGCCGGCGATGTTTCCGCTGTCCTGCGTCTTATGCGCCTTCGCACGATGCGCCGTCATCTCCGTTTCCAGCCCCGTTTTCCTGCGCTGCTTCGAAAGATATTTCTCCATCTCTGTCGCCGCAAGCGCCGCCTCGCCCGTAGCGGTCACGACCTGTCTGAGCGGCTTTATGCACACGTCGCCTGCCGCAAAAGCCCCTCTCTGCTGGTCTGATTCGAAAAATCCGTGCGCACATAGCCCTGCGCATCCAGCTCCGCGAGCCCCTTCACAAGCTCCGTGGAGGGCTCATAGCCGGCGAATACGAACACGCCGAAGGTATCTCCGTTTTCCGGCCGGAAGTGTGTCTCCTCTCCTGTTTTGTTGTTCCTGTAGCAGATGCTTCTGAGCATGGAATCGCCCTCGACCGAAACCACCTCCGTATTGGTCAGGACGGTAATATCGGGATTTGCCCTCGTTTCCTCCGCGACCTCTCTCGCGCAGGTGAAGTCCTCCTCCCGGACAAGTACGGTCACATGGCGTGCATACCTCGTGAGGAAGACCGCCTCCTCCGCTGCCGCGAAGCCGCCGCCCACGACAAATACCTCCTTGCCCGAGAAGAATTCTCCGTCACAGGTCGCGCAGTATGCCACACCGTGCCCCTTAAACTCGGACTCACCCCGGAAACCGATCATTCTGGGATGCGCACCCGTCGCGAGCATTACCCCCAGCGCTCTGACCTCCCCCCGCGTCGTCCTGACCCGCTTTACCTCCTCCGAGAAGTCCAGCCCCTGTACCTCCGCCAGCAGAAACTCCGCACCGAAGCTCTCCGCCTGTTTTCTCATCTTCTCCGTAAGCTCTGTGCCGCTCTGCGGCTCCGCGCCGGGATAATTGACGACCTCGGCAGTAATCGTGATCTGTCCGCCAAATTTCTCCTTTTCAATGACGAGCACGCGATAGCATGCCCTCGCGAGATAGAGCGCGGCAGTGAGTCCCGCAGGTCCTCCGCCCACTATCACGGCGTCATATAAATTTTTGTCTATCATAATGCTTCCCTCCGCAGAAAGCCGCGCTGAGCTTCCCTGTCAGCGCGGCTTTCTGATTGTTGCCCCCGATCGAAGATCGGGGGAGCCCTGCGGCTTTGAGCAGCTCAAGGCAATCGTTCACGATTGCTTCTTTGTTGCCTCCGATCTCTGATCTCTACCGTACCATCAAAGCGCGCCGACAAGATCCAGGCTGGGCTTCAGCGTCTTCGCGCCTGGCTGCCACTTCGCAGGGCACACCTCATCTCCATGCTCATGCACAAACCGGCACGCCTCTACCTTTCTCAGCAGCTCGTCGGCATTCCTTCCCACATTCCCCGCATTGATCTCATACGCTGCGATCCTGCCCTCGGGATTCACAACGAAGGTGCCCCGCTCTGCCAGTCCGCTGTCCTCGATCAGCACCTCGAAATCCTTCGCCAGCGCCTGCGTGGGATCTGCCAGCATCGGATATTCTATTTTGGAAATTCTTTCCGAATGGTCGTGCCATGCCTTATGTACGAAATGTGTGTCGCAGGATACCGAATAAATTTCGCAGCCCACCGCCTTGAACTTCGCGTAATTGTTCTGGAGATCCTCCAGCTCTGTCGGACACACAAAGGTGAAGTCCGCCGGATAGAAGAAGAAAACGCTCCACTTCCCCATGATATCCGCCTTTGTGACCGTCTTGAAATCATTATTCTGGTAAGCCTGTACCTTGAAATCCGCTACTTCCTTGTTAATCAGTGACATCTTGCAGTCCTCCTTTGTTTTCTGTGTTTTCTTTGTTTTTCCCTGCCTCCCCGACAATCTCCTTATTTCCTTCTTTGTCGCCGCAAGAATTAGCTATTGCTAACTTTATTTATATAATATAATCTTTTTATTGATAAATATTGGATTATTTACCAAATTTTTTATATTATTTTATTTTTATAGGAAATATTGTATTATTTGTCACCTTATGTTATAGATAGAGGCAGATCCATGTATCCAGAGCTGAAATAAACAGGAGGGCGGAAATGCAGGTCTCTTCCTTTGAACACAAAAAAAGCGGCGAACACAACAAGAGCGTCAGTCCGCATAAATACAGCTTCGAGCTTCTTCCGATCACGCTGGAACGAGAAACCGTTGACGCGGAAAACAGCCATGAGGAGCTCCTGCATTGGCACGACGAGGTCGAGCTGATCCGGATCAACCGCGGGAACATTCATTGTCATGTCAATGATTCCGATCTCCTGCTGCATCCCGGAGAGCTCTGCTTCATCAATTTCGAGCAGCTGCACCGGATCTATAACAGTGAAAAAGCAGTCTGTGATCTGGATGTCCTCACGATCAATCCGGAAATGCTTTCGCAGAATAAGAAAATCTATGAGCATTACATAAAGCCGGTGATCGGCAACAAGAACTTCGCGCATGTTCAGATGGACGGCAGGAACAGCTATGCGAAGCTTATCTCCGATATCTTTGATTCTCTCTACGAGCTAATCCGCGAGAAGCCTGCAGGCTATGAGCTGGACGTGATCGCCTATATTCATATGATCTTCCGCCGTCTTTATCTGGTCTACATCGCAAGCGACGAGCCGCTCACCTCCTATGGAAGCGACATTTCCCTGCAGCGCAGGATGTCGGCTTACATCTACGAGCATTATAGGGAAAGAATCTCTCTGGACGATATCGCAGCTGCCGCCGGCATCAGCCGATCGAAATGCGCCTCTCTCTTCCGCATTTATACGCAGAAGACACCGATTGCATTCCTAAACAGCTTCCGGCTCGAAATGAGCAGGAAGCTGCTGGAAAATACGGGAGAGCCCATCTCTCAGATCGCTCTGTCCTGCGGCTTCTCGGAGCAGAGCTACTACAACCGCATGTTCCTGCGTGAATTCGGCTCTACTCCCCTTAAATGGAGGAAGCGTCACAGTGCGGCGGAGAAATCATTATGAAGCAGCTTATGTGTTTTTCGGAAGCACGGCAATCTCCTGCCCATGCCTGCTGTTCCATTCATTCCGGAAGGCAATACACTGATCCCCCGGAATACTGTTGATAAAGGAGGAAGCCTTAGAATCCGGTATCTTGACCTCGTAATCGATGCCACCCTTTCGGATGGCATCTTTTTTATCACCTTTAATCAGCGCAAGCCGGTTTTGTATTTTAGCTCAAACCCGAAAGAGAGCGCATTACCAAGTCAATGTCTTTGTTTTCAAGTTCCTGAATAATGTGCAGATAGGTTTTTTGCGTAGTAGTCATACTCGAATGCCCAAGGCGACGGGCAACGCTCGCAATGGAAACACCTGTAAACAACAGCAAAGAGGCGTGCGTATGGCGTAATCCGTGGACAGAGATGACAGGGATGTTGCAGGCTTTGCAATGCCTGCTGAGAATGCCATTCACTGTCGAATTATAAACAGCGGAATTGACAAAGATGGGCTTGTCTTCGGGAAGGTGCTTGACCAATTCAGAGAATTGAATGACGGTTTGCCAGTCGATTTGTTTTTTCCGCACGGATGACTTATTCTTTGTAGGCTGGAAGCCACCCTTTCTCTTGTAGTCCCAAGTCTTACTTATGAACAGCGTTTGATGTGCAAAGTCGAAGTCTTTGGGGGTTAGTGCCAATGCTTCAGAAAAGCGCATCCCCGTCTTTGCTACCAGCAGGATAAAGTAGTCCCAATTCACCTTATCCTTCAGATTAAGTGAGGTCAGAAGCGTATGCAACTCAAACTGATTGAGATACTTGTTTTTCTTAGCAACCGGCGGCTTTCCCTTGATGATTGCCTTGCGGGTAGGATCTCTTTCAATCAAGCCTTCATCAACAGCGTCAAGGATAGCTCCCTTGAGCTGGTGATGGAAATCCATCGTTGTTTGGAGCTCGTGAAACTCAGCATAGTCGTTCAGCAACTGCTGATAAGCGATCCGATTCATATCACATACTCTCAAAGTCGGAATGAGCCTGACGAGCCATTTTTGAGTCATCAGGTACTTATCCATCGTCACTTTTCTGATTGCCCCTTTCTTGTACACCGTAATCCATTTTGCATAATATTCACAGAACGAGTCTGTGCTTTTGCTTTCTGTCAGCATCAAAAGTCCTCCATTTCATTAAAAATGGCTTACGCTGATGAAGGGTGATAAGATCATCTATACCACGGAAGAATGAAGAAATTTCTCTCTGTTCATCTAGTTCGGGAATCATGACTTCAAGGTTACCAAGCATCTTCCCGGAGATTTCAAGAAAGGGCAATCCAGAGGCAACGCCTTCTGCCATATCCTTGATTTTATCTCCCATAGAATAGATGAAATATGGGTCTGTTCCTCCCCTTAGAACTAATGACTGGAAACCCTGATTTGTAGCCGCAGACCTCTGTAAAATAGCCATTTTCCCGATTCCCGCACGGCTCATGAAGAGCACAGTTCTATGAGCTGGAAGCATCTTCGCTGAACTCTTTTGCAGACCCAATTCTGTTATCTTCCGAGCACTACCAACAGCATATCTTTGACCCTCCATTTCTGCTGGAGCATACCAATCGATATCACCGTCCCAATATGCAGGGTTGTTCGTATCAGGGGTTCCGCCACCGACTATCTCTGCAAGATCTGACAACTTACGCTGTTCCCAAGAATATGTTGATTACAGCCTTTCACGCACCATCATAAGGGCATAACCCAGCAGATTTTGCCCCCGCCATTTTATCCGATCAAGCCTGTTAGGGTCGTGCATTGACAGACCGATGCCCCATATCTGGTCTTTCACCGCACATTCTGCAAGAAATGCCTTTCCCGTACCTTTCAGTTGCTCTCTCAACTCGGAATTCTGCGAAAACTTTGCCAAAAGCCCCTCATAGACAACGATCTGCCGGACACCGTTCCATAGGTTCTCATCATAGCCGGACACAAGCCGTCCAAGAGTTTTGATTTCGGCAACATTATCCGTGGCGAGAATCTGTGCGGCAACTTTATCATCGCCAAAGCAGACCGCCTTACGGTACATCATATACTGCTCCATTGAGGAAAAAGTGATGCCATCCAACGTAAATGTGGAGGGATACCAGTTGCTTAAATATCCGTTTTCTTCATTCGGATTGTGAAAGCAAGTAACAGCCATCACACTTCACCCACTTTTTTCACTGCCAAATCAAGTTCCAAGTCGTGAAGTCCGGCATACGCCTTTTTCAAAAAGGACACGGGGATTTTCTCGACAAGCTCTGCACTCGGCAGATTGTAGTACCACTGGTAGTAAGCGTAAAATTCTCCAATCCAAGACGGCATAAACCCTTCCAAAGCCTTGCCTTCCTTCAGGAGGTAGTTTTCTGTTTCGGTGAAATACGCCCAAAGTTCTTTTGCGTCCATTGTATTAACATAGGCTTTTGCCTCGTCAATGCTCTTTCTTGTCTTGCTTGCCATATAGGTGTTAATAAACTCCTCAGTATCCTTATCAGGATACTCCTGTGCCACAAGATCGAAGAGCTTACCTTGGCTTTCAACCACATCATTTAAATATTCTTCTATCAGCGTCAGTAACCCGCTGATCGTTTTGGTTTGTGAGCCGGAGCTATCGCCAAATTTGGAAAGCCCTGTCTGCAACGTTTCAAATACTTTATCAAACACCTTCTTGTGCGTATTAGAGATCAACCGGCTAAACGCAGAAAGAGCATCTCGGACATTTGAAACATCAAAGTCCTTACCCATCGAAAGCCAAGTAGAAAAGAGGTCTCTATAGGCAATAAAGTAACCGATATTCTCCTGAACCCACTTAAGCGTTTCATCATCTTCTTCCGATACAGTTTTCAGAAGTTCATCGTCATAGTCGTTCTCCTTCAAAAACTTGACTTCTTTATCGGAAAGATACTTGTAAAAAATAAAGCCAAGTATGTAATCCTTATATTCATTCGCTTCGATTTTGGAACGCATTTGGTTTGCAGAAGCCCATATTTTCTGAGCAAGCTGTTGCTTATTCATCCTGTGAACCCATCCTTTTTCTTTTTCTAAGGGCGATATACTACCCCACTGTTATGATACAACGATTAGTGTCCCATAAAACGGACTCACTTCTCGTAGGGAACAAACTCCATAATGTCGTCAGTCGTGCAATTCAAAGCCGAGCAGATTTTCCCCAGCACTTCAGTGCTTACATTTTCATCACGACTGAGCTTATTGATTGCGTATTTTGTGAGTCCGGCAGCTTCCTGCAAATCCCTTTTCTTCATATCTCGATCAAGCAGAATGTGCCACAGCTTCTTATAGCTTACAGCCATCGTATCATTCCTTTCTCTCAACCTGCGAGTAAGTGCTAAAGTATATCTTATATTATAGTATAGGGTCCTGTAATATCAACTATAAATCCCGATATTTCAAACTTAGTTCCCATATTTCAGACCCATTCAGGCTCGATTACAGCCGAACAGCCGGGAACAGCGTAAGTCAGGGGATAGCGCTTGTCAGACGCAGAATCACCGCTTTCCACGCCGCTCCACACCCAATTTCATTTTTCTGCTTCCATACACCAAAAAAGTACCGCAATCGCTGTGATTACGGTACCTTTCAGCTTCTCAGCATTTTCTATTTACAGGATATTTTTAGAACTTCCCTGCCTTCGCCGCTTCCTCGATCGAAACCGCCACCGACACGGTCGCACCGACCATCGGGTTATTGCCCATGCCGATCAGTCCCATCATCTCTACATGCGCCGGTACGGAGGAGGAGCCTGCGAACTGCGCATCGGAATGCATGCGGCCCATGGTATCGGTCATGCCGTAGGAAGCCGGGCCTGCCGCCATATTGTCCGGGTGCAGGGTTCTGCCCGTGCCGCCGCCGGAGGCTACCGAGAAATACTTCTTGCCGTTCTCGAGGCGTTCCTTCTTGTAGGTGCCTGCTACCGGATGCTGGAAACGGGTCGGGTTCGTGGAGTTTCCGGTGATGGAAACGTCGACGTTCTCCTTCCACATGATCGCAACACCCTCGGAAACGGAGTTCGCGCCATAGCAGTTGACCTTGGCACGCGGCCCGTCGGAATATGCGATGCGCCCGGTCTCCGTGACGGTATTGGTATACGGATCATACTCGGTCTCCACGAAGGTGAAGCCGTTGATTCTGGAAATAATCTTCGCGGCATCCTTGCCGAGGCCGTTCAGGATGACGCGGAGCGGGTTCTTCCGAACCTTGTTCGCATTGTTGGCAATGCCGATCGCACCCTCTGCGGCTGCGAAGGACTCATGTCCTGCGAGGAAGCAGAAGCACTCGGTGTCCTCGGAGAGGAGCATCTTACCGAGGTTGCCATGTCCGAGTCCAACCTTGCGGTTGTCTGCGACAGAGCCGGGGATGCAGAAGGACTGTAAGCCCTCTCCGATCGCCGCTGCGGCATCTGCGGCATTCCGGCAGCCCTTCCTGATGGCAATGGCTGCGCCCACGGTGTACGCCCAGCCCGCATTCTCGAAGCAGATCGGCTGGATTCCCTTGACCATATTGTATACATCGAGTCCGGCATCCTTCGTGAGCTTCTCCGCCTCCTCGATGTCCTTAATGCCATACTTGTTGAGAGCTTCATTGATCTGGGCAATACGTCTCTCGTATCCTTCAAATAATGCCATATCCTTTTCCTCCTTCTGACCTATCACTCTTTGCGCGGGTCGATGATCTTCGCAGCCTCTGCGACTCTGCCGTACTGTCCCTTGGACTTCTCCCATGCGGTAGTCGGGTCGTCACCCTTCTTGATGAAGTCGGTCATCTTTCCGAGATTTACGAACTGATAGCCGATGATCTGATCCTGCTCGTCGAGCGCGATACCGGTGACATAGCCCTCTGCCATTTCGAGGTATCTCGGCCCCTTCTTCAGCGTGCCGTACATCGTGCCGACCTGCGAGCGAAGTCCCTTTCCGAGATCCTCCAGCCCCGCACCTACGGAAAGACCGTCATCCGAGAATGCAGACTGGGTGCGGCCGTATGCGATCTGGAGGAACAGCTCTCTCATTGCCGTGTTGATCGCGTCGCATACCAGATCCGTATTCAGCGCCTCGAGAACCGTGAGTCCCGGAAGAATCTCTGCCGCCATCGCCGCGGAATGCGTCATGCCGGAGCAGCCGATGGTCTCCACGAGTGCCTCCTGGATCACGCCTTCCTTGACATTCAGAGAAAGCTTGCAGGCGCCCTGCTGCGGCGCGCACCAGCCCACGCCGTGCGTGAAGCCGGAAATGTCCTTCACTTCCTTCGACTGAACCCACTTTCCCTCCTCAGGAATCGGGGCGGCTCCGTGATGAACTCCCTGTGCGACAGGGCACATGTTCTCAACCTCATTTGTATAGGTCATAAGAATCTCCTTTCGATTTCATGCCGGGGCATGAATGACTCAACCTCTGCCTTCCTGCAGCCGGAGTCCTGATTCCGGCGGCGCAGGGGATATCTGCGCCCACAGAAATGCACCTATATTTTCCCACAAGTCCTCCATTCTTGCAAGGGGATTTTGCGGAAAAATTAACAACATTGCTATTTTTTTAACGATTTTGCAAAAGAAAAGGGACAGCCCCGAAAGACCGTCCCTCTGCCGTATCGTACCGATATAAATGCTGATGCCTCCCGCTGGAAAGCGCGGCACCTATGCTTACCTGCTCCGCAGATATTCGTCGATGCCCTGCGCGGCTGCCTTTCCCGCACCCATCGCCAGAATTACCGTCGCCGCACCGGTCACCGCGTCGCCTCCGGCGTACACGCCCTGCTTCGTGGTCTCGCCATTCTCCTCCTTCGCAATAATGCAGCCGTACTTGTTGGTCTCCAGCCCCTCTGTCGTCGCCCGGATCAGCGGATTCGGAGAGGTGCCGAGAGACATGATGACGGTGTCGCAGTCCAGCACATATTCCGAGCCCGGCACCTCCACCGGTCTTTTCCGTCCGGAGGCATCCGGCTCTCCCAGCTCCATACGGACGATCTTCACCCCCCGCACCCAGTCATCCTCATCCACGAGAATCTCTACCGGATTCTGAAGCAGATCAAAAATAATGCCCTCCTGCTTCGCGTGATGTACCTCCTCCTGTCTCGCCGGAAGCTCCGCCTCGGAACGACGGTAAACCACATGCACCTCCGCGCCCAGACGAAGCGCGGTTCTCGCCGCGTCCATCGCCACGTTTCCGCCGCCGACCACGACTACCTTCCTGCCTGCCTTGATCGGCGTATCGGAATCCTCACGATATGCCTTCATCAGGTTGTTTCTGGTCAGAAACTCATTGGCGGAGTATACGCCGTTCGCCTGCTCGCCCGGGATCCCCATGAACTTCGGAAGTCCCGCTCCGGTTCCGAGGAATACGGCGTCATAGCCCTCCTCCGTGAGCAGCTCATCCACCGTGATGGAACGTCCGACGATCACATTGGTCTCGATCTTCACGCCGAGCTTCTTGACATTCTCGATCTCAGGAATCACGACCCTGTCCTTCGGGAGACGGAATTCCGGAATGCCATAGATCAGTACGCCGCCCGGCTCATGGAACGCCTCGAAAATCGTCACCTCATAGCCCAGCTTCGCGAGATCCCCCGCACAGGTCAGCCCGGACGGTCCGGAGCCGATGACCGCAACCCTCCTGCCGTTCGGCTCGCCCGCCTTCGCAGCGACATAGTCATGCTCTCTCGCCCAATCCGCGACGTATCTCTCGAGCTTGCCGATTGAAACCGGCTCCCCCTTGATACCGCGAATGCACTGCCCCTCGCACTGGGACTCCTGCGGGCAGACACGTCCGCAGACCGCCGGCAGGGCGGAGGAAAGCGCGATGACATCGGCAGCCGCCTTTATATCGCCCTTCTTGATCTCGGTAATGAAGTCATTGATATGAATGGACACCGGACAGCCCTGCACACACTTCGGGTTCTTGCAGTTCAGACAGCGCTCCGCCTCTGCCTTTGCCTCTTCGTCATTATATCCTAAGCAAACCTCCTCGAAGTTTGTCGCTCTCACCTTCGGCTCCTGCTCACGAACAGGAACTCTCTCTAATACACCTGCCATTTTCTCTTCTCCTTAGCCAAAGTTCCGATCAGTTACAGTTGCCGCAGCCGCCATGGGACTTCTCCGCCTCGAGGAACTCCAGCATCGCCTTCCCCTCCTCGTCCCTGTAGGTGCGCTGCCGCTTCATCGCGAGGTCGAAGTCCACCTTGTGTCCGTCGAACTCCGGCCCGTCTACGCAGGCAAACTTGATTTCATCGCCCACGAGCAGACGGCAGGCGCCGCACATTCCGGTACCGTCGATCATAATGGGATTCATGGAAACCACCGTAGGGATACCCAGCTCCTTCGTTGCAATACAGGCAAACTTCATCATGATGACCGGCCCGATCGCGATACACCTCGTATATTTCTTTCCGTCCTCATTGACCAGTCTCTTCAGCACATCGGTCACGACACCCTTCGCACCGTGAGAGCCGTCGTCCGTTGTCACATAAACATTCTTCGCGACCCTCCGGAGATCCTCCTCCATAATCAGGAGATCCTTGCTTCTCGCGCCGAGGATTACATCCGCTTCGATCCCATGCTCATGCAGCCATTTCACCTGCGGATAAACCGGTGCTGCACCGACACCGCCGGCAATGAATAGGATGCTCTCCTTCCGAAGCTCCGAGAGCGGCGTCTCCACGAGCTCGGACGGCATCCCCAGCGGCCCCACAATATCTGTGAAAAAATCCCCTGTCCGAAGTCTGCTCATCTTCTCGGTAGACACGCCGACCACCTGGAAGACGATCGTGATCGTCCCTGCCTCTCTGTCATAATCCGCGATCGTGAGCGGGATTCTCTCCCCCAGCTCCCCCAGCTTCGCGATCATGAACTGTCCCGGCTCCGCCTTTCTGGCAACGAACGGCGCTTCCACTACCATGAGCCAGTCCTTGTCCACCAAGTGCTCAACTTTTGTGATTTTATACATCTCGTCCTCCATACGAAAATGAATTGACAACTCCTGCGGTTGAAATGCTCTTCCTACGCAGCAGGGCATAGGTGTCTGACTGGAATCATTATAATAGGATTTCAGGATATCTTCAATCCTTCTTTCCAAGCTCCCTGTATCGGATAAGAGACAGCGGGAATACTTATTGATTTTACAAAAAAAGTCATGCCGGCGGCATTTCTGTCTCCGGCATGACTTCTCGTTCTTTTAGAGCAGCGCTGATTTTGATTTATTTATGGTTTTCAGAAATCCACATCCGTATCATAGTAGCATGCCTTCAGCAGCTTCTCCATCTCCTCCTGCGTCGGGATCCGCGGGTTGGAACCGGTGCAGGCATCCGCGATCGCCCTCTCCGCGATACCCGGAAGTCTCTCCAGGAATACCTCCTCCGGAACAAAGCCGGTCTCTGTCGGCAGTGCATCCTTACCGTAGTGCCGGATGCAGTGCGGAATATTCAGCTCGTCGTTCATACGACGAAGCTCCTTGATCAGAAGCTGTACCTTCTCGTCGTCCGTCTCCCCGCCTAGGTGCATATAGTCGGCGATCACGCCGTATCTCTTCTTCGCGGTCTCGTCCTTCGCATTGAAGGCGATTACCTTCGGGAGGTACATCGCGTTTGCCGAGCCATGTACGATATGTGCGCCGCAATCTGCAAAAACCGCACCGGTCTTATGCGCCATGGAATGCACGATGCCGAGAAGTGCATTGGAAAATGCCATGCCTGCAAGGCACTGTGCATTGTGCATGGCATCCCGCGCCGTCATATCCTCATTATAGGAACGAACCAGATACTGCTGAATCATCTCAATCGCATGGATCGCCAGCGGATCCGTGAAGTCGTTATTCGCCGTGGATACATACGCCTCGATTGCATGCGTCATCGCATCCATACCGGTCTGCGCCACAAGCTTCCTCGGCATCGTCTCTGCAAGCTCCGGATCTACGATCGCGACATCCGGCGTGATCTCGAAATCAGCGATCGGGTACTTTGTCCCCTGCGCATAGTCAGTGATAATGGAGAATGCCGTCACCTCGGTAGCCGTGCCGGAGGTAGAGGAGACCGCACAGAAATGTGCCTTCTTCCGAAGCTCCGGAATCCCGAACACCTTGCACATATCCTCAAAGGTGCAGTCCGGATACTCATACTTGATCCACATCGCCTTTGCTGCGTCGATCGGGGAACCGCCGCCGATCGCTACGATCCAGTCCGGCTCAAACCTCTTCATCGCCTCTGCACCGCGCATCACGGTCTCAACGGACGGATCAGACTCGATGCCCTCGAAGAGCTCGACCTCCATACCGGCCTCACGCAGATACTGCTCCGCTCTATCCAGGAAACCGAAGCGCTTCATCGAGCCGCCGCCGACACAGATCATCGCCTTTTTTCCCTTCAGCTCCTTCAATGCGGAAAGGGATCCCTTCCCATGATACAGATCTCTCGGTAATGTAAACCTAGCCATCCATTTCTCCTTTCTTCCACGGCCGACAGAGCGCCTGCCGTCCTTTAAGACCCACTTTGATTTTAATGTTATTTTTTTAACATTTGTGTAGATTATAGCATTAACCCATAATTTTGTTAATAGTTTTTGTAATATTTTTGACATTATCATGTATTTATCTCAATACAAGAGCTTTCCTGTCTGTGCTGTACGAAGTTCGAAAAAACGAAACCGCAGCGGGACGTATCCGGTGCCCTGTAATTTCTTTTATGCACTTTCATAAGAGCCTCCCGCATTTACATTTCCTCCTTTTTTCTGTATCATGTTTTTATCTATAGTCAAACGTTGAGAAAAGGAGTTTTCTGATGATAAAGATCGAAAAAGCCGCTGTGATGAATCTGGAAAATGCGATCCGGGGCGCACGAAACCCGATGAACTCCTGGGCGCGGATGGATTCCGCCTACGATGCGGAGGGAAACTACATACTCGGAGAGAATGATCTCTCACTTGCGAAACGGCTTCGCATCGCCGGCCCGGATCACCGTAAATATCTCCGGCAGGTCTTCGTCTCCGTCGATGTCACCGCGCCGATGTATTGGTGGAAGGAATATGACACCTACAAGGTCGCGACAGTCGCAAACTCTACCTCAACGATGCATAAAATCCATGCGAAGCCCTTCGAGCTCGCGGATTTTTCCCATGACCACCTCACGCCGGACGGACTCGCACTGCTTCGGCATATCGTCTCCGAGCTTGAGAAGATCCGGCTCCGTTATCTGGAAAACGGCAAAAAAAAGGAGGACTGGTATGACCTGATCCAGCTCCTCCCGAGCTCCTATCAGCAGCTCCGGACTCTGAGCCTGAATTATGAGACGCTGATCAATATTTACTTTGCGCGGAAAAATCACAAGCTCGCCGAATGGCATGATTTCTGCGACTGGATCGAAACCCTGCCCTATGCGCGGGAGCTGATCTTAGGATTGTAGAAGCTGCCATCGGGGAAACGCCGGAGCGACTCGGCGCAGGCTTTATCTGCGTCCGGCGAAGACGGATTCGCGGAGCACTGCAAGCCCGAAGGGAACCCGATGCAGGCTTATATCTCCCCTCTCTTAAATCGCAGCATCATCTCATTGGTGAGGGAGAAGTCGTCGGGCTGAAGCTCGATCTCCTCCCGCGTCTTCCATTCCGCAACGCTCAGCTCGAGGCGATCCATGCGGATCTCGGGGCTGCCATCAACCTCACAGAAATAGCCCATGAGAATGTCGTCCACGATCCCCCAGGGCTGGGACTTGTAGTAGCGGATGTTCTTCACACGGAGTCCTGCCTCCTCCATGACCTCTCTTTCCACCGTCTGCTCCAGCGTCTCCCCGATCTCCGTAAAGCCCGCGACCAGCGCATACGGTCGGAACCCTCTCGCATACTTCGTCAGCAGCAGTTTGTCCTCATGGATGACGCCGACGATCACCGCCGGTACGATCCGCGGATAGATCAGATTCCCGCAGGCCGGACAGCGGATTGCCCGCTCCAGCTCATCAGGAAGCGTTTCCGTGCCGCAGCAGCCACAGTAACGGTTCCTTCGGTACCAGTTAAAGAGCTGCAGGCCTGTCACCACCGCGAAGATCTCGGACTTCGGGCCGAAGCCCTCCCGCCGAAGCTCCTTCACCGGAATGCAGCGATATCCGCGCCCCGCCAGATTCAGCTCCCTGTCATATAAAAAATATCCCCGCCCATCCACCGAGAACAGATAGCGAAATGCCTCCTCCGGCAGCGCCGGAAGCTCCGCTCTCTTCGGGAGCTGGATCTCCCGTGCATCCCGGAGCATCAGTGCGGACTGATCCCCGCGCAGAAGCTGCTCCTCCGGAAAGCGGATCTCCGCCCCCTCGAGAACACGAACCACTACCCCCTCCTTCGTGAAAGAGAGGATGCGGCTCTCCTCTGTCGGCTTCTCTCTCGGACGGTATCGGTTGTCCAGACGATGCGGATGAATGTCCTGTATCATATTGCCTCCCCTCTGCTTCTGACAGCACTGCTTTTCTTCCCCATACCTTATCATCCGCATCGTCTTCTGGCAATCTATACTGTATAAGTCCCTGTGCAGCGCCGGAGCAAACGCCATGCTTGCATGAGCGCTTGCTCCGGCATTGCACAGGACAACAAATATGAGCAAAAAAGCGATGCGAACAAAGTGAACAGCGCGTTTTGCGAATATCTGTTAGCAGCACGAAAGCTGCGAAGCAGCAAAGTGCCGCGCAGGACTTATACAGTATGTGTTGCAGGATGCCATACTCGCATGCCCCGCATTCGGGCATTTGACAGGACAACAGATATACGCAAAAAAGCGCATCCCCCGGAGAGGCGCGCTCTTTTATCTGATCAGGATGATAGGATTATTTATCAGGCGCCGCAGACCATGAGCTCATGCGCTCGGCGTCTTACTGCGGCTGCTTGCCGATATAGGCGAGGATTCCGCCGTCTACATAGAGGATATGTCCATTCACGAAATCCGATGCGTCCGATGCAAGGAATACGGCAGGCCCCTGCAGATCCTCCGGAGTGCCCCAGCGGTTCGCCGGCGTCTTCGCACAGATGAACTGGTCGAAGGGATGACGACTGCCGTCTGCCTGCTTCTCCCGAAGCGGCGCGGTCTGCGGCGTCGCGATGTAGCCCGGTCCGATGCCGTTGCACTGGATATTGTGCTGCCCATACTCGGAACAGATATTCTTCGTCAGCATCTTCAGTCCGCCCTTCGCCGCTGCATAGGCGGAGACGGTCTCCCGCCCGAGCTCGGACATCATGGAACAGATATTGATGATCTTGCCATGTCCCTTTTGAATCATAGAAGGAATCACTGCCTTGGAAACAATAAACGGCGCGTTGAGATCCACATCGATGACCTGGCGGAAATCCTCCGCGCTCATTTCCGTCATCGGAATCCGCTTGATAATGCCGGCATTGTTTACGAGAATGTCAATGCTGCCGACCTCTGCCTCGATTCTCGAAACCATGTCCTGCACCTGCGATTCGTCGCAGACATTGCAAACATAGCCGTGCGCCTCGATCCCTGCCTCCCGGTACGCCGCAATACCGAGATCCACCTTCTCCCGGCTGATGTCATTGAAGCAGATCACTGCACCAGCCGCCGCATAGGCGCTGGCAATGCCGAAGCCGATTCCGTAGGAAGCACCGGTCACCAGTGCGATCTTTCCCTCCAGAGAAAAGCTCTTCATATCAAAAACCATATTTAAAACCTCCTTGCCGTTCTGTAAACGCTTTCACTCACTGTGTAAATGATAGCCTAGTAAACCGGTTTTGTCAACGACTTCTTCCCCTTTTTCTCCGTTCCCTGTTCTGTGGAAACGCAAAACGCAGCGCAGCAACTTCCCCCGTCCATACGGAAGCCGTTTACGAAAGTGCCATCCCATGGTAAAATCACCAAAGCAGAAAACAAGCGCGTCCGGTTATGCCGCGCGCGGAGAATGTGAGGTATCGGCTTTGGAAAAGGAAAAAGAGAAAAAGCTGACGATCAGGGATATCGCGGCGCTCGCCGGGGTCTCGAAAACCACGGTTTCCTTCTATTTGAACGGGAAGACGGAAAAAATGTCCGCAGAAACCGGAGCGCGGCTTCACGATATTATCGAGAAATACCATTACACGCCGAATGTCGCCGCACGCATGGTGAACCGGAAGCAGTCGCTCCTGATCGGCGTCATCATCGGCGATATCACAAACAGCTTCTCCAATCAAATCGTCAAGGGTATCGAGGATACCGCACGGGAGCAGGGCTATCAGATCCTGATCGGCAACAGCAGCTATCGCCCGGAGGACGAAACAGGTCATGTAGAACGAATGCTCCGCCTCGGGGTAGACGGCTTCATCATTCAGCCGAGTTCCCAGTTTCAGCACCTTCGTGAGCATATCCGGAATGCCGGAAAGCCGCTGGTTTACTTCGACAGCAAGCTCTATGCGTCAGATTCCTGCTGGGTGAAGACGGACAACTATGAAGCGACCTGCCGCGCAATCGAGACCTGCATTGCCCGCGGCTACCGCAGCTTCCTGATGATCGGCGCGAAGCCGAGCCTGCTCAGCACCCGGATCGAGCGTTCCGCCGGCTTTCTGGACACGGTGAATGCCCACAGACTTCCCTGCTCTGCCATGGAAATCGCAGAGAACGGTTTGGATCTCGGAGAAATTCACCGCACGGTACAGACCGCGCTCCGCCGCGTCCCGCCGCTTTTGGTCTACGTCCCCAACTGCTGGGCTCTGCCCTCCGTCTTCACCGCCCTGCAGCCGCTCCGCTCGGAAATGCCGAAGCAGCTTGGTCTCATCGGCTTCGACAATACCGAGTGGACACAGTTTTCCGACCCGCGCATCACCACCATCGTACAGCCCGCCTACGCAGAGGGTCGGAGTGCCTGCCGCATCCTGCTATCGGAGCTCTCTGCACCGACAAACCGCCCCGTACAGGAGACATTGGAGTGTACGGTAAACTGGGAAGGCTCCACGCTTTGAATCAGAAGCAACCGTTCTAAGCTCTCCTCGCCGGAGGGGCAGCACAGACCTTCGAACCGTGCGCAATCTTCGCCAAAGGAGCATCGCAGGGACAAGGCCTGCGATGCTCCATGCAGCTCCCCCGATCAAAGATCGGGGGAGCTGCACTTCCCTAAGCCTCTTTTTTTGTCGAAATCAATGCCAGCATCAAAAACACGCAGAGGAAGCCCAGTACATCCGCCGACGTAAAGGGATTTCGGAAGCACAGCGTCCCGATGACCGCCGCGCTGATCGGCTCCGAAAAACCATAGAGCACCGCCTTTTCCGGCCCGATCATCTTCACCCCCGTCATATACGCCGTGAACGCAGCAACATTGCCGATCAGCACCACGAAGGCGATCCCGAGCAGTCCGCAGAGGCTCGGCACATAATGGTAGCTCCATGGGCGGAAAAGAAGCGCCAGCACGATACCGCCCAGCAGAAATGCCCAGCCCTGCAAGAGAAAAACCGGGTACTTCCGCATAAGCCTTCCCGGCACTACATTATAGATTAGAACGCAGAACGCACAGATCACCCCCGTAAGGAGCGCCGAAGAGGAGGCTGCCAGATTCCGAAGCTCCCCGTGGCTCGCAATCAATGCGACACCCAACAGCGCGAGGCAGATGCTGAAAAGCTCCGAGAGACGAGGCAGACGTTTCACGGCAAGGCAGCTGTAGAGCAGAATCCAGACCGGCGCGAGATCCTGCAGGATCGTCGCAATCGCGGCAGTGGAGAGCTGTATCGTCAGGAAATAGGTGAACTGACAGCCGCTGATACCGAGCAGTCCGTAGACCAGAAGCTCCCGGATCTCCGCCCTGTCTCTCCACGGCTCCAGCACTGCCCTCCCGAATTTCCATGTATAAAGCAGCAACATGAGAATACCTGCCGCGCCCAGCCGGATCGGAACCAGCCAGCGGCTGTCCATCTGCTCCACAGTAAAGAGATATTGCCCCACCGATCCGGAAAAGCCCCAGCAGATGCCTCCCAGCATCGTCAGCAGCATCCCGGGAATCCTGTATCTTGCATTCATCGTTGTTTCCTCTGATTTTTTATTATATTACAGTGCTTCCCTATATTTTATATCTCGGCAAATCGCGAACAGCTTCCCTGCGCTGCCGCTTTGATCTCCCACGCCGCCTGCTGCCGGCATCCTGCTGCCGCTCCGGCAGGCGGCGCATCCGCTGTGCAGGCGTTACCATTGACTAACCGCATCCCTTTCCCTCAAAATGGTATAACTTCATATTATCTTGACAAAGGAGAGATGGGGTGATGGATTTCGGTTTTATTCTGAACAGCGCGGTGCTGGGCATCGGACTCGCCATGGATGCCTTTTCGGTTTCTATGGCAAACGGGCTCCACGAGCCCTCCATGCGCCCGGAGAAGGAGCTCGGCGTCTCCGGAACCTATGCCGTCTTTCAGTTCCTCATGCCGCTGCTCGGCTGGTTCTGTGTCCACAACGCCGCATGCCGCTTCGCCGTCATTCGGCCGCTCATCCCTTGGACTTCCCTTCTCCTGCTGCTCTACATCGGCGGCACACTGCTCACGGAGGGACTCCGGAGGAAGGCGGAAACCGACGCCCCCGACTGCAGGCTGAGCCTGCGCTTCCTGCTCCTGCAGGGGATCGCAACCTCCATCGACGCGCTGTCCGTCGGCTTCACGATTGCCTCCTACCATACCGCGATGGCGCTGCTCGCCTCTTTCATCATCGCCGCCGTTACCTGGCTGCTCTGCTTCTCCGGCATTCGCCTCGGGAAACGCTGCAGCCTGCTGCTTGCCGACCGCGCAGGTATTTTCGGCGGTCTCCTGCTCATCGGCATCGGCGTGAAGATCTTCCTGCGGGGCTGAATCCCCTACCTCGTAATATTCCGTACCCAGATCCGTTTCCGGTAATGCAGATAAACTGCCGGAAGCTTCACGATCTCATCCAGGCTGATGATGAGGTAAACCAGCCAGACCGGCGCACCCAGCACGAAAGCGGACAGAAAGCCGAAGGGTACGGCAAAGCACCACATCGCGCCGACGTTCCCCTTCATATCAAATTTGGAATCCCCGCCTGCGCAGAAAATCCCGTCCAGCACAGTCGTATTGACCGCCTGCCCCATCATATTGAAGCCGAGAATCCACATCATGAAGCGAAGATAGCCCTTCGCCGTCTCCGTGACCGGTGCAAGCGCTGAAATGACCGGGGAGAGCAGAATCAGCAGAAGCCCCGTCACGACACCGATCAGAATGGAAATATGCGTAATCCTCGCCCCATAGCGCTCCGCCTTCTCCAGCTCATTCGCTCCCAGCAGATTCCCCACAATGATACCCGCGCCGGCGCTCACGCCGCGGATCACGCATTGCAGCATGCTCTTCACGATACTCGCGATCGAGTTCGCCGCGACCGGGTCACTCCCGAGATGTCCCAGGATCACGGAATAGGACACAAAGGCGATTCCCCATACCAAAGATGCTCCCAGCACCGGCGTGGTATATCTCCAGAAGTCCTGCCGGAGCACCCGATTCATGCGGACAATGCCTGCCCAGCGGATCTATATCCCCGTCCTCTCCTGCTTCACCGCGAGATATGCCCAAATCAGCTCAACCGCCCGCGCGAAAACCGTCGCAATCGCCGCCCCGGTGATCCCCATCGCAGGAAATCCCAAAAAGCCGAAAATCAGAATCGCATTCAAAAGAATATTCAGTACGACAGCGACGGAGCTGATCTTCGAGCTGAGCAGCACGCGCTCCGTATTCTTCAGAAGCGTGAGATAAACCTGTGAAATACCACAGAAGAGGTAGGAAAGGGCGACAGCGCGAAGATAGGCTGCCCCGCCGGAGATCAGCGCCGCATCCTTCGCGAAGATCCGCATCAGCTGCTCCGGAAGCAGCAGCGCGAGCAGGGTGAAAACGCCCCCGAACAGCACATTTGCATAGAGTGCGACCGGCATCAGCTGCTCAATGGACTTCGGATCATTCTTGCCCCAGTACTGCGCGATCATGATGCCGCAGCCGATCGCGATTCCCGAAACGAAGAGGTTCAGCACGAACTGAATCTGCCCCGCCAAAGAAACTGACGACAGCGCCGTCTGATCCACGAAGCCCAGCATCACCGCGTCCGTAGCGCTGACGCATGCCAGCATAAAAAATTGCAGCGCGATCGGCACTGCAATCCTCAGCATCTGCTGTATCAGCTCATCCTCTTTCCATTTCCCCGAATTCATCGCTCCCCCGCTCATTCTCCGGTTCGCCTTTTTCTGCTGCCACATGCTCCCGCATACGTTTCCGCTTTTCATTTGATACAAGCAGCGTCCCCGCTTGTATCTGTCCCATTGTAGCAGAAAGCCGGCGGATTTTCCACCGGCTTTCTGCATGATTTCCAAAGCAATGACAGCAGCTCAGGCAAAGCATTCACAGTTCGTTGAAACAGAACCGTTTGCCATAAAGATCTCCCTGCCCGAACTGTCACCATAAAATCCTAAGGACATAAAAACGGCGGAGAGAGAATCGGAGAGGAATCAGGGACGGATCATAATGATCTCACCGACTTCAGAGCCTCTGCTGTAGACCGCGCCGCGGGCATACTGCCGGCCGTCCGCCTCCATGAAGTCATTCAGCAGGAAATCAAATCCGCTCTCCGCGCTCCCCAATTCCATCGATCCGGAATCCTCGACCCAATCCCCCGTGAGGTTCATGGCGCCGGCTCCGGATTCCAATACCCTGATGCTGTCCGGTGCATTTACTGGGAACTGATACCGCCTGAGCACCTCCATCGGCAGGGTGAGCTTGTAGCCCATATACTGCAGCTCGGCATCACAGAGCAGGATGCGGCACTGATTCGTCCCCTCTTCCGCTGTCACGACATTGATCAGCGCCTTCCAGCTCCCGCCCAGGCTTTGCAGCTCGCGGAGACGCGTTCCGCCGCTTGGAAGCCTGTCCTCGAAGTACCAGTCAAAGTCCTTCAGCTCCGTATGCCCTGCGGCAGCTCCCTGCCTTTGCTCTGATCGGGTCTGCGAGGCCGCCGCAGCGCCTCCTGCACTCTGTGACCTGCCCGGAGCCGGAGAATCGGAGGCGCTGTCTGCGGCAGACGGTCTCGAAATCATGTCTGCCGGAAGCGGTACATTATCTGTCCCCGGCAGAGTCGTAAAGCTCCCCTGCGCTTCATTCTGAATCCATGCGCCGATACCGTCTCTCCGCACGAGCTTCGCATAATACTCTCTGCCGTTCCCGTCGTAATAGGACCCGCTGCCAAACGCCCTGTCGAGCGCATAATAAAAGCCGAAGCCCAGGAAGGGATATACCCCATCCTCATTTTCCATGCGATTATAATAGAATCGCTCATGACCTATCACGGTATCCGGGAGCGCACTCTCATCTCTCACGCCTCCTGCCTCGTCAAAGGCGAGATACCAGTCGATGCGCACATCGACCCGGCCCTTCTCGTACCCCTCCTCCGACTGGTAATTTTCCACATATACATTGCAGAGATGGGCGTCCAGCCCCTCTCCGTACGCCCTGCCGTCCCGGAGCAGATAGCATTTCCAGCCGCCCAGGTATTCGCGGACGTCATAGGCCGGATCTCTGTTCTCCACTCCCCAGTCATATCCATCGCGAAGACTGGGACAGAACCAGGCAAAATCCTCCAGCGTCGGGCGTTCCGAGGTATCCAGAAGCTTCTGCAGTTCCTCCCCCTCCATATGTTCAAGGGTATGCGTAGGGGATTTTTCGATTACCTTTAAGCGGAACGCCGCATCGTGGGGCTCCGAAAACTGATCCTCCATCCAGCAGGCAAGCACGATCTCTCTGCACTCCGCCGGAACCTCATAGAGAAGCCAGGCCTTCACTTCCCCGGTCTCATTGGCTTTCGGACCGTTATAGTAGTTTTCTGCATCCCACAGAATCTCTGTGAGCGGCATATCCGTCACCGGTTTCTGTCGGGGCTGCACCGAATCCAGCAGATTCCCGCTCTCATCTCTGCACTCGATCAGGTAAAAATGCTCCGGATCCGGAAATTCTTTTACCCTTCCCCAGCCATAGTCGGTCATATTGACCGGCACAGAGATATACTTCATACCCTCGGAGAGCTGATACGCAGAATCAATCCAGTCCGATGCGTTTTCCATGCTGATGAAGGCTTCGAGCTTCCCTAGCTGAATCAGATTCCCTGACACATAGACCGCCTCCGGATCGGCCAAAGATATGAGCCCATCCGGCATGTCGATCCCATATTGGGCGGCGAATTCCTTCGCGCTCTGAATATCTGCCTGATTTGCACCGCCCGAAACGCCGGAGCCGGAGCCGCCCGTCCCTCCGGCAGACGCGGCTTTCCCGCTCTTGCCGCAGGCGCCAAGTGTCCATCCCGCAGCAAGAAGCAGTACCGCTGCGATAAAATACCCACGGCGGCTTCGTTTCCATAATTTTCTCATTCTGAACCTCCCTTTCTGCCGGCGCCGTCTCAGACCGGGCGCCATCCGCTTCCCTTCCCCTGCCATCCTGCGCTTCAATACGCATCCGAGAGCTTCGTTCCGGTATATATGGTCCGGAAGGATGCGAACTGGTTGTCCATGGCGCTCTCTCCGGTGAAGCGATTCACCGCCCCATTCCGAGCCCCTGCACTTCCATCCCCTGAAAACTGAAGCTTCAGCTCTGCCGACAATCCGTATTCCGCAAGATTGTACTGATTTCCCTGCGAATCCGTGTACAGGGTGTTTTGGGGCCTTAAGCGAAGCTCCTTCCCGTCTCTGTCATAGCTTCCCTCATAAATCTGCTCCGGGGCTCCTTCAAAGTGAAGCACTGCCTCCATGATTCCCTCCCGTGGAGACGGGCGAAGCACCAGTCTTCCCCTGCTGACGGTCTTTGACTGTTCCCCCATCGCTCTGTTGTATTCCTCTATATACCGGCTGATGTCCCCGGAAGCGTCATTTCCCGCCGCCTCTCTCATCATTTCAATATACTGATCCAGCATCGGACTGCTGTAGTTCTCCAGTTCTGCCTGAATCTCCCATGTCCCGCAGATCTCATCGGAAAGGGGCACAGGAACCGCGTCAGATTCCGGTCCCAGACAGGGCTTTTCGCTCCGGATGCTGTCACCGACGGACTCCTGCAGGGTGAGAACCAGATTGTTTCGCTCCTCCTGACTCAGCTTTTTTTCTATTTCCGAAATGTCAATTTGAACCGCTCCCGCTGCGAGATCCTTTTTTGACAGTTCTTCTTTGTGAAGCTCTTTTTGACCGGTACGGAGCGTGATGACATAAGCGCCGACGATTTCATTCCCCGGCCAGGCATCGGAGACAGGCAGCTTTACGGAGAGTGCGGAGCCGGAACGCGCAAGCTCCGGCGCCCCGGGCTTTTTCATAAGGTAGAGTGTATAGCCGCTCTTATTGCCGTCCCAGAAAATCCCCTCCGTCTTTTCGGCAGTTCCGCCATCCGCCTCCATCAGATAAACGGTTTCCTTCTCCGCCCAGACTCTTGGCATAAAAAACACACCGCCCTCACACTCCCGGTAATCCTCATTCTTTTTCTTATTAAGAGGCGTGATCCTGAAATCAGACATTTTTTCTTTGAAATCGTCATCATACTTGAGAACCATGGCATATTCTGTCGGCGAAGTATCCCCTCTGACCAGACCAACTCGTCTCACCCGTGTCGTATAATTCTTATTCAGCAGCTTGACCTCTGTCTTACCGCTGCTGATGCGCAGCTCCGTCAAGGGCGAAAAAACCGGATTGCTCCCGAGAGCCTCTCTGTAAAAATTTGTCTGGTAGCTCTCCGCAAACTGATGATAGGCCTCTGTCAGCCCCTTCTCATCCAGAGAAAACGCCTTCTTCAGGATGGTTGACACCGCTCTATGCCCACAGAGTCCTCTGTAGCTCAGCAGTATCATCGAGTATCTTTGCATCTTTTTCTCCCGCAGATAGGTCAGGAACGGGGCGACCGGATACGAGACGGTTGCCTTATCCGCTAGTATGTACAATTTTTTCGGAGGAACGAGCTTCCCTTCCGGATAGCTTGTTTCCACATCGTCCAGCGGAACCGCGAACCAATATACATCTTTAAGATTCTCCAGAATCGCTTCTCTGGGTGAGGTAATCGGGTTTTCTGCCGCCTCCTTAAAGTGATCGTAGGCCATGGTCTCCAGATCCTGTGCGCTCATTTCGTCAAACTTATAGTTCCCGGTTGCATTTGACTTGTATCCCCTTTGCACTGCATGGAACAGCTCATGGCAGACCGTGCAGAGCAGGCGGTCATAAGTGAGCTTATCTCCCCGGAACACCCGCTCCATGGAGAGGACCATATAGGGATTCGACAGGATAGGAGTCTGTGTCGCGCCGTAGGCCCCCTTGTCATCCGTGCTCAGCTCGATTCGGAATTTATAGCTGGGCATTCTCAAATTCAGCTCCTCCTTCATCCATTTCCACGCCCGCAGTGCCGCTTCGCAGACCTTTTCCACTGCCTCCAGCTCCTGCCTCACATCGCGCATGACGAGCGGTGCATCCTGATACTCCTCCAGATTTCTCTTGACCCGTTTATAATCCGGATCTGCTTCCACCTTTTGTGCAGTTAATTTCTTAATCCTGGCCTGAAATTTTTTCGAAATTCTGTTTGCAGTGCGAGTCAGTTCGGGATCTCCATCATTCTTCCACCGTGCAAACTCCTTGTACATTTCATTACGATTATTAAAATCCCTCAGCAGCGGAGCTTCTTCCTTCTTGATCTGCTCAAAGGCTTCCTGCTCTGCTCTTTTTTCCAGCTCCAAATAGTGCTGTTTATTGATACTCAGCAGTTCCTTTATAAGGCTTTTCCGATCCAGTCTGATCTCCATAACAGCCTTGTCCTTGTACTTTATGTCAAAGGTTCCGGTGAGGGGGTTAAAATAAGCGCCACTTTTTATTCCAAGCAATGTATCATGGACAAGACTACCTAACCCTAGCCCTACACCCAGCCATATCGCCCCTGAAGCAATTGCGACCAGAAGGCTGTTCTGCTTCGCCTCTATCGTCGCATTGCCGCCGTTCCGACCGACAGGATACTCGTACCATTTTCCGGCGGAATCGATGCGATAGACCCGCAGGAGGTCGAAGTCCTCCTTCTCCAGCCCCAGCTTCTCCAGCTCGATCTCAACCGTATAGTGGCCGGGCAGCAGCTCATCATCTGCCATGCCTGCATCCAGCTCCCACAGCCCCAGTAAAAGAGCCGGCGCTCCGACAGCCTCCGGGATCGCAGCCGTAACGGCATCATATTGTGCCGCATCTGCAGGCTCCACCGAAAATGTTCTATCGCGGTCAAGGGCGTTTTTCTCCGCAGAGATCGTAATGCCATACGGCGTTTTCATACGAAACGCCTTGCTCTTCCCCTCCGGCAACACCGTCGCCGCGCCGATTTCCTCCCCTTCCTCCGTGGCCTCCCAGCCGCTTTCCTCTCCATAGAGCCAGCTGTAATGGCCATGGGACCCCCTCTCCGCCGCAGCTTCCGGAAACAGGGTTCCCGCAGCATAGGCCGCATCAATCGCGGCATACTCCGCTTCCAGCTCTTCCGGTGACAGCGCGAAGGAATCCGATATCTCTCCCCTGTTCCCGCCTGCTGCGAGCTGTCCCAGGACAGTGTCCGACAGCTTCACGCGAACGAAGCCGGGATACGCGAAGCTCACGAAAACCGCAATGACCAGCCCCACGGCAATCACAGGCTTCAAAGAACGGAGGCTGCGGGCAGATCTCGTTCTTTTTCCGCCTTGTCCGGTTGCTTTCATTTTCCCCTGCCGCGCGGCAGCTTCAACCGGCTGTCCGCAGCTGGCGCAAACCATCTCTCCCTGCCCCAGCGGCTGTCCGC
The DNA here is from genome assembly GCF_013394775.1 of Oribacterium sp. oral taxon 102. Lineage (NCBI taxonomy): Bacteria > Bacillati > Bacillota > Clostridia > Lachnospirales > Lachnospiraceae > Oribacterium > Oribacterium sp. oral taxon 102. Next base: position 2,023,737 of record NZ_JABXYT010000001.1, read on the forward strand.
AGTTACGGCAGAATCTCGTCCGCCTGCCCTCTGTCTCCGGAGCCGCCTGCACCGGCACTGCTTTGCCGCAGCCGCCGCAAAAGGCGCTGTGCTCCGAGAGCTCTCTTCCGCAGTATCTGCAATATTTTCCCATGGCAAAGCTCCTCTTTTACGAATATCAGTGTGCCCTCCGCATCAGTGCGATCCTGTCTGTCTCTCCGGATATCCAGTAAAAGGTCCCCACTGCATATTCCGTCATTCCATCCGTGGAAAGGTAGAACGCATCAAAATCCACCTTTGCATAAGACGACTGCGCGCTCGCCGTTCCTCCGGTCTCGTCGTATGTACCGCTGAACACATCGCTCCCGGACTCCTCTACAGTGCTTCCCTCATTCTTATCATACAGGTATTTCCAGTTCATACTTATATTGAAGCGTCCCTTCTCTGCCTGAATGTCGGCATTGAAATACCGCTCGGCATCATAGCCATAGACGCCTTCCTCGTGAAACATAAATGCCTTCCAGCCGCCGTTTAATGCCGCCGGCCGGTCGGTAATCCGGATGGCCAGCGCCGGGTCGGTAATCACTCTGCCGTTTTCCTGTCCGCCGCTTATGATATAGTCCATAAACCAGTCAAACTCTGTCGCGTATGCGATCTCCTCCGTCGAAAAGTCTGCGGGATTCACTGCCGAGGCATCCCCCCGGGAAATAACGCCCCTGCCGCTTTCACGATCCGGCGCAACTCTCGAAGCTGACGGATCATAGCTTCCGTCCGCGCCGACATAATAACCATCCGGCGTACAGGCATTGCGCAGCATACGTCCGTCTTCTCCTACATAATAGTAGCGGCCCGCATCCTCGATCCAGCTGTTTCGAACCGAAGCTCCGCCCTTCTCATAGTACCAGCTGTCTCCGGACTGAACCCAGCTGCCCCCGGTAGCTGTCGGAGCAGACGCCCCGGATTCACGGATATCCGTCGTGGCCGATCCGGTCTTTCCTGCCAGCTCCTCTGCCTTCCGTCCCAGCGCATCGATCTTTACGCCGTCGATCGTCCCGGAAACGGCAGATGCGCTGCCTCTTTCGTCCTTTGAGAGATCCTCCGTAAGCTTGTGCACCGTGAAATCTCCCTGAAGCGTCACATCCATCCCATTCCCGGACATACGCACCCGGATGTTTCCGGCAACGATTCGGTCGCTTCCGTCTGTACAGTATGCGCCTCGGTGATCGAGAGAGGCATGTCCCCGACTTCCTGTTTTCTCTTCCTGCTGCATATCAAGCTTCGCCTGATACGTGCCCTCCGATATCTCCGTGATCTTCAGCGCTGCGATTTCGGCAGCCGTAAGCTCTTCCGGATCGTCATAATCCCTGCTGGAGAATGTCATATCATGCCCCATTATCGGCCATTCAATCGTCCAGTGACCGTCCTCCTCCACCTCCAGACTGCAGTCGATAGGTTCGCGGAGCAAGCGTGCCTTTTCATCGGCAAAATCCGCAGGCACGCCTTTCATTTTTTCAAAGCCGTCCATTACGGTCAGCTGAATCTCGCCTTCATATTCGCCGATCAGATCCGAAATCCCTGCATCGCTTTTGATCTGGTATCCTGCCGGAATCTGAATCTTCGACAAAGCATCTGTACCGGCACTTTCTGCCCGCCCGCCCATGCCTGCGCCGGGCTTCTGCCTTTGCGTCTCAGACTGCGCACGCTTCGTTCCCGCGTCCCTGTCCCCTCTGTTCTTCAGCACAGGAACGATCAGAGCGCCGAGCACTGCGACAAGAATAACAGCTCCGCCTATCAGCACCGCCTTAAATATATGACCGGATGCCACTGGTTTTACAGCTCTCTGTCCCGCGCGAGCTCCCATATCCTCAGTCTCGACATGCAGATTCCCATGGGCGGGTGCTGCGGACGCCGGAGTCTTCCCGGCTCCGCAGACTTCACAGAAATTCGCGTCCTCCGGCATCGGTGCCCCACAGTTTGTGCAAAACTGACTCATTTTCTCCCTCCCTCTTTTTCAGAATTCGATAACAAACATTAGAGAAACGCTGATTTATTCATGACGCAGGTGCCACCTGTCCCGTTCACCTTGAGCCTCCGCCGCTGCTGCCGCCCGAGGAGCCTCCTCCGCCGCCTGAGGAGGAGCTCGAGGAGGAGTGCTGCGAAACCGCAGAGCTCACGCTCCGGCCTATGCTGTTCCTGTAAAAGCTTGAATACCCTGTCACCACGCGCACCTCTCTCTCGTACTGCGGGGAGATATGACGCAGCGCGGCAAATTCCTTCTCCACCGTATCCGATATGCCAAAGAAGCCTCCATAGACCAGATACCAGTGCCAGATCGGGAGCTCCTTGCTGCTGCGCTCGTCGATGAGCGTCATGTCCTTCAGAAACTGCATGAGTCCCGCATGCCGGTCAAAGGCCTCCCGGATCTCTCCCGACTGCTTCCACGGTCTGCCTGCACCCTTCAGACCGCGCTGCCTCAGCTTATGCCGCGTCTCAAGCTCTGTGTTCTGATGCAGCTTGTATATGGACTCTCCGAAGGAGCGGTGCCGCATCTCCTTTGCTGCCAGCACGCCGTCATGGTCGGTATCCGCCAGCCGAAAAAGATCGTAGAGACTCCGCAGCACAGGATCTCCCTCCGGCGCATTCTTCAGACGGAGCTCCATATCATTTTTCCCTCCCGTCTGCATCGGCTCGATACAGCCTGAAAAAATGAGCTCCAGCGTCCCCGCCAGCGCGAAGTTGCCGCACGCCTGCCCCCGGGAAACAGCCCCGCTGTAAAACGTGCTCTCCCCGAAGCTGTAGGGAAGCGGCACATCCCGCACATAATTGAGATCAGCGAGATAGCGCTTTCTGCGGCGCAGCATTCTGATCTGAAAGAGAAGAAATGCGAGCAGAAGCAGCAGCGTCGGCGTATAGCGCAGCAGCTCTTTGATCGGCAGTCCCTTGCTGTAATCACTGCCCTTCAGCGCCTCCTGATACGTCTTCTCCCAGCTTTTCTCTGCCCAGGGTGCGTCGTACAGCGTTCCGGCTTCGATTGCCGCCAGCACCGTGAGATAACCGTGCCTGTCGATATCCTTCTCCGTGGCGACGCAGATCAACCCGTCTTCTATTTTCTGTCTCCCGTGAAAGCCGAAGCTCCATATGCTTGCATTCTCCTCGGAGAGCGCCTCTCCCTCGACGGAAACTGTCAGTCTGAGCTCCGTGGGTCCCGTCGTCATCCCGTCATTAAAAAAGCGGATATGGAAGCCGTCGCATTCATAATCGCCGGATTTGTTCCTGTATCTGTGCGCAAGCCCCTTCATCGTGTAGCTGACCGTATAGCTGTGGCTCCCATAGTCTGTGATACCCCAGCAGAGTTCGGTATCCTCGCCATAATGAATCCCGTAATATCCTGCCTTTTCTGCAAAGGATGCCTGCACATCCCAGTCATCGAGCCATTCCAGCGGCGCGCCGTCCATGGATACCGTGAAGTTCTCGATTTCGGTCTCCGAAAGCTTTGTGATATAGTTTTCCGTGGTATCTCTGTCGTTGAACATCCCTGTCCAGACCTCTGTGACCTGCACATCGCCATCCCGCTCGATCACAGCTGTAATCTCATCCGAAAGCAGATGGTTGGCCGCCTCAGTGCGCACAGCCAAAAGCAGAGACAGCGCCAGCGCACAGCAGCAGTCGGAAGCTCTTTTTCATACGCACCTCATTCCATCGTCACTGCGCCCATTTTCCCTGCCTCCATCATGAGATACCCGCGCTCGGAGAAGCCCAGCATCCCCGCAATGAGAGAGGTCGGGAACATTTTCAACTCACGATTCAGCTTTGTCGCACAGTCATTGTAGACCATTCTTGCCGTCCGCACCTGATCCTCACGCTCGTTTACCGCTGCCATGGCACGCTGATAGTTGCCGTCCGCCTTGAGCTGCGGGTACTGCTCCACGAGCGCATTGATCCGCCCCAGCGCCGTGTCGAAGGCGGTCTGCATCTCCTCCGCAGCCATAGCCGTACCACTACCCCTGCTTCTCGCGCTGATGATCTTCTCCAGTGTCTCTGCCTCATGGCTGTCGTAGCGCTTCACGAGATGATTGATCGCCGTGAGGGAATCAAATCTCGACTGCGCCTGCACATCGATCTGCTTCAGCGCATTGGTCAGGTTCTCATCGATCCGCACCAGCCTTCGCTGCGTGGAAATGAACCAGGCTGCCAGAAGCAGCACGAGAATTGCCAAAACCGCTACAATCATAATTATTTTCATACCCCTTCTCCTTTCCTGCCTTTCCTGTACTGTATGTACTGTGTTTTCCTGCGACATTTTCCCTGCTGTTTTCTTACTTTCATTTTTCCTACTTCCATTATACAGAATAAGATTCGAAATGCTTGCTTGGCACAGCAATTGTCAGTGCCATTTCCTGTGCCATTCTTGTGTTGCGTCTCTTTAGCTGTTATTTTATAGTAAAATAACAGAGGTATTCAGGGGTTATTTTAGGGAAGCACTGATTTATCCATGACTTACGTGCCAACGGGCGTGATGCCGCAAAAGCGTGCGGAACGCCGGTACTTAATGAACATAAGTACAACAAAGTGTGAATTTAGTACCGTTGCGTAGAGCCCCGAACGAGAGTGTCTTTTGCGGCACACACCCATAGCACGAGCAACATGAATAAATCAGTATTTTCTTAGGGATTTTTACAGAAGAAAGGAGCGCCATGCCGCAGAGAACGCCGGAAAGCCGCAGGGAAAAGACGCGGGGCACGCTGCCTGCCGCGCTGCGCAGATGTCTGCTCCTGCTCCTCTTGCTCAGCAGTCTTTCTGCCGCCTGCGTACGTTCCAACGATGCGCCCCCTTCCCCAGACACAGAGGAACCGCCCGCGCACAGCGGATGCTACGTATCGGAATACGGAAATTTTCGTTTTCACGGCGATGGGAGTCATCTCACGGCAGCGCTTCTGCTGCCCGACGGGCATGAACTGAGCGGCGATATGTATTACCGCTTCCAGTGGGAGCATCACGGTGTCTGCCGCTATGACGTCGCCTCTCTCCTCGTACTGGCAGAGGAGAACAGCGGGGATACGCTCTGTGAATTTCAGGTGCTCTCTGCCAGCGAGGAGTGCATCTCTCTGTGTTACTTCGCGGATGATGCGCAATATGAGTTCACCCTGAAAAAGCAGGAAGGCATAGCATAAGGCAAAATACAAGGCACGAGGGAGGGAAGTATGAAACAGGAAAAAAATTTCACGGATTCCGCAGGCGGCACACAGCCGGCAGAGAGCCGGCAGATCAGCGAGAATATCATCCTCTGCCGTGACGGAAGCTACCGCTGGATCTATGAATTTCCCATGCTGAGGAATCCCGTCATTCTGCTCACCGTCCTGAAGGTGCTTCTCCTCCCCCTGCTCATCCTGTTCTGCTTCCTGCTCTCGTTACATCTCCTCGACGGAGAGGCGCCCGTTCCCTCTCCCGGGGAAGCAAAGGTCTTCCTCCTGCTTACAGTCTTTTTTCTGCTGCTGGGGCTGCTCGCCTATTTTGTTTTGGCAGCTCTGAAGCGCTTTCGCTACTGCGTTCTGTTTGAGATGAATGAGCTGGGCATCTCCCACACAGAGCTTCCGAGGAGCTTCCGGGCAGCACAGCGGGTGGCAGTTCTCACCGTTGCAGCCGGTCTTGCCACCGGACATCTCGGCACTGTCGGCACCGGTCTTCTCGCCGCTGCAAAGCAGAGCTCCAGCAGCGAGTTTTCAAAGCTCCGCAGCATCCGGGTGCTGCGCCATTTTAACACCATAAAGCTGAATATGGCTCTGGAGCGGAATCAGGTCTACACCGCTCCGGAGGATTTTGATTTTGTTCTTGGCTTTATAGAAAAACATCTCCCGCAAAGGTGCAGAAAAAGCTGAAGCACTGTCCTGACCGGGAGCGTCCTCCTGCCGTTGCAATCCCTATGCCGAAAGCTTCGGCGCCAATAAGATCCACGTACTGCTTATTGCCGTGTCCCACTTCGATCTTGTAAAACTCGGTGAATCCGGCTTCGCCGGACACAGACTTCGTCTGTGCCAGGTCGTTTCGCAGTTTTCTGATGGAAACTTCTCCATTGGCAGCAGACTTATACAATAAAAGGAGACTACGACTATGCGAAAAGAAAAAATCGATATTCTATTTGAACTGCTGAACTGCACGAACTCAGATCTGGCCCGTCTCCTCGGCTGCGCACCGTCCAGTATCAGCCGCGTCCACAGCGGAAGCCGCCACTACACCCCCAGCTCCCGCCCCATGCTGCGCTTTGCAGAGGGAGTATACCTCTATGCAAGGAATCACAACGCGCTTCCTGCACTTGTCAGGCTCTGCGGCGCAGACGGCGAGGCACGCGAGCTCCTGATTCCGTCGCTGATCTCCTGGATCTGTGAAGTTGAAAGGGCAAGCCTTAATCCGCTGCCCGTATCGCAGAAAGCCACTGTAGGCAAACAAAAAGGCCGCTGCTTCGGGGAGCGTCTGGACGATGTCATGCGGCTCCTCTCATGCTCCAATATGCGACTCGCACTGAAAATCAGCATCGACGCATCTGCAGTCAGCCGCTTCCGGAACGGTCTGCGCTATCCAAAGCCTCCGATCTCCGAGCTGATCGTCTCCACCCTTCTCCAGCGCGCACAAAAGCAGGCAAAGCTACGAGAGCTGTCGCTCCTCTGCGGCATCCCCGAAAAGGAGCTTATCCACGATACCACAAAGTTTTCCGCCTGGCTCTACAACGGCAGCATGAGTTCTGTCCGCAGCGCCGTAGACAGCATGCTGGACAGCATAGAGTACTTCTCACAGCAGCATATACCAAAGCTTCCCGCCCCGGAAGCCATCGCCACCGCGTCAATTATAAACAGCCCCAAAAAGGTCTACTGGGGTACAGAAGGACTGCGGGAGGCCGTCATACGCTTTCTGGGCTCCGCCGCGCAGGAGGGCGGCGAGCTTTGGCTCTACTCTGACCAGAATATGGAATGGATGGTAGGGGATTCCTCCTTCTGCACCGCGTGGACAGCTCTGATGGTAGCCTGCCTGCGCCGCGGTGTGAAAATGCGTATCATACACAATGTCGATCGCAGCACAGAGGAACTATTGCCCGCGATACAGAAATGGGTTCCCCTCTATCTCTCCGGACTGATTGAACCTTATGTATGCCGCTTGGAACCGGATCACCGCTTTGCAAAGACCATCTTTCTGCGCTGCGGCGGCTCCTGCATTCTCGCTTCCGTTCTCCGCGGCAGTGAGGATGTGGGACGCTATGAATATCTGACCGACACGAGGATGCTGGAGTTTGCGGCCGCCCAGTATGAAGGATTGATGGCAAATTCCCGCGCGCTGCTTCGCGTTTATACGGACGACTACCGTACACGGCTCACCATAAGCCCGGAGGAATCGAGCCTTCAGTGCCTGCTCTCCTCACTCTCCTTCGGAACCATGCCGAAAAAGCTGCTCGCTGACATTCTGGCGCGCAATGAAATCCATGACACAGAGCGGAAAAATATCATCGCTTTTCACTCGCATCAGCGAACCCTCTTCCAGTCTGTCATAAAAAAGGGAATGTGCAGCGAATACCTGGCACTGCCCAGCGATGAAGCACTCTTTTCAGCACAGGTGAGAATCAATCTTCCCTACGCGCTCTCAAAGCGCATGCTCTTCTACACCGCTGAGGAATATGCCGCGCACATACATGAGCTGCTTCATCTGCTGGACGGCAAAGACGGCGGCTACGAGCTCATACTTCTCCCGGAGCTCCCCTTCTCCAGAATACAGATCGCCGTGACGAATACGCAGCTCGATGTCATTCTCACAGAGAACCCGCGCCGTACCTTCTTCTTTACGGATCCTCGCATGATACACGCATTTCAGGAATACTTCTCCGCAATGAAGCAGCGCTATGCCACGACGCCCCAACACACGCGTCAGCAGCTGATGCAATTTCTGGGGGACTGCTAAAGTCCCCCGCCTGTCTGATGTGTTTTCTGTGCCGGAATGCCCACATGCCCTGTACATAAAAAACCTCCCGCAGGCATACGCCGCGGAAGGCAGGTGTAAAGCACGAAAAACAGATATCAGCTGCAGAAAACAGGTATCGAGCACGGAAAACAGGTAGCAAGCATGGAAAGCAGATATCCGTTACGGAAAGCAGGCTCTTCAGGCTGTGAAGCTCCGATACAGCGCTGCCTGATCGTAAATGCACTGCCATGTCCCGGAGCCGTACGCCGTCACGACGATATAGTGCTTCCCGGAGGCGGAGGTTCCGTAGCTCGCCGCACAGAACATGGACTGCCGCACATAGCCTGTCTTCGCCATCCGCACCGCAGCACCGCCCAGCTTCTGATCCTCGATCCGCCGCAGGAAGAGATTGGAGAAGCTCAAGCCGCTCGCGTGCTTGTTGGTCGCTGCCGTCGTATATTTGTGCGCAGAGAGCACCTCCCGCGCCAGCGGGTTCTTCATCGCTGCGTTCAGAATCTCCGCCATATCTCCGAGCGTCGTCCTGTGCTCTGCATGGTAGAGCCCGGTCGCATTGGTAAAATGCGTGTTCGCGGAAAGCCCCAGCTCCTGCGCCTTCTGGTTCATCAGCTTCACAAAGGCCTCGTCCGATCCTGCGATATGCCGCGTCAGCACCATCACTGCATCCGCGCCGGAGGGGAGGACGATTCCATACAGCAGATCCTTCACCCGCACCTGCTCTCCCGCCGTAAAGCCGCAGTTACTGGCATCGTGCGCATGGATATAGTCCACGATATCCTGCGTGACGGTCAGCTTCTCCTCCAGATTCGAAACCCGCTCCGCACAGACCAGCACCGTCATGATCTTCGTCATAGAGGCGGGATAGATAACCTGCGAGGCGTTCTTCGCCGCGACCAGCCTGTTCTGATCCAGATCGTAGACTGCCGCGTATCTGCTGTTGACGGCATCCCCGATCGCCTGCGTCGCACTGTCTGCCGTAAGCTTCGACAGATTCCCGCTCGCCGCGGAAAACGCTGCGCTGTTCTGTGCCGCGGCTGCCGTCGTTTCCGGTACAGACTCTGCGGCAGTCTCAGAAGCGGCGTTCTGTCTCTCCCCTATATCCTGCACCGGCCCGTATTCGCTGATCCCCAGCAGCCTCTCCTCCGCATACGCATCCGCCGCAGCTCCTGGCAGCACTGTACCGAAGCCGAGAGAAAGGCACAGACTCATCCCTACTGCCGCCGCAAGTTTCCCGCTTCTTTTAAACCATTTCATTTTTCCGCCCCTCTCTCGAATCCGTGGCGCCTTTCTTTTTGGCTCTGGTTTTTCATAGCTTATTTAACACTGTCCACGAATCGTGCCAGCAGTATTTCTTGAATCCATTTCCCGTCGTCAGCTTACTTTTTCATCAGCCGACGACCGGGCTGCACCTCAGCCGGCTGCAAGCCGCACGTGCAGCTCCGCTGTCTTCGGCAAAGTGCAGAGCCGTTCCGACTCCCTGCCGTCTCTTTCAAAGCATTCATTCACATATAAAAATAAGGTCTCCGACGCTTTTATGCAAGCGACGAAAACCTTACGTTTTCTCCACAGACCGGCTTCCTGTCTGTCATATCCAAAGGGGGAAGCCTCCACTGCCCTCAAATATTCTTCTACTCTCTTTTCTCTTTTCTTTCCTCTGCTCTCTATCCTTTCTTCTCTCTACGCTCTGCTTTCTTCGTCCCTTCTCTCCATGGCGTGCACCATGTTTACGACGAAGCGGTGGCTCGGAACCTCGATGCCGAGCCTCTCTGCGGCACGCACGACAGAGCCGCTGATGGTATCCACCTCGGTTCTTCTGCCGCTTCGGAGATCCGCGCAGATAGAGGTAATCCCCTCCGGAGAATTCACAGAGGTCTGGCGGATCTTCTCCGCAAGCGCCGCCTCATCCGCCAAAAGTCCCATGGCATGCGCGACCTCAACCGCTTCATGAAGCAGCGCAGAAGTCAGCTGCCATGCGCTCTCGTTCCGGCTGATATAGCCCATCTTCACCTGCAGAATCCCTGTCACAGCACTCAGAGAAACATTGGTGAAGAGCTTATCCCAGATCAGCTGCTGAATATTTTCATGGATTCGGACATGGAAGCCACAGGTCTCGAAGCTTTCCTTCAGCTTCAGAAGGAAGCCCTCTCTATCCTCGCAGAGCATCCCGACATTGGTATTCCCGACACCGCCGCGGCGGACATGTCCGAGCCCGAGCACCGCGCCATTGTCTTCTGTCGTTCCGATAATGATATGCTCACGATCTACAAACTCTCCGAGGATGTCCTCATGTCCGGAGCCGTTCTGCAGGGTCAGAATACGGGTGTTTTTCCCAAGCATCGCCCTGTTTCCCTCCAGCGCCGCTCTGGAATAAAGCGCCTTCACGAAGAGGATCACGAGATCCATCTCCGGCAGCCCCTCTGCGCTCTGCACTGCCCTCGGATGGTAGACATTGCTGCCGCCGTCCTCCTCGAGCACGAGGCCCTCCGCATTGATCTGCTGTACCAGCTTGTCATAGGTATCGATCAGATATACCTCATTGTGCTGCGACAGATGGCCCCCGTAAATCGAGCCCATCGCCCCCGCACCGATTACCGCTATCCTCATAGCGCCGTCCTCTCCTTATGAAAACTCAGCAAGCCCCTCAATGGCATAGGCATGAACCGGGCTGGAATCCAGTCCCTTGATCGGAAGTCCTGCGAAGGAAATAAAGAAGACGTCCTTCTGAAGCGCCTCCAGATTCTTCAGTACCTCGATGAAAATGATGTTCTCCGCGAGCAGGATATCATGGAACGGCTTCACATCCTCATTGCAGTTCTCGATGGAAACACCGTCGCCGAAGCCGACCGCCTTCACCTTCTTCGCACGAAACCACTCCGCCGTTTCCGCATTGACGAAGAGCCGCTTGTCGATCTCGGTATTCGTGTCCTTCGTGAACGGATTCAGCTTATAGGAGGAGTCGATAATGACGATATCCCCCTCCCGTACCTTTCCTGCGCAGCGATCCAGATCCGCCGCAGTGATATGTCCGTTCGGTGCGATGCTGTCCTTGAAATCCACATAGACGCCGCGTCCCAGGAAGGTGCTGAGCGGAACCTCCGTCACATCCGGCCAGTTATCGTCGTGATGATAGGGACACTCCGCATGCGTGCCGAGGTGGGACATAATGTCGAAGTTGGTGTGAAAATCCGGGATCAGTCCTCCGGTATTGAAGCGGTCCAGCTTACATCTTCTGGTCTCCGTTGCAGGATCCACCAGCTTGGAAAGATCCACAAGTCGTAATCCGTTTCCCAAATCATAAACCGTCTGCATACATTCCTCCTTTTAAAATGAATTATATTTTTGTATCCACAGCCATTCGCACCTTCGCGATGTTTACACATCGCTTTGTGTGACGCGCTTACAGCAATTATAATACAACAAGCAGCGCTCCCACGATGCAGCAGATGCTCACAAAAATGGAAATCGAGTTGATCGCACTGGCAAGTCCCACATCCAGTCCGAGCTCCGAGGTGAAGGCGGGTGCGGCAGAGCCGAGCGGCGCGAACACCAGAATGCACAGCGTCTGCCGTACCTCCTGCGCGAACGGAAGCAGATAACAGAAGCCGATCGCCAGCAGCAGCGCTGTCCCGTAGCGTACTGCGATCACACGGACGATCGCTGCCGTCTGCTCCCGGCTTCCGGAAAGATGAAAGCCCACACCGATCATCAGCATCGCCAGAAAAGCATTGCTGTTTCCGATGATGCCCGCAAAATCCGTCACTGCAGGCGGGACATGGATATGCAGAAGCGCCAGTACGGTCATCAGCAGGTACACATCAAACGGCAGGGAGCGGAGCAGCTTCCGGAAAAGCTCCCGCACGGAAAACCTCCCTTCTCCGTTCAATGCGAAGCTCGCCATGCTGTAGGAAGCGCCCAGACAGATCACCGCATTTCCCGCATCGAAGAGGCTCGTCGCGATGACGCCCGCCGGTCCCAGAAATCCCTGGACAAACGGCAGCGTGAAGTTCCCGATGTTGTATCCGGGCAGGTTCATCACTGCAAAGGCTCTGCTTTCCCGATCCCTGCCAGCACTCATCAGGAAAGCGAGCAGAATGTAGAGCGCACCGCTCAGAAATCCCAGCAGACTGAGCCCCAGCATCCCTGCCGAAACCTCCTTATTGGCAAAGCTCGATACAATCGCTGCCGGAAGCGAGATCTTCAGCACAATCTTCGACAGCACCGGGAAGTCTTCCTCGCGGAAGAATCCCAGCTGCCGGAGCACATTTCCCAGCAGGATAATGCCGATAAAGCACAGCGCCTGCGTCAATACAGCGCCTATCCCCATTCTCTGCCTCGCTTAGAAGAGTCCCGGAAACAGTGCTGATGGAATCGCAAGCCAGAGATTCGGGAACAGCAGCATTAACAGCAGCACCACCAGCGAGGACAGGAAATATGGGAGTGTCCCCTTGAAGGCATCCTCTATCGTGATTCCGCTGATGGAGGAGGCGAGCAGGAGACAGAGACCGTACGGCGGTGTCACCAGTCCGAGCGCCAGTGTCACTACGATGATGAGTCCGAGAATAACCGGGCTGATCCCAAGTGCCACGGCAGACGGCAGAATGATCGGCACGAAGAGAATCATCGCCGGCACCGCATCCATAAAGGTGCCTACGAAAAGGAAGAACGCCACCACCACAAGCAGGAATACCAGTCTTCCGCCGGCGAGCCCCAGGAAGAAGTTCTGCACCAGAACATTCAGCTGATAGTAGCTGAGCAGCTCACCCAGCGCATTGGCAGTCGCCAGTGCGAAGAGGGAGAGGGATGACATCTTCATAGTCTCTATGAGGATGCGCGGAAGATTTCCGACCTTGATCGTCCTGTAAAAGAAGATTCCCACAAGCAGAGCATACATACAGGCAAACGCCGCCGACTCCGTCGGTGTGAACATTCCGGAAACGATGCCGCCGATCAGGATGATCGGGGTCAGCAGCGCCGGCATGGAACGATACACCAGCTTCAATGCCTCCCGGATCGGCACTCTCTTGCACTTCGGGAAATTCTTTTTCTTCGCGTAGAACTTCACCACAGCCATCATTGCGAGCCCCAGCAGGATACCCGGTACGATACCGGTCATGAACAGTGCGCCGGTGCTCACATTCGCAATGCCGGCATAGACGACCATCGTGATGCTGGGCGGGATAATGGAGCCAAGCGTCGAAGAGGCTGCCGTAACACCGACCGAAGTCCCCTTATCATAGCCCTGCTTCTCCATTGCCGGAATGAAGATCTTGCCGACGCCGGCGGTATCCGCCTGAGAGGATCCGGAGATCCCGGCAAAGATCATGGAAACGAGAATATTGGAATACGCAAGTCCGCCCTGAAAATGCCCGACCAGCGCATTGCAGCAGTCAATCAGCTTCTCGGTGATCTCGCCCTCATTCATCAGATTCGCCGCCAAAATGAAGAGCGGTACAGCGAGCAGCGTGAAGCTGTTCAGCCCGTTGAACATCTTGGTGAATACAACGGTATTGGGGATCGCGGAAAGAGAATGAATCCCAATGAAGGAAACCAGCCCCAGTCCGTAGCAGATCGGAACACCGATCGCGATGCTCGCGACAAAGATAATTACCAGTAAGGCTGCCATTTAATTCTCTCCTTTCGCGAGCTTCTCAAGATCCTCTGCAATCTGTGCCGCAGTGTAAATCGCCGCGCTCAGTCCGGAGAGCGGCAGACAGAGCCAGGTCGGCCCTCTCTTAAAGGACGGAATATTGACCCAGGTATAATTCCAGAACTGCTTTGTGATCAGAACGCCGTAGTACACCATCAGCACAGAAAAGATCAGTACAACCACTGCGATCACGATCTCCAGTATCAGTCTGGCACGCTCATTCTTCAGTGTGTCATAGAGCGAGGTGAAGGCAAAATGCCTTCTCTCATAGACCATCGCGCCCGCCCCCATAAATACAGCCCAGATGAAGGAATACATGGAGACATCCTCCGTCCAGGTCGCCGCAATCCCCAGATACCGGGAGAGCATCTGTATAACCACGGTAATCAGGAAGATAAAGAGGAAGCCCGCACCGATACCGATCTGGATTCTCTGTATAGTCTGAATTGCTTTTTTCATCTCATTCCTCTTCTAAGTATAAGGACAGCAGCCAAGAGCCGCTGTCCCGAAAAAGCTGTAATTACTTCGCTGCCGCACGGATCATTTCGAGTTCTTCGGTCATGTTATTGTCTGCCGCAAACTTGTCCTGAATCGGAAGTGCAATCGCCTTGAAGGCATCGATGTCCATATCCTCGAAATTGGTTACCTCTGCACCGTCTGCAATGACCTTCTCCTTGGACTCCTTGAACATCCGGTAAACGACCTCACGTTCCTCCTTGGTGCAGGCCTCGACGCCCTCGTCGATCCAGCCCTTCTGCTCGTCAGTCAGACCGTCATAGAAGTTTCCATTCATCAGCAGGAGACGGGTAGTATAGTCATGATGCGTCTCACAGATATAGTGCCCGTTGCCGGTCTTGTGGTGCTCCTTCAGCATCAGAGAGGTGTAATCATTCTCTGCAGAATCTACGACGCCCTGCTGAAGCGCCTGATAGAGCTCGCCCCATGCTACCGAGGTCGGAACGGCACCGCAGCCCTTCCAGAACTCCTGCTGCACCTGTGAGGACTGGGTACGGATCGTCATGCCCTTCAGATCTGCCGGCGTCTTGATCGGCTTCTTGCCATAGTAATCGCGGACAGAAGAGCTCCAGTAGGACATGATCTTAAAATTGTTTCCGGTCTTCTCCTTCACAACATCCTTCATCTTCGCGCCGAACTCTCCGTCAAGCGCCGCCTCCCAATGGTCAAAGCTGTTGAAAAGGTAGTTCAGGGAGAAGATATCAACCTGCGGAACACCGATCCCGGTCATGAATCCCGGAGATGCGACGATCATATTTGCCGCCCCCATCTCAAGCTTTTCAACCAGCTCGGACTCGTTCTCTCCGAGCGTTCCCTTGTGCACCGTTACGGAAATTTTGCCGCCGGACTTCTCCTCTACTACCTCCTTGAACTTATCCAGTCCATAGGAATACGGATTTTCCTCAGAGGTCTGGTTCGAAGCGACGATCAGGTTCAGCTCCGCTGCCCCGTTCCCTGCGGATGCGGATGCTGCTGCCGGAGCCGAGCTGCCTGCCGCTGCGCTGCTGCCGGTCGTCCCGCCTGCCGGCGCGGCGCTGCCGCAGGCGGCAAGCGATACTGCTGCCAAAATCCCTGCCAATACGAGTGATAAGCTTTTTTTCATAGTTTTACCCCTTTGTATGTGTACCGCCGCCGCTATGGCCGCGGTCAGTCAACGTTTCCCTGTCCGGAGCACCTCACAGCAGCTCCATGACGTTTGCTCCCTGTATAGCTGTATAAACAAGCTACATTGCCCTGATCTGCTCCCAGACCTCCTCGACCACCGGAATGCCGTGCTCGAGATTCTCTCTGCGGGTATTCCGCTCCCGCTCTCCCGGGTGTCGGATTTCTCCGCCGGATTCAACCGGCGTCGAGCTGCGAAGATCCGCTATCAGCTCCTCCACGATCCGATCCGTGGTTTCCACGCCGCTGAATCTGCGGGGATCCATCGCGATCAGAATCTGGGAAAGCCCCACCTCCGAGGAGAAGGTTCCGATCTTTTGCACCGAATTCGCATCGGTCATCATCGTCGCGATCAGATCCAGCAGGATCGAAAGCCCCGAGCCCTTCCAGTAGCCCATCGGAAGCACTCTCCATGTCTTCTCGATCTTCGCCGGATCGGTCGTGAGATTTCCCTCCTCATCATAGCCGCCCGGAACCGGAAGCTGCTGTCCCTTCAGTATCGTCTCCTCGATCTTGCCGTAGGAGAATTGTGAAAGCGCGCAGTCCACGACGATATGTGCGCCGTCGCTCCGCGGCACGGCGAGGATCAGCGGATTATTCCCGATTTTCCGCTCCACGCCGCCCCATGCCGGCATATTCGGCATCGTGTTCGACCAGCAGATCCCGATGAAGCCTGCCTCTGCCGCCTGCCAGCCATAGCTGCCGCCCCGCATCCAATGATTATTGTTGCCGAGTGCGACCATACCGATGCCGTATTCCTTCGCAAGCGCACAGGCCCGATCCATCGCCAGCTTCGCGTTCAGCGGCCCGAAGCCGCGGTGTCCGTCCCATCGCTCCATCGCGCCGAAGCGCATTACACAGCTTGCCACCGCCTGCGGATCGATCTCCCCCTTATCCAGATACGAAATCACCCTCGGGAAGCGGTTGACGCCGTGGCTGTAAACCCCGTCCAGACTATTCTGCGCAAAAACCTCTGCGGCACTCTCAGCATTCTCCTCTGAGAAGCCGCGGCTCAGCAGTATCCTTCGAAACGTATCCTTCAGCTCCTGAAAGCGTATTCTCAGCATTTTCCCACCTCTTCTCCTGTGCCTCACAGCTTCCGGCTCAAATTCCGGCAACTGTTCGGACTACAGCTCTTTATCACCGATGTGACCCTTAAAGGCACATTCTCAAGAGGAATATCCGGCGTAAAAAATGATTGTGCGGACAGCATCATGAACAGCTCGCCGGAATTCCGCCTCAAACTCTCAGCCCTCGTTCCTGCTCTGACGAATTGCGAAGGGCAAATAGCGAAGGGCAAATAGAAAATGGCCCAGCCGAACCATCAGCATTTTTCCCATTCCACAATCTTTGCAATCGATTGTGATTGCATAATAGCATAGTGTCGATATTTTAGCAATCGATTTCATTTGTCGATATGCACAAATATACTCGATATTTATTGTATGTTTCTCATAGGTGTCATTTCTCGACATCCAGAGACTTGTCACAAACATGACGAGTGCTGCCGAAGCCTTCGGCATGAGGGAAGCAGTACCTCCTCAGGTGCTTTCCCGCTCCAGAATATTGGCGGAAAGCACATGCTTCTGGCTGCAAATCCCCTCCTCCATTCCCACTCTCAGCATCTCCGCGGCAATGACGCTGGAGTCGAACATCCGATTGTCCAATGTAGACAGCTTCGGGTTGCAGATCTCTCCATAGATGCTGTTGTCAATGCCAATCAGTGCCAGCTCCTCCGGGATCCTATAGCCGGAATCCAGTGCGGCGCGAACGCCTCCGACCGCAATAAGATCCACGGAATATACGATCCCGTCCGTCTCCGGATGCTCTGAAAGCAGTCTTCCGGTGGCGCGATAGCCCTCCTCCACCGAGCTCTCCGCCGCTTGGTAGAGAAGCGTCTCCGGATCCTCTCCATACTCCCTGCGCTTCTTCTGATAGCCCTGTATCTTCAGAAGATTGGAGGGAGACTGCTGATCCAGAAGGAAGGCAATGTTCCTTTTTCCCTTCCTGCGAAGCAGCTCCATGCAGCTCTCCACTCCCTTCTTCTCATCGATCACCACACCGGAGACATTGGGCAGCTCTATAAAGCCGTTTACCACCACCACCGGAATTGCAGAGAGATACTTCTTTATTCCCTGCCGTACCAGCTCTCCGGTGAATTTAGAGCCGATAAAGACCACCCCCTCCACCCGACGCTGCTCCACCAGACGGATGCACTCCAGCTTCTGCTGCTCCCCCATCCCTGCCCCCATAATGATCGAGCAGTAGCCGCGCCGCGTCAGCTCCTGCTCGATTACGAAGGCGCTCTCGATATGATGACTCACGCGAATGTCCTCAATCAGAATGCCGACCATTCGCGTTGACCGCTTCACAAGTCCCCGCGCTGCGGCATTCGGACTGTAATCATACTTCTCCAGCAGCGCCTGAATCCGCCGCCGCGTTTCTTCCTTGACCCCGGGCTTCGCATTCACTACGCGGGAAACCGTGCTTGCCGCCACACCCGCTTCTCTGGCAATATCATAAATCGTCATAATCCTACCCTTATCCTCACAGCAGCACTCTCTACCAAATTACCAAATTTTCTTTTTTGAAATCGATTGTTTTGGAAATATTACCATAACAAAAGGGAGATTTCCACAAAAATCCGTGAAAATCTCCCTTTCTGATAAAAGCCGCAGCCGTCCTGCCGAATCATTTGCTCTTCATCGAAACAAGATCAAATGACAGACGTTCCTGCACTCCGCAGTATTTATGCCTTCGGCCCTGCTGCTACCAGCGCCTTGCCTGCCTCGTTATTCTCATACTTCTTGAAATTCTTTACGAAACGCGCTGCGAGATCCTTCGCCTTTGCATCCCACTCGGAAGCGTCCGCATAGGTATCTCTCGGATCGAGGATCTCGGTCGCCACGCCCTCGAGCTCCGTCGGAACCTCGAAGTCGAAGTATGCGATCTTCTTCGTCGGAGCCTTATTGATCGCGCCGTTCAGGATCGCGTCAATGATGCCGCGGGTATCCTTGATGGAGATCCGCTTGCCGGTGCCGTTCCAGCCAGTATTTACAAGGTACGCCTTCGCGCCGCTCTTCTTCATCTTCTTCACGAGCTCCTGCGCGTACTTCGTCGGATGCAGCTCGAGGAATGCCTGTCCGAAGCATGCGGAGAAGGTCGGCGTCGGCTCCGTGATGCCGCGCTCCGTACCGGCGAGCTTTGCCGTGAAGCCGGAAAGGAAGTAGTACTGCGTCTGCTCCGGGGTAAGGATAGATACCGGCGGGAGCACACCGAACGCATCTGCGGAAAGGAAGATCACGTTCTTCGCATCCGGCCCGGAGGACACGCCGTTTACCTTGGAAGCGATCTTCTCGATATGGTCAATCGGATAGGATACACGGGTATTCTCGGTTACGGACTTATCATTGAAGTCGATCTTGCCGTTTCCGTCCACCGTAACATTCTCAAGCAGCGCATCCCTCCGGATCGCGCCGTAGATGTCCGGCTCCGATTCCTTGTCAAGATTGATTACCTTGGCATAGCAGCCGCCCTCGAAATTGAAGATGCCGTTATCATCCCAGCCGTGCTCGTCGTCGCCGATCAGCAGTCTCTTCGGATCGGTAGAGAGCGTCGTCTTTCCGGTTCCGGAAAGACCGAAGAAAATCGCGGTATTTTTGCCCTCCATATCGGTATTGGCAGAGCAGTGCATGGAAGCGATGCCCTTCAGCGGGAGGTAGTAGTTCATCATGGAAAAAATACCCTTCTTCATCTCTCCGCCGTACCAGGTATTCACGATAACCTGCTCGCGGCTGGTAATGTTGAAGAGTACCGCCGTCTCAGAGTTGAGCCCGAGCTCCTTATAGTTCTCTACCTTCGCCTTGGAAGCATTGTATACGACGAAATCCGGCTCGAAGCTCTCCAGCTCTTCCTTTGTCGGCTGAATGAACATATTGGTTACGAAATGCGCCTGCCATGCTACCTCGACAATGAAGCGTACTGCCATACGGGTATCGGCATTGGCACCGCAGAAGGCATCCACAACGAAGAGACGCTTGTTGGAAAGCTCCTTCTTCGCGATCTCCTTCACCGCATCCCATGCCTCCCTGGCAGCCGGGTGATTGTCATTCTTATATTCTTCAGAGGTCCACCATACGGTATCCTTGGAATTCTCATCCATTACAATGTACTTGTCCTTGGGGGAACGCCCTGTATAGATGCCTGTCATTACGTTGACCGCGCCGAGCTCTGTCTCCTGCCCCTTCTCATAGCCTTCCAGATCCTTCTTCATCTCCTCTGCGAAGAGCTCGTCATAGGAGGGATTGTGTACGATCTCGGTCGTACCAGTGATGCCATACTTTGTCAAATCCACCTTTGCCATAAGATTAAACCTCTTTTCTTAAAATACCTGCTTTTGCAAGCAGCTTTGTATGAATATCCGAACAATGTAGATAATAGCGAATTGTGAAGGAAAAAGCAATGTCTAAACGGTGAAAACTCCGAAAATTTGTATAAATTTTAACGAAGAGGATAAAATCCTACCCGTGGTGCAAAGAGGAGTATGCGGATCGGATTTCACACCGTCAGCTCGATCTGATTTCCCTCGATCGAAAGGACACAGCTTTCATAATACCCGTCTCCGGTCGTTCTCGGCCCGGAAATCACCGCATAGCCGTCCTCCTTCAGCCGCGCCGTCAGCTGATCCACCCTTTCCGCGCTTCCCAGACTGAACGCAACATGAATAAAGCCAGTCCTCATCAGGGGTTTTTCCGGATCCTCCATCCCCGGTCGATTCATAATTTCCATCCGTGCACCGCCGTCAAAGGAAAGGAAATAAGACCGAAAATCCGTCTTTTCATTATGGTAACCCTCATTTGATGTCGCTCCGAGATACTTCACGAAAAACACTCTGGCTCTTTCCAGATCCTTCACATACATTGCAATATGCTCGATTCTCATATTCTGTCTCCTGCTCTCCTGATCTGTCCCCTGTTTCTCTGCATCCTGCAAAAATGCGTGCGCCCCCTATAATAAAGTCCTGAAGATTAAATAAAGCGCATCCTTAAACGCCAAACCCAGTCCGGCATTTGAAGATACGCTTCATTTTTAACATCACTCTCGATCTTACTGTCCTAATCGATTATCCGGATGCAATACAGTCAAAACAAACGTCCCATCCTGAAATCATATCTCCGAGTTGTTCGTTTAAGACTCAAAACGTGGACCTGATGGGAGTCGAACCCATGTCCGAAAACAAATTCCCTTTCCTTCTACTATCATAGTACACTTTGGAGATTCCCCACTGTGAGAAGATGTGCACGTCTCCACACAGCCGGTATCCTCTGATACGCCCGCAGCCGGGAGGAACCGGATGCGTCGTTTCTCACATAGATGAGGTCAGTACCCCGGGCTGTGAGTGATCCGGAACTGGCCGGCAGCGCTTAGGCTGCCAATGCGTAACTATTGTCGTTAGCGTTTGTATTTAAGTTTGAAGTTTAACGCAACTGTCTTTCGGATAGCTTCTAAAGCTGCATCGTCCCCGTCGAAACCGGTACAAGCCCATACGATATAGAAGATACTCAGAGAAAGTGTCCTCCGAGCATCTTCATTCTATCGAAAAAACTGTCTCCTGTAAATAAGCCGACGGTGGATTTCAGAAAAACGTAAGCTTAGGGAAATATCAATTCCTCCATGGCACATACACTACGAGTAATGCAATGCTTCCTTAACGCAGATAGCGCGCTACATATTTCCCTGTATAGGAGCTCTCACAGCGCGCAACCTCCTCCGGCGTGCCGGTGCAAATTACCGTTCCGCCGCCGTCTCCGCCCTCCGGACCCATATCAATGATATAGTCCGCGCACTTGATAACATCCAGATTATGCTCGATGACAACGACGGTATTGCCGTTCTCCGCGAGCTGCTGCAGCATTGCCACCAGACGCCGCACATCCTCAAAATGAAGCCCTGTCGTCGGCTCGTCCAGAATGTAGATGGTTCTGCCGGTACCGCGGCGGGAGAGCTCCGTCGCGAGCTTGATGCGCTGTGCCTCTCCGCCGGAGAGCTCCGTGCTGGGCTGGCCGAGCCGGACATAGCCGAGTCCGACATCATAGAGCGTTTGGATCTTCCGCGTAATCGAGGGCACATTCCGGAAGAAATCCAGCGCCTCCTCCACCGTCATGTTCAGCACATCGTAGATGCTTTTGCCTTTATACTTCACCTCCAGTGTCTCCCGGTTATAACGCCTGCCGCCGCAGACCTCACAGGGCACATAGACGTCCGGCAGGAAGTGCATCTCAATCTTCACGATGCCGTCGCCGGAGCACGCCTCACACCGTCCGCCCTTCACATTGAAGGAGAAGCGCCCCTTCGCGTAGCCCCGCGCCTTCGCGTCCTGCGTCGCGGCGAAGAGGTCGCGGATCATGTCGAAGACGCCGGTATAGGTTGCCGGATTCGAGCGCGGTGTCCTGCCGATCGGGCTCTGGTCGATATCGATGACCTTATCCAGCTTCTCGTCCCCCTCGATCGCCCGGAAGCGCCCGGGGATCATGCGGGCGCGGTTCAGCCGCTTCGCGAGCGCCTTGTGCAGAATCTCATTGACCAGAGAGGACTTCCCCGAGCCGGACACACCGGTTACGCAGGTGAAGACGCCGAGCGGGAACGCAACATCGATATCCTTCAGATTGTTCTCCGCTGCACCGAGCACCCTGAGCCAATCCTTCGGCTCTCTGCGCCGCTCCGGCAGCTCGATCCGGCGCCTCCCGGAGAGATACTGTCCGGTGATGCTCTCCGGAATCTCCATGATTTCCTGTGCGGTGCCGGTCGCGACGACCTGTCCGCCATGCTCTCCCGCTCCGGGTCCGATATCGACGATGAAGTCCGCCTCCCGCATCGTATCCTCGTCATGCTCCACGACGATGACCGAGTTTCCGAGGTCGCGGAGGCACTTCAGCGTCGCGATCAGCCTATCGTTGTCCCGCTGATGCAGCCCGATGCTCGGCTCATCCAAAATATATGCCACGCCGACCAGACCGGAGCCGATCTGCGTCGCCAGCCGGATCCGCTGCGCCTCTCCGCCGGACAGCGTCCCCGCCGTACGGGACAGACTCAGATAGTTCAGCCCCACATCGATCATAAACCTGATGCGGGCACGGATCTCCTTGATAACCTGCTCGCCGATCTTCCGCTGCATCTCGCTGAGCTCGAGTCCGGAGATCCAGTCATAGAAGCGCTCTGTAGAGAGCTCGGTTGCCGCGTAGATATTGAGCTCCCCCACCGTCACCGCCAGAGAGCTCTGCTTCAGACGCGCCCCCTTGCAGACCGGGCAGGGCGTGATCCGCATATACTGCTCATACTCCGCCTTCATCCTGTCAGAGAAGCACTCCTTATAGCGCCGATTCACATTCTCCGCCAACCCCTCGAAGGCAACCTGATGAATGTTGCCCTTGCCGAACTGAGATGCATACCGCACCGTCACCTTCTCTCCTTTAGTACCGTGCAGGATCTTCTCCCGGATCTCCGGTCGGAGCTCCCGAAACGGCGTATCCAGACTGAAGCCGTAACGCTCCGCCATCGCGGTAAGCATCGCGTGCGTGAAGCTTCCCTCGTCCTTCGAATTCATCCAGCCGAGCACGGAGATCGCGCCCTGATTGATCGACAGGCTCTCGTCCGGAATCATCAGCGCCGCGTCGAACTCCATCTTGTAGCCGATGCCGAAGCACTCCGGGCAGGCTCCGAAGGGATTGTTAAAGGAGAAGCTGCGCGGCTCGATCTCCTCTATGCTGATCTCGCAATCGGGACAGGTAAAGCTCGTCGAGAGGTGGATCTCCTCCCCGCCGATCACATCCACCGTCACCAGTCCGCCGGTCAGGTCCACGACCTGCTCGATCGACTCCGCGAGCCGCTTCTCGATCCCCGCGCGGACGACGAGACGATCCACAACAATCTCTATCGTATGCCGGAGGTTCTTCTCCAGAGCGATCTCCTCGGAGAGCTCATACATATTGCCGTCGATGCGGACACGGACATATCCGGAGCGGCGCGCGCTCTGCAGCACCTTCTCATGCATACCCTTCTTGCCGCGGACGATCGGTGCGAGAAGCTGGATCCGTGTTCCCTCCTCCATCCGGAGGAGCTGATCCACCATCTCATCCACCGTCTGCCGCCGGATCTCCCTGCCGCACTTCGGGCAGTGCGGGATGCCGATGCGCGCATAGAGCAGCCGCAGATAGTCATAGATCTCCGTCACCGTGCCGACCGTGGAGCGCGGGTTCCGATTCGTGCTTTTCTGGTCGATCGAGATCGCCGGAGACAGTCCCTCGATCAGCTCGACATTCGGCTTCTCCATCTGCCCCAGAAACTGCCTCGCATAGGAGGACAGGCTCTCCATGTAGCGGCGCTGTCCCTCTGCATAGATCGTATCAAAGGCGAGCGAGGACTTCCCGGAGCCGGAGAGCCCGGTCAGGACGACCAGCTCATCCCGCGGGATATCCAGATCGATATGCTTCAGGTTGTGCTCGCTCGCACCTCGTATTTTAATAAACTTTCTTTCCACAACTTTCCCTTCTCTCCATCCTGTTTCGGGCACCTCCGCCCGCTTCTCTCTTCTTCACGCAAAGCAAAGGCCGGCAAACAATTGTTCGCCGACCTATCGTAACACGAATATTTCCGGAATTCAAGGACTCACAGCACCTTCGACAGAAATGTCTTCAGCCTCTCATTCTCCGGATGCTCGAAGAAGCTCTCCGGACTGCCCTCCGTAACAAAATTTCCGCCCTCCAGGAACATAACCCTGTCCGAGACCTCCCTCGCAAAGCCCATCTCATGCGTCACGACCACCATTGTCATATGCTCCTCCGCAAGCTGCTTCATGACCTGCAGCACCTCGCCGACCATCTCCGGATCCAGCGCGGAGGTCGGCTCGTCAAAGAGCATCACATCCGGGTGCATCGCCAGCGCGCGGACGATCGCAGCTCTTTGCTGCTGTCCGCCGGAGAGCTGATTCGGGTAGCTCTCTGCCTTGTCTGCGAGTCCGACTCTCGTGAGAAGCTGCATCGCTTCCGCCTCTGCCGCTTCCCTCTCCTGCTTCCGAAGCCGGATCGGGCCGAGCATCAGATTTTCCAGTATCGTCATATGCGGAAAGAGATTGAACTGCTGGAAGACCATTCCCATCTTCTGACGGAGCCGGTCAATATCCGTACCCTTCGCCGTAATTTCCGTACCTTCAAAAAAGATCTTCCCCTCCGTCGGCGTCTCCAGCAGGTTCAGACAGCGCAGAAAGGTAGACTTTCCGGAGCCGGAGGGACCGATCACGCAGACCACCTCTCCCTTCCGGATCTCTGTCGAAATCTCGTTCAATACCCTGAGCGTCTGAAATCGCTTCGACAGCTTCTCAATTTTAAGGAGCACTTCTCCGTTTTTTACTTCCATTTTTCCTCCTCTCCGACTCAGGTGTTCTGCAATCTTCTTTCCATCCGCTTCTCAACGTTGGAAAGCACCACCGTGAGGAAGAGATAAATGAGGGCAACCGTGAGCAGCGGCGTCCATGCGTCGTAGGTTCTCGAGCGGATGATATCTCCGCCCTTCGTCAGATCCTGCACCGCCACATAGCCGATGACCGCCGTCTCCTTGATCAGTACGATAAACTCGTTAAATACCGCCGGCAGTACATTTTTGAGCGCCTGCGGCAGAATAATGAAGCGCATGGTCTCCGCATAGTTGAAGCCGAGCGAGCGCCCCGCCTCCATCTGTCCGTTCGGAATCGACATGATGCCGGAACGGATGATCTCCGCGACATAGGCTGCGGAATTCAGCCCAAATGCAATGCAGCCGATGAAGATCCCCGAGAAGATCCGAGAGGTGAAGATACAGTAGCTGAAGATCAAAAGCTGAATGACGGAGGGCGTCCCGCGGATCACTGTGATGTACAGCTTCGCGATGAGATCCGGCAGCCTGAGCTTCCCTGTCTTGTCATGCGTCGTCCGGATTACCGCGAGGAGCATGCCGAGCACGACACCGATCAGCAGTGCGAATGCCGTAATCAGCAGCGTATTTTTCAGCCCGTCCACGAGGTAGAGCCACCTCTGATCCTTGATGAAATTCAGATAGATTCTCTCCTGCATACCCCTCTCCCTTTCTTGCCGTTCCCCTGATGCGGGCAGGAAGCGGAGTCTCGCTGCCTGCCCGATGTCTTGTCTTCCCTCTGCGGGAATACCGCTCCCGCTTACTGCTCCTTGATATACTTCGCGATGATCTCGTCCAGCCTGCCGGAATCCTTCAGCTTCTTGATCGCGGAATTGATGCCGTTCAGGAGCTCCGTATTGCCCTTCTTCACACAGATCGCATACTCCTCATCCGCATAGGCGGTGTCCAGGATTTTCAGCCCGCTGCTGCTCTCTACGAAGGCCTTCGCCGTGCTGCTGTCAATAACGACCGCATCGATTTTTCCCGCGGAAAGCGCCTGCACTGCGTCCGAGCCCTTCGGGAATCTCTGGGTATTGGCATCGCCGAGGTCATCGCTGATGTAGATATCGCCAGTCGTCCCCTGCTGCACGCCAATCAGCTTCCCCTCGAGATCCTCCGGGCCTGTGATAACGGAGTCTTCCGGTACGATAATCGCCTGCACCGCCGTCGCATAGCTGTCAGAGAAATCAACATTCTTCAATCTGTCCTCCGTCACCGTCATGCCTGCTGCACCGAAATCGATCTTACCGGCCTGCACCGCCGGAAGCACCGCGTCGAACGCCATATCGGAGATTTCCAGCTTTGCTCCCAGCTCCTCCGCGATGGCTGCGGCGATCTCGGCGTCGATACCGACGATGCTGTCCCCCTCGTGATACTCATACGGCGGAAACTCCGCATTTGTCCCCATGATAAGGGTCTTTCCCGCATAGGAGGACTGCGCCGCCGCACTGCCCTCTGTCTTCGCGGAGCCTGCTGCGGAAGATCCGCACGCCGCCAATAGAAAAGCTGAAATCACTGCCGCTGTAAGGATACCGAACTTTTTCATAATACCTCCTCCGGGAACGCTTCCCCCGCTTCTCGCCCCTATATGAATAAATATACGAGCCATACAAGTTATGCGGCTATTATACTTCTGAAAATTCAAAAGTCAAGCATATTTCTGCATTTTTTTAGAATAATTTCGAGTTTTATGCAATTTGTCTCCAAAATATGCAGATATTTCCCTCACAGCCTTTGCAGAAAGCGATGCAGATGCGTGCTCAGCGCTCCCGCCGTGAGTCCGATCGCGGCACCCGCTGCGATACCCGCTGCGAGCAGCACCGGAAAGTAGAGCAGGAGCTGCGGAGAATGTAGCAGCAGCATCGCTGTCAGAAGCTGCCCCAGATTGTGGAGGACGCCTCCGCAGATGCTGACGGCAGTCCGGGAAAGCTGCCAGCTTTTCAGCAGCAGCATCCCTCCGAAGCTCAGGAAAAAGCCCGCGAGAGAGTAGGCAATGGTCATGGCGTTGCCGAAGCTCATCGCCACCAGCAGGATACGGGCGAAGCTGATCAGCAGCGTCGCGGGCGTGCCGATCGAATAGAGCCCGACGACCGTCACGATATTCGGCAGCCCGAGCTTCACGCCCGGTACGCCGATACTAAACGGCAGGATCGCCTCGATATAGCTCAGCACCATGGACAGGGCGAGCAGCATTCCGTAAAGGCTTATTTTCTTTGCTTTCTGGTTCATTCTCCTCCTCACAGAAAAATCAAGGGCAAGGAAAGAGGCGATGTCCTTCGACACCGCCCCGCTTTTCTTTTCTTTGTTCTTGAGTACTTCCTGTAATTCATGACCCCTCTCCGGAAAGAGGAGCTTCTTTCAAAATCAGGTACATTCTCCAAGAGAAAAATTAAAGCTTTACAACCTTCGTAGCCTGAGGTCCCTTTGCACCGTCAACTACCTCGAACTCTACCGCCTGTCCCTCTTCAAGAGACTTGAAGCCATCGCCGGCAAGCCCTGAATAGTGTACGAATACGTCCTTCCCTGTCTCGTCAGAGATGAAGCCGTATCCCTTCTGGTTATTGAACCACTTTACTGTACCTTTCATTTGTGTACCTCCAAAAATCTCTGCAATCGATATTGACTGCCAAGGGAGATACTATCATAAAGCCCGGGTTCCGTCAACCGGAACAATGGAAATTTTCGGTTCCTCCGGCTCCCAGTCGCGAATCTTCTCCGGTTCCTCCGGCCGGCTGAAATAGTATCCCTGGATCGTGTCGCAGGAAAGCGCATGGAGTCTCTCATACTGCCACCTCTGCTCCACGCCCTCCACAATCACCCGCTTGCCCAGATAGTGAATCGTATTGATCAGACTGGCGAGCAGATCCTCGTTATCCACGAGATAGCGATCCACCAGCGTCTTGTCGATCTTCAGTGCGGAAATCGGAATGTAGGAAAGGTAACCGAAGGAGGAGTAGCCGGTGCCGAAATCATCCAGATGAATGCAGATGCCCGCCTCTGTCAGACGCCGGAACATCTCCCGGGAATGCTCCGTTTCTTCCAGCAGGATGCTTTCCGTAACCTCCAGCACCAGATACTTCGCAGCGATCCGATACTGCTCCAGCAGCTCAAACACATAATCGACATATCCGAGGTCATTCAGCTGGTAGCTCGAAAAATTCACGGAGATCGGACGAAGCGCTGTTCCCTCATTCCTCCAGCGGGCAAGCTGGCGGATCACCATCCGCGTCGTCATGCGGCCGATCGTACTGATATAGCCGTAACGCTCCGCGATCGGGATGAAGATGCCGGGCGAAACCGCCTCTCCGCGTATGCGCACCAGCGCCTCATAGCCGCTGACCCTACCGCTCAGGCAGTCCACCTGCGGCTGGTAAACCATGTAGAGATTTTCCTCCAGCACGGCATCCTGCACCAGCTTGCGGAGCTCGTTGTCCCGTTCCGTCTTCTCCCTGAGCTTATCCGAATAGAAGATGATCTGATTCTTGCCGTTCCGCTTCGCCTCCGCAGCCGCCGTATCCGCATCCATCACAACCCTCACGCCCGATGCGGTCTCTGAGGTCGCCACACCGCCGCTGGCGCTCATCAGGATCTTGCCGGTTCCCACCTCGATCGACTGCTTGAAGATGTGGTTGATGTCCTGTATCTCCTCGCTGTCCTGTGTCAGCACCCTGCCCAGATATACGATCAGGAAGGCATCTCCGCCGAAGCGGGCTGCCACGACCTTATGAGAGTAGCTGTATTCCCGGAGCATCTGCCCGAGCTTCCCCAGATAATCATCCCCGACCTCATGCCCGTGGGACTCGTTAATCTCCTTCAGATTGTCCACGTCCATCAGCACCGCGGAATACTGCTTCTCCATCGGAAGCCGCGTCTGAAGATACTGCACCACGGTATGGCGGTTCATCAGCTTCGTCATATTATCATGGCTCGCCTCATACTGCAGCTCCTGCTGCAAGGCCAGAAGCCCCTGATTGCTCGCCTTCAGCTCCTCCGCGGTTCGTTCGCTCAGCCAGCGGTTGATGGAGGCATTCGCCCAGAAGCATGCCAGGGAAGCGGCAAGCAGCAGCATGATCCCGAAAATACGCAAGTAGAGCATCATCCCCTCTCCGGGTGCATGCAGAATGACAGCGTTTCTCGGCACCTTCCTCCGATTCAGCCCGTACTTCACCAATGCCTTGTAGTCAAATATAAAGGTGCCCGGCGCGGAGGCGGAAAGACGGATATCCTTGGTCGGAATCCCCTTCTCCACGATCTCCACCGCTGCGTACGCCGCATTGGAGGCAAGCTTCGCATAGTCCAGCTGTCTGCCGCCGGTGATCCCATCCCCGAAGCCGCCGTAGCCGTCGTGATAAACCGGCGTCCCTGAGGCGCCCGTAATCAGGGCTACGCTCTCGGGAATCGTATAATTCCTGCCATCCTTGTCCCGGAACGCGGAGAGATAAAGCAGAATCGTCGTCTTGTCCAATCCGGAGAGGATATTTCGGAGCTCCGCCGGCGTATAATTCGAGAAGTCCAGCCCTCCGAAGCGAAGACTCGGAAACTTCGTCTCGAGCGCATAGAAATTCTGCCGATCCGCCACCCCCGTCAGTGAATCATCATAGATACAGATCAGCTTGTCTGCCTCCGGCTGCAATTTCATCGCCGCCGCGATCGTGTTCTCCAAAAAATAAGGCTCCACATAGCCGCAGATATAATCATTCTGCGCCGCCAGCTCCGCCGTCTCCTGATTATTGACCGCGAAGAATACGATCGGGGTATGCGGGAAGAGCTCCTCCTGATACTTCATCGTGAATTCCAGCGCCGCATCATCTCCGACGAGAATCGCGTCATAGGGCTTCCGCTGCTTCAGTAGTGCCTGCATATAGTAGAAGAAAGCAAGATAGTCCCCTTCGCTGTCAAACTTCTTCGAGTTCATCGAGAAATTATCCAGCTTGATCTGGTGGGCATCCAGCATGCTTCGAATCCCCTCAAGCTGCGGCATAAAGGTGCCGAAGCTCGCGCTGTAGGAGCTCAGAAAGCAGAACTGATACTTCTCCTGCCCTTCCTCCGGAGACACCGTATCTGTAATCTGCGTTTGGGCGGTATTTTTCGTGCGGATCTCCTCATTCCAGAAACGGAGGAGGAAAAGCAGAAAGAGGAAGAAGAGAAGAATCCCGATACTGATCAGAATGTCACTGATATTATGATACTTTTCGTGATGCTTCATATTACCCATATCCTCTTGCTTTCAATCCGGCGTCCTCTGTATCATATCTTATTTTCTCCGTCTTTTCCACAATTTGCCTGAAGTATATTCCCACTTACAATTTCAAGTACAGCGATCCGGCTGAGAAGCGCCCTATCGCTGACCCAGCATTTGAAAGCTTCCGCAGGGAAGCACTGCTTTATTCAAGCCTCACGCTCCATGGGCTCCCCCGGAGGACAGCCCCGCAGGGCGCGGCAGAACCGTCATTTCGATAGCCGAAGCGCCTCCGGGAGCTCGAGGATCGCGCCACGGTTGCCGCTGGTCACCAGCGCCTGATAGCGAGCGAGATAGCCGTCCGTCACCCGCGGTGCGCGCGGCTTCCACTCCGCTCTTCGCTTCGCGAGCTCCGCTTCGCTGACCTTCATATTCAGTGCGTTGTTCGGAATATCCACGGAAATGATATCCCCCTCTCGGACGAGCGCGATCGGCCCGCCGACCGCCGCCTCCGGTGAGACATGTCCGATTGCCGCGCCGCGGGATGCACCGGAGAAGCGTCCGTCTGTAATCAGCGCCACTGTCGAGCCCAATCCCATTCCGATGATGGCGGAGGTCGGATTCAGCATCTCCCGCATACCGGGGCCTCCCTTCGGCCCCTCGTAGCGGATCACAACCACGTCGCCGGGATGAATCTCTCCCCCCTTGATCGCGCGGATCGCATCCTCCTCGCAGTCGAAGACCCGCGCAGGGCCCTCATGCCGCATCATTTCCGCTGCCACCGCAGAGCGCTTCACGATACCGGTATCCGGCGCGAGATTCCCCCGCAGTACGGCGATGCCGCCGGTCTCGCTGTACGGATTCTCGATCGGGCGGATGATCTCCGGGTCGCGGTTCACCGCATCCCGAATGTTCTCCCCGACCGTCTTCCCCGTCACAGTCGGGAGCGTAAGGTCGAGCAGCTCCCGCTTCGAAAGCTCCCTCATCACGGCATAGACGCCGCCCGCCTCATTGAGATCCTCCATGAAGCTGTAGCCCGCCGGTGCCAGATGGCAGAGGTTCGGCGTCTTTGCGGAAATTTCATTCGCATATTCCATATTGAGCTCGATACCGCACTCATGGGCAATCGCGGGAAGATGCAGCATGGTGTTAGTAGAACAGCCCAGCGCCATATCCACCGTCAGGGCGTTATGGAATGCCGCCTCTGTCATGATGTCGCGCGGACAGATATTCTTTTCCAGCATTTCCATGACCGCATACCCCGCCTCCTTGGCGAGACGGATCCGCGCGGAATAGACTGCCGGAATCGTGCCGTTGCCGCGAAGTCCCATGCCGATCGCCTCAGTCAGACAGTTCATCGAGTTCGCGGTATACATCCCGGAGCAGGAGCCGCAGGTCGGACAGACATTCTCCTCATAGACCTGCAGCTCCTCACGGGACAGCCTGCCCGCCTCATAGCTGCCTACCGCCTCGAAGATCGAGGAAAGGGAACGTTTTTTGCCGTTGACATGCCCCGCCAGCATCGGCCCGCCGGAGACGAAGACGGTCGGCACATTTACCCTCGCCGCCGCCATCAGGAGCCCCGGCACGTTCTTGTCGCAGTTCGGAATCATTACCAGCGCATCAAACTGGTGCGCCCTCGCGAGTGCCTCCGTGGAATCCGCAATCAAATCCCTCGTCACGAGTGAATACTTCATCCCGACATGCCCCATCGCGATGCCGTCGCAGACCGCAATCGCAGGAACCATGACCGGCATTCCTCCCGCCTCCGCGACGCCGAGCTTCACTGCCTCGAGAACCTTGTCAAGGTTCATGTGCCCCGGCACGATCTCATTGTAGGAGCAGACAATGCCGATCATCGGCTTCTTCATCTCCCGCTCCGTGAAGCCGAGCGCATTGAAGAGGCTGCGGTGCGGCGCCTGCTGGATTCCCTCTCTCACATTATACATATTGGTTTTCTCCTCCTTACTCCATAGACCTCTCCCATCTTACACAAAGGCAGGACGGATTACAAGCGATTCTGCGACTTATAAAAATCCGCAAGCAGCGCACCGGAGATATTATGCCATACCGAGAATACAGCCCCCGGAATCGTCGCCAGCGGGTACTGTGCGAAGTGTGTCGCGGCGAGGCTGGTTGCCAGACCGGAGTTCTGCATCCCAACCTCAATCGAAATCGCACGGCACTTCGTAAGATCCATTCCCGTCAGTTTCGCCGCGGCATATCCCGTGCAGTAGCCGAGAAGATTATGGCAGATCACGACCGCAACGATCAGAAGTCCGGAGCGCATCAGACGCGCTGCATTCGCAGAAACCACCGCTGCAATGATCAGTATGATCGCCGTCGCAGACAGCAGCGGCAGGACGCGCACCAGTCTTTCCGTAAGGCTGCGGAAAAAGTAATTCACGATCAGCCCCAGCACGATCGGAAGCAGCACAACCTTGATGACAGAAACAAACATCGCCAATACCCTGACATTTACAGTCTGTCCTGCGTAGAGAAGCGTCAGCAGCGGCGTCATCAGCGGTGCGAGAAGCGTAGATACCGAGGTCATAGATACGGAAAGCGCCACATCTCCGCCTGAGAGATAGGTCATCACATTGGACGAGGTTCCGCCCGGACAGGTTCCTACCAGGATCACGCCGATTGCAAGCTCCGGTTCCAGCCGGAAGAGCTTCGTCAGGAGGAATGCGAGCAGCGGCATCAGCGTAAACTGGCAGACCGCTCCGATCACCACATCCTTCGGACGGCGGAAAACCTCTGCGAAGTCCGATGCCCGAAGCGTCAGCCCCATTCCGAACATCACGATCCCGAGCAGTGTATTGACCCAGGAGGTCTTTACCCAGCTAAGGGAAGCAGGCATAAGCAGCGCCAATGCTGCAATCACAATGACAATCAGTGCCATCCACTTACTGACAAATTCGCTCAGCTTTTCCAGTACCTTCATTCCTTCTCTCCTCTCTCTTCCATAAATTCCCTCCATGCTTGTTCCCTGCTTCGTGTGACGCAGCTTCGCCCGGGAGGCTTCATACAGTAAAATACGCCTCTGCCTCTCTGTGCATCTCAGCACATAAGAGACAAAGGCGTATAAGCTCTGCGGTACCACTCTTATTGCCGTCCCCTCACAGGAACGACCCCTCACGTGCATCAAGCAATGCACTGCCCGGTCACGGGGGCATCCGTTACCGCTTAATTTTCCTCACGGGAAGTTCAGCGATACAGCTCAGAAAGGATTTTCTCGAAGTATTCCGGACTGACTCGCAGCTGCCGTCAGCTCTCTGTACCCTCTCTCTTCGATACTCTTTTTCGTCAAAGCTTTTTTCTATGGAATTGAGACAAATGGTAGCTCTTTCATAGATATTTGTCAAGGATATGAGCGAAGCATTGTTCATATCCTTTGGTTATGAAAAATATTATTTGCTGTCCTTCGCGATCGCCTGTGCCGCGGTTCTTCCGGAAACGAAGATCTCTACGATCGCATTGCCGCCGAGACGATTGCCGCCGTGGATGCCGCCGGTCACCTCTCCCGCCGCATAGAGCCCCGGAATCACCTTGCCGGAAGCGTCCAGTACATGACGGTCGGTATCGATCACGACACCTCCCATGGTATGGTGCGTGGACGGAGCCAGCAGTCTGATCTTCAGCTTCACGCCGTCCAGTGTATAGGTCTCCGGAAGATAATTCCCCTTATCATCCTTCTCCGCCTGCCCGATCAGTCTGGTCCAGCCGGTCTTGGTCACATTGAGCTTATCCTCCGTGCCGGTCATCAATGCCCTGTCATAATCCTCAATGGTCTTCCTGATCTGCTCCTGTGTTGCGGAGAAGCCGAATTCCTTGAGCAGACCCGAAAGCTCATCTACAGTTCTCGTATACTGCCTGTCCGGCACATCCATTTCCCAGGTTTCCGGCGTCTTCGGCGTTCCGTAGGGATAGGGTCCCGGGATTTGCTGCTCGGAATTCGCGATTTCGAGCACCGTCCCCATAGCGCCCTTGTACTCTACGCCGTTCCTGTACTCGCCGAGGGAAAGCACATCCCGCTCTCCGGTTTCATTGACATAGCGCTCTCCGGTTTCCGGAGATACATAGATGGCATAGTTGCCGCCGCCGAAGGCAAGGTTTCCATTGTCCACCCAGGATATCGGCATGAGCTGCGTATATCCCATACCGGTGGTCGCCGCGCCCGCCTGCTCTGCCATGTCGATGCCGTCTCCCTGAAGAGAGGAGCGGTTCGTGGTCTTGGTGCCGGAGGTGATGCTGCCCTTCGCCCAGTAATCGTTGGTGTTCATCACCCGCTCAATGTTGGCAGCATAGCCGCCGGTTGCCAGAATGACGCCCTTATTTGCCCGCAGGGTGACCTCGGTGCCGTCATACTGTGTGCCCTTCACGCCGACTACCCTGCCGTCTTCCACGATCAGGGAATCTACATCGGTTCTGAGCATGATCCTGTTGTCCGCCGCATTTGCCGCCGTCTTCAGAAGCGTATTCTTCGTCGGTGCGAAGTAGGTAGACCATACTGTTTTGCCCGAGGCATTGGCGCCATCCGCATCCGGCTTGCCGTCTCCGTCCAGATCGCTTCCCAGGAAGTCATTCTCCCGCTGCCAGAGCGCGCCGACGATGGTCGGCTGGATGCTCTCGTCAAAGAGCGCACCCTGATCCTCCAGCCAGCCCTTCAGCTCCTGGCCTCCCTCCACAAACTGGGAAACCAGATCATAATTTCCGTAAATCCATTCCGTCTTCTCCGCATTCTGACGAAGTCCGCCGTAATAGGTCTGGAAAATATGAAGGTTTACCGTAGAGAAGAGCGGCAGCTCCGTCTCTGCCTCGCCCGCATCCAGCTTCGGCTGCGCCCAGTCAAGATATGCCTTGATTTCCTTCTTCAGCGCCTGCAGGGTCGGGCGGTACTCCGTGTGCACGCCTGCCTTGGACAAATGCGTAATATCGCCTGCCACGAACTCCACCTTGTCAAAATAGGAGGCGTCGAAGGCAGCCTCGTTCCAGTCCAGAATGGTCTTCAGCACGGTGATATTTCCTGCCGCAGACTTTACCTTATCATAGCTCACGCCCTTATACTCGCCGCTTACCGCATCCGGATTCTCCGCATCCCAGACGAGATATTTCTGCGCAGACTGGAACTGCCCGCCGGAAGCCACGGTATTCCCGCCGATTTCCGCATTTTTCTCCACGACGACAACCGAATCGCCGTTCTGTGCCGCCTGTACCGCGGCTCCCATGCCCGCGCCGCCTGCACCGACAACGACCACGTCATAGCTCTCCTCGATCGGCGTCTGCGCCTCGTGCTTCACGGTGTTCTTCCGGAAGCTCTCGAGGTCGGAAACCTTCGCCTGCGCCGCAGCGTCATTCAGCGCCTCCTTGACCGCGCGGCTCGTGAAGGTCGCACCGGAGACCCCGTCGATGCCGGAGCCGTTGGCTGCGATCGCATCCGCGAAGAGGATTTCATATGCCGGCGTACCGATGTGATTGGTCTCCCGCTCGGACTCGATCTCAATACCGGTGACAGCAGAATCGCTGAAGCTGACCTTCAGGGAAACCGGGCCGTTATAGCCCTGCGCCGTACCGGTATAGCTGCCTGCCGTGAAGCTGAGCGGGCCTGCCTCCTTCGCCGGAGCACTCTCTCCCTTCGCCTGTGCGATCGCTGCGGCTGCCGCTTCCCTGACAGCATCGGAGGTCACGGTCGCGCCGGAAATCGCGTCGATCTCCGCGCTCTGCGCCTTCAGCACTGCTTCTCCCAGCTCCGCGAGGTGCGCGCCGCCGACACTCGGTGTCTCGGCATCTCCGCTCACCTTGACAGCTGTGATCTTCTCCGCATCCGTCGTGATCTCCACGCTGACAGCTCCGCCGAAGCCCTGTGCCGTACCGGTATAGCTTCCCGGGGTGTACAGCCCTGTAGCTGCCGTCGTTTCCGTCTTCGCATTCCCTCCGCAGGCTGCGAGCGATGCTGCGGTCACACCGATTGCGAGCGGCAGTACGATAGATCTTTTTCTCATACTCATCTCCTTTTTGATTTTGTAACAGTTCAGCTAAGCCATTCACAATCCGCCGAAGCAGAAACGATTGCTGTGCATTTGAAATGGACTTTCCGCGAATTGCGAATAAGGGCGAACACTGAATTGACAAAAAAGTAACAAAAGCTCTGAATATATGATACTAAAAAAAATAAAGAAGTGCAACATGTCAGTCGTTTTTCCGCTGTACAAATGAACACGGGAGCCGAACAGAAGATATTTCTCCCATGCGGCTCCCGTGTTCATTTTCTTTCCGCTATGCACCGAATCCGTTATTCCACACTGTCTATAAGCTCCAGACTATGCTCCGCGTTCATCTTCATGCACATCTCCACGAAATGATCGAGCGGGATATTGTTTAATTGCCGGTTGGAGCCGCGGAGGTTGATGGAAACAGTATTCTCCGCTGCCTCCCTGTCGCCGAGCACGAGAATGTACGGATCCTTGTAATTCTTGTACTTCTTGATTTTCTCCTTCATATTGTTGTCGGAGTAATCCGCCTCGGTGCGAATGCGGTAAGCGGCAAGCTTGCCCGCTACCTTCCTCGCATAGTCGTTATGCTCCGGGCGGATCGGTACGATGCCGACCTGATACGGAGAGAGCCAGAACGGGAACGCACCCTTGAAGTTCTCGATCAAAATGCCGATGAAGCGCTCCAGCGAACCGAAGATGGCTCTGTGAATGACCACCGGCGTCTGCTCCGAGCCGTCCTGCGCAGTGTACTTCAGCTCGAAGTTCCGTGGAAGCTGGAAATCGAGCTGCACGGTTCCGCACTGCCACTCTCTGCCGAGCGCATCCTTGATCTGCAGGTCGATCTTCGGTCCGTAGAAAGCGCCGTCCCCCTCATTGACCTCATAATTTCCCTCCCCGTACTTCTTGTCCAGAATACGGCGCAGTGCAGCCTCCGCGTCATTCCAGAGCGCGATATCCCCCATAAAATCGTCCGGTCTGGTGGAAAGCTCCGCGCGGTAGGTGATACCGAAGGTCTTGTAGATCTCGTCCGCAATATTCAGCACATCCTCGATCTCCTCCTCGATCTGGGACTCCATCACGAAGGTGTGGTCGTCATCCTGCCGGAATGCCTGCACACGGAAAAGCCCGTTGAGCTGTCCCGCCTTCTCCTTGCGGTGTACCATATCGGTCTCGGAATAGCGAATCGGGAGATCACGGTAGGAGCGCACCCTTCGCTTGAAGGTCAGCATCGCGTTCGGGCAGTTCATCGGCTTCGCCGCCATGGTGTCATCCGTTTCGATGTCGAAGACGCCGTCCGCATTCTTCCCCGGCACCATAAACATATTGTTTACATAATGTGCCCAGTGCCCGCTGATCAGCCAGAGCTTCTTGTTATTGATGACCGGCGCGGAGATCTCCTGATAGCCGTGAACATCGTGGATATCCCGCCAGTATTGCAGCAGGGTATTAAACAGCTTCCAGCCGCGCGGAAGCCAGTACGGCATCCCCTGCGCGGTTTCCGTGAACATGAAGAGGTCGAGCTGCGGTCCGAGCTTCTTGTGATCGCGCTCCAGCGCCTCCTGCACGAGACGCAGGTGCTCCTTCAGCTGATTCTTGTCCGGAAAAGCGTAGAGATAGATTCTCTGAAGCTGATCCCGATGCTCGTCGCCTCTCCAATATGCGCCGGAGGTGGACTTGATCTTGAACGCCGCGTTCATCAGCTCCTGCGAGTTCTCGACGTGCGGCCCGCGGCAGAGATCTACGAAGTCTTCTCCGGTATAGTAAACGCTCAGAACCTCATCCTCCGGAAGATCCTGAATCAGCTCTGTCTTGAATTTCTGCTCCCTGAAAAGTTCCAGCGCCTCCGCGCGGGAAAGCTCCCTCCGTGTCCAGCTCTCTCTCCTCTTGATGATCTCCCGCATCCTGTCTTCAATCTGCTTGAAGTCCTCCTCCGTTACCGGCTTCGGCAGCACGAAGTCATAGTAGCAGCCGTCCTCGATCTGTGGTCCGATGGCGTACTGCACATCCTTTCCGTAGAGCTCCACCACCGCCTTTGCCAGGATGTGCGCGAGAGAATGCCTGTAAAGTCCGAGATACTGTTCTTTCTCCATTTTTTTCCTCCTAAGTAAAGCATAGAAGCCCCGGCAACCAGCCGACCCTCTCCATGCCTCCTGTATTGAAACCTCTTTTTTATACCACAAGCGCCGAAGCAGTGCAAGGTGCTCCGGCGCATACAGGATCAGTCATCTTCCTCCGGCATAAGCTCTGTCGTCTCTACAGCAGGCGGCAGCAGATAGGAAAATATGACGAAGCCCAGCAGCGCGGCGGCAAGTCCCGGAAGGATCGGCTGGCTGAACTTGATGCCGAAGAGCACACCGCCGGAGACATGCTCGAGATAAAGCACTACAATGGTGCCGGCAAGCAGGGACGCAATGGTTCCTGCCTTCGAAGCCTTCTTCCAATAATGCCCCAGCACATAGGGAAAGAACGAGCCTGCCGCACGAAGGGTGAAGCAAAACATCAGGATAGACACAATGCTCTTCGTATTGAAGAGTGCGATCAGCATCGATGCGATGCCCACCAGACACATCACGAGCTTCGTCACGCGCATCACAGACTCGCTGCTTGCATCCGGCTTCAGTACAGCCTTATAGATATCATTCGCGAAGATGGAGCCCGCGCCCAGGAGATCTGAGTCCGAGCTGGACATCGTCGCAGAGATCACTCCCGCAAAGAGCAGTCCGCAGATCAGCGCCGGCATGGTATTGATCGCCAGCACCGGCAGCGCATATCTCGCACCGACCTTTGCAAAAAGCTCCGCATCGAACTTCCCCATATTGATGAGAGCAAGCGTAATAATACCGAGGATCGTCGGAACAAATGCATAGATGAAGTTAACGAGTGCCGCGAGCCACGCACCACTCTTTGCCGCCCTTTCATCCCGCGCTGCATAGAAGCGGGATACCGCCTCCTGCCCGACAGAGAACGTCGCCGTATACATAACAACCAATGAGATGATCCCAAAGAGATCATAGCCCTGGAAGAGGTCGAGTGTCCCCTCCGGGATATTTGCTCTGATATTTACCCAGCCGCCGGCATAATGCATCGCATACGGAACGGCGATCAGCATCCCGATGACAATGAGGAATACCTGTACGAAATCTGTCAGCGTTACACTCCAAAGCCCGCCCATGATCGAATAAATCGTCACCACAACTGCTACGATTACCACCGCAAGCTTATAATCCAGATTCAGCATCGTGGATAAAATCACTGCGGAAGCAATAAACTGTCCCGCTGTCAAGCCTACAAGGGGCAGAAACATAATCACTGCCGTAATCAGTCCGCATTCCCTGCCGTAACGTCTCCGGAAGAACTCCGGCACCGTCTTTACCGTCGCAGCGCGGAACTTCGGTGCCACAAAGCTCAGGATTACAAACGCAATTCCCATCGTCGTGATGTACCAGGATGCACTCAGACCGAATCCGGACATTCCATTCTGTACGACTCCCAGAGAACTCCCGCCTCCGATTTCAGTCGCCGCCAGTGTCCCCGCCATCAGAATCGGCCCCAGCCGCCGGCCTGCTACCATGAAATCGGTATTACTCGTGATCTTAGTAGAGGAATACCAGCCGATCCAGAGCATGAACAGCAGATAGACGATCACAATCAGTGTCACCATGAAATTTGTACCCATACCTTCCCTCCTTCATCTTCCTGATCTCCCCCTTCCAGCTAAAACAGGGGATATCAATCTGTCCTGATTTTACCATGTTCTCCCGGCTGCAACAATGTCTGTCCGGTGCTTTTTTCTTTTATGAAATCCGATTGGGATTTTATTTCTTTCCGCTTGTCATTCCGACCAGCTCCCGCAGGATGCCGCCGGTCAGCGCTGCCGACAAAAGAAAGGAAAGCAGATCTGCGATCGGTCGGGAGAGCTCCGGCCCGGTCAGTCCGAAGAAACGCGGCACGACGAACAGCAGCATGAATACAAGAAGAACCGCCCGGGAGGAGGCAGCAGCTCCTGCCTCTCCGGACAGTTCCAGAATAATCGATAATCGAGCCTTATGCCATAAGCTCATCTGTTAAATCACATCACGAACCCTATCCATCTCCTGTGATGCGTCACTCCTCCGCTTCCTCCGCCGGCATTGCAACCGGCTTCTCATCCGGAGGTAGAATAATGTTCAGGATCACCGCCATGATGGTCGCCACCACAACCGGAGATTTCCCGAAGATCATCGTGAAGCCCGCAGGGAACTGTGAAAGCGTACCGGATGCCTGCGCAATGCCTACGCCGAGCGCTGCGGACAGACCGACCACCGTCGTATTTCTCGGCGTCAGGTACTCGGTCGTAATCAGCTTCATTCCCGTCATGGCGATAGAAGAGAATACGGTCACGGTCGCGCCGCCGAGCACACACTGCGGAATCGTCGTCAGAATCGCAGAGAACTTCGGACAGATGCCGCAGAGCAGGATCATGATCGCCGTAGTCGTAAATACCTTACGGTTTACGACCTTATTGTTAATGATAATTCCCACGTTCTGGGAATAGGTTGCCGTCGGCAGCCCGCCGAAGAAGGCAGTCAGGAAATTCAGCCCGCCGTACGCTACGATGCCGCTCTGCAGCTCCTGGTCGGTCGGATAACGATCAAAGCCGCCGATTGTCGTCGAAGTAAAGTCACCGATCGCCTGAATGGAGTTGATCGCAAAGAGCAGCCCGATGGAAATGCATGCCGCCAGATTGAAGTGTACCCCAAACGGCAGAAAGCGCGGAAGAGACAGCCAGGATGCCGTGCCGATCTCCGTGAAGCTGATCATGCCGAAGCAGAGAGCGACGAGATAGCCCACCGTCATGCCCAGCAGGATCGAGGCCAGCTTGCACACGCCCTTGCCCAGATTATTGAAGAGCAGCACCGCAACCAGCGTAATGATGGCGACCAGCCAGTTCTGCCAGGAGCCGTAGACCAGCGCTGCAGTCAGCCCCTTCTTCTCCACTACCAGCTCATAGGTATTTGCTGCGCCGCCCGCCATATAATTCACAGCAGTCGGATATAGTGACAGACCGATCGTAAATACTACCGTTCCGGTAATGATGGGCGGAAAGAAATGCCGGATTTTCTTGACAAAGATTCCCACAATAATCGCCACAATGCCGCCCACCATCAGTGCGCCCGTAATCGTCGCTACGCCGAGTGTGCCGCCCTCTTCCCCGACGATCGCCTGCATGCTCGGCAGATATGCGAAGCTGATGCCCATGATGACCGGAAGCCCTGCGCCGAAGCGTCGGCCGATCGGGAAGAGCTGAAACAGCGTACTGACTGCCGACATCACGAGGGACGCCTGAATCAGCAGGATCCTCTGCGAAATATCCAAGCCCGCTACGTTCGAAATAATGATTGCCGGCGTTACGCAGCCGATAATCATCGCCACCAGATGCTGAAGTGCCAGTGAAATCGTGCTCCCCAGCGGCGGATTGCCCTTCCATTGGAACAATTCCTCCATCCTGTCCCTGTCCTTCGTTTCCATGTCTCTCCTCCTGAGCTAAATAATTTTTAGCATCCCTAAAAATTTATTATTGCTGCTTAACTATATAACAGAAAAACTAACCGTGCAAGTAAAATTGGATTCCATTTTTTCAGTAAATATAACCTATTCAGTCCTCTGTATTTTGGGCAGAATTATTTTTTTAGTTCTGTATTTACCAAAAAAGCAGGGTAAATGCGCTTCTCGGTAAGGACATGATCCATCCTGACATCATTTTCATACATCGGAATCTGCTCCGAAAGCAGCGCCTCGAAGCAGAGGCAGTATTTCTGTATCCGAAGCCCCCGCAGGAAACGATCATAATATCCTGCACCATGTCCGAGCCGTCCGCCATAGCGATCCGCGGAAATACAGGGAATGATTGCGAGCTCCAGCCGATAAGCATCTATGACGGGAAGCCCCTGCCGCGGCTCGAGAATACCGAGTATACCCGGCTCCAGCTCCGTAAGAGAGCGGATACGCACTGCCTCCATTTCATGCCGCCCCGGAATGCAGCGTGGAACACTCAGCTGCTTTCCCATTCGAAGCGCAGCGTTCAGGATTTTCCATGTCGAGGGCTCCTCCTCTGTGCTCACATAACAGAAAATACGCTCCGCCTGATGAAAGACCGGCTGCATCAGCAGTCTTTCCGCTATCCCGGCACTCGCCTGCTCCCTGTAATCGATAGGCAGTGCCTCCCGCTTCTCCCGGATCTCCTGCCGCTTCTCCTGCTTCCCCATCCTCTGTCTCCTCTCTGCTTCCATTCCACGCGCCTCTTCCGGGGCAGATCCCCGCTTTCCGCGTCCACGTGTAAATCCTCCTCCATGCGCCCCATGAGATCGGCGGGACCCCGTCTTCTGCGTCCACGCATAAGCCTGTTCCGATTATATCGCATTCTCCGCTTTTTTCTGCCTGAAAGCAGAAGTGCTCCGCTTCTTAAAAGAGTACAAAGCCTCGCTAAAAAAAAGAAAATTATTTTCAAAATTTATATCTTTACAAATATAACTTCTTATGCTATTCTATAGACACAGGAAGAAGAGAGAGGCAAGAGCAGAGCAGATTTCATCTGACGAGAAAGGATGAAAAGAGCTCGCAAAGTGCAGACGGAGGTTCTGCGAACGATACTGTAGAAATCGGAGGTATCCAGCGATGATTCCAGCACAGAGTTTCGATGATACCGAAGGACAGAGGTAGGAAGTTTCTTTTCGATAACGGCACATAGGTGCGGCAGTTATTCAGCGAGGGAAGGGTTGCTTCCGAAATTCCTGCACGAGTCCGGCGGCTATGATCGAAGCAGGTAACCCGAAAACCTTAGAGAGAAAATAGCGCAAAGCTATTTCACAAATATAGAACGTTGGTTTTTTCGTACGGAGAAGGATGGTAGAGTCCAATGTACTGAATACGACAACTGAATATGGTATCTAAGGAGGGAGGCTTCGAAGAGCCTCCCTCTTTTTCCCTGCCCCCGATCTTCGATCGGGGGAGCCTAGCGGCTTTGAGCGATTCAAAGTAATCGCTTGCGATTGCCTCTCCATT
This sequence comes from Oribacterium sp. oral taxon 102, assembly GCF_013394775.1. Lineage (NCBI taxonomy): Bacteria > Bacillati > Bacillota > Clostridia > Lachnospirales > Lachnospiraceae > Oribacterium > Oribacterium sp. oral taxon 102. The sequence goes on from NZ_JABXYT010000001.1 coordinate 2,066,659, forward strand.
GCCCCCGATCTTCGATCCCTGCTTACTGCTTCTTTCCGATCAGCTCCTCGCAGAGCACGACCAGTACCTCCACCATCTTCTTTGCAGAATCGACATTCAGATACTCATAGATACCGTGATAATTCCCTCCTCCGGTCGAGAGATTCGGGCAGGGCAGCCCCTCGTAGGACAGCCGAGCACCGTCCGTGCCACCGCGGATCGGAACGATCCTCGGCATGACGCCGCAGCGCCGAAACGCATTCTCCGCCGCGGAAATCAGGTACAGAAAGGGCTCGACCTTCTCCTTCATATTGTAGTAGCTGTCCTTCACTGTCACACGAAGAGACGCATCCGTTGCCGCATATTTCGCATTCAGCCTCTCCGCCGCCGCTGTGAAGATCCGCTTCTTCTCCTCGAACCTCTCCCGGTCATGATCCCGGATGATGTACTGCGCCTTCGCCGCACACTCATTTCCGCTCAGCTCGCAGAGATGGAAGAAGCCCTCATAGCCCTCCGTATTCGCCGGGGTGCAGTCCGGCAGCAGTGCATTGAACTCCATCGCGAGCAGCACGGCATTGACCATCTTTCCCTTCGCGGAGCCGGGATGCACATTGACGCCCTTTATCTCCAGTACGGCGGAGGCAGCGTTGAAATTCTCATACTCGATCTCACCCAGCGTGCCGCCGTCCACGGTATAAGCGACCTCCGCACCGAAGCCCGTGACATCGAAGAAGTCTGCGCCCTCTCCGATCTCCTCATCCGGCGTGAAGCCGATCCGGATCTCCCCGTGCTTCCGCTCCGGATGCTCCATAAGGTACTTCACGAGCTCCATGATCTCCGTCACGCCCGCCTTATCGTCCGCCCCAAGCAGCGTACTGCCGTCCGTCACGAGCAGATCCTGCCCGATGGCGTCGCGAAGCTGCGGGAAGATGCGCGGCGAAAGAGTTTCTCCGTGTCCCAGCTCGATCTCCCCGCCGTCATAGGCAGATACCAGCCTGGGCTTCACAGCCTTCCCGCTCGCCGCCGGCGCGGTATCCATGTGGGCAATGAAGCCGACCGCCGGAGTGGATGACGCCTCTTCCCCCGCCAGATTGGAGGGAATCCGCGCATAAACATAGCACTGCTCCGTGAGCCGAACCTCTGCAGCGCCCAGCTCCCGCAGCTCCCGCTCCAGCACACGCGCCAGCGCAAACTGCTTTTCGCTGGAGGGATGCGTACCGGATGTCTCGTCCGACTGCGTATCAATCCCCGCATAAGAAATAAAACGCTCTAAAATATCCATATTTTTCTCCTTGCACCTCTTCCTGTACGATCAGACGATTCTCAGTCCACCGCTTCGATCTTCCGGATCAGCTCCATATAGGGCCCGCAGTATTTCTCATAGAGCGGCTCCATTGCCTGCCGGAAGCGGAGCTTCTCCTCCGGAGAGGGGACGATGACGACGGTTCCCTCTCCCCGTACCTTCTCCTCCGCAGAATCGCTCCGGCTCTGCCAGAGGCTCTGCTCATAGCGGGCAGACTCCTCCGCGCATTCCCGGAGAATTCGCCGGTCTCCATCCGAGAGTTTATCCCAGGTTACCTGCGAGATGATCTGCATCTCCGGCACCCGCATATGCTCATCCAGCGTATAATATTTCGCGACCTCATTGTGCCGCATCGCCTCATAGGAGGACCAGTTGTTCTCCGCGCCGTCCGCGCTGCCGGTCTGGAGCGCCGAGTAGACGTCCTCATAGGGAAGCGGTACCGGAATCCCTCCCAGCTCCCGCACCATATCCTGCATCAGGTCATTCTCCTGCACGCGGATTTTCAGCCCTGACACATCCTCCGGTCTCTCGATCGGACGGCTCACCGTATAGAAATTCCGGACGCCGGCATCATACCAAGAGAGCGGCACCACACCGGAGCCGTCGAAGGACGCCATGATCTCCTGTCCGATCTCCCCGTTCAGAACGCTCCACATATGCGCCGAATCCCGATAGAGGTAGGGCATCTGGAGCACGATTGACTTCGGAGAGAGCACGTTCGCCGTAGAAAGGGAAACCCGCGCGAAGTCTATCCCCCCGAAACGAAGCTGCTCCACCGAGGACACCTCTGAGCCCAGCTCTGCATTCGGATGCACGCGAATCTCTATCCTGCCGCCTGTCCGCTCCCGTACCAGCTCCGCGAAGCGCTTCGCCCCCTGCGTAGTCGGATAATCGCTCGTTTGGTTTTCCGCATAGGTAAACACATATTCCGGGACAGATGCATGCCGTCCGAGCAGACCGCAGCCGCTGAGACAGAGCATGAGCGGCAGGAAAGAAAGGAGCGCGGCAAACGCCCTCCTCTCTCTCATTTCTTCTCCGCCTTCAAATTCGCCGCCTTCACAGAGGCAAATGCGAAGCGATAGAACTCTTCCTTCTTCTCTCCAAGTGCGCTATCGGGAATCACGAAGCCGTGCTGCGCTCCCATATAGAGCGCGATCTGCCAGGGTCTCTTCACAACGGAGCTGATCTCCGCCCAGCCGTGACTCTCATTCTTCTCCCCCTGCTTCACATAGATCTGCCGCTCGTCAAAGGACAGCACTGTTTCCTCCTTCACCTTATCCAGGTTTCGTTTCATCCGAAAGTAAATCAACAGCGGCTGAAAGACCGGAAAGAAGAGGAAAAGCAGCACGCCAAGCGACAGGAGCAGAAAACGGTTCTGCCGGAAAGCATAGATCGTGAGCACGCCCATCGCAGCGGTGAATACGGCGTTAATCACGCCCAGAAAAGAGGTATAGGTCGTATACAGCGCCATCCGCAGCAGATTTCCGGCTGTATTTCTGAAATGAAATTGATATCGCATGTTTTCTCCCAGCTTCGCGCTCTCTGATTTTTCCCTGCTCCCGCACTCTCGCCGCATCAATCCCCTGTTTGCCTGCCGAAAAAGTGCGGGACGTGTCATAAAGCCCTTCCCGCAGCGGTATATAGGTATGCTGTGTGTTCAGACAAATCTTATTATACTACAAAAGGCGATATCCGGAAATCGGATATCGCCTTTTTGCTCGTCTGCGGGGGCTCTGATTTATTCACGGCTCACGTGCCATGGGCGTGCACCCGTCGGAACCTGACCTTTCCGATCAAATCAGCATTTCCCTAAGATGCCTGTCTTACGCCCCTGCCAGCATGCCGATCACCCCCGGTGCTGTCGATACATAGCCGAAGAGCTTCGGGATGAACAACGAAATATTCGGAACAAAGGTGATCAGGAGCAATGCGACGAGCATCATTCCGTAGAACGGCAGCGTCGCAATGACGATCTTCTCCATCGGGCGCTTCGCGATGGCAGAGCCGATGAAGAGTACCCCTCCCACCGGAGGTGTCAGCAGCCCGATCCCGCAGTTCAGGATGACAATGATGCCGTACTGTACCGGATCCAAACCGATCGAGGTCGCAATCGGCAGCAGGATCGGGGTCGAAATCAGAATGATCGGCGCCATATCCATGATACAGCCGAGAATCAGCAGAATCAGATTCAGGAGCAGCGCAATGATGATCGGGTTTTCGCTGATTCCGTGAATTGCGCTGGCAAAGAGATCCGGTACATGAAGCGTCGTCAGGCAGTAGCCGAAAACATTGGAGGTCGAGATCAGGATCAGCACGATGGAAAGCGTATCAATGCAGTCCTCCAGACTCTTCCACACACCCTTCCAGTCCAGTCCCTTATAAATGTAGACAGAGACCAGGAGAGAGTAGATCACGGCGATCGCAGCCGACTCTGTCGCGGTAAAAAGACCTGCCACGACCCCGACAACCACGATCAGAATCGCTGCCAGCGCCCAGAAGGAAACACTCAGCTCCTTCAGGAAATGCCGGATCGAAAACGGATTCCCCTTTGGATAATTCCGCTTCTTCGAGATGATGTAGGAGCCGACCATGAGAGAACCTGCCAGCACCGCCCCCGGAAGATATCCTGCAAGGAAGAGCGATCCCACGGAAAGCCCGCCGGCGGTCGTCGCATAGATGACCATGTTGTGACTCGGCGGAACGAGCATTCCTTCCACAGAGGAGGAAATCGTCACTGCGGTGGAGAAATCAACATCATAGCCTCTGTCTACCATCATCGGAATCTCCAGTGATCCGAGAGATGCCGTATCTGCAGAGGCAGAGCCGGAAATACCGCCGAAGAAGTAGGACGCAACGATATTTACCATCGCAAGTCCGCCGGTCATCCAGCCCACACAGGCATCCGCCAGGTTCAGGAGCTTCTCCGAAATACCGCCGGAACCCATCAGCACGCCCATCGTGATAAAGAACGGAACCGCCATCAGAGAGAAGGAGGAAATGCCCTTTACCATCTGCTGACAAACCACTGACAGATCCTTCCCCTGATACAGCAGACAGAGAATTGCAGAAAGCGCTACAGAGTATGCGATCGGGAAGCGGAGAAAAATCATGACGAAAAAGCAGATAATCAGTACCGCAATGGCACCCGTATTCACAGCCATTTATTTTTCCTCCTTTCCATAAAATGCCTCAAGATCCATGAAAATGCGCTCCAGCTCGAAGACAAGCATCGCGATTCCTGCAACCGGAATCGGGAAATACTGCCAGAACTTGGAAAGCCACGGCATGCTGACATAGCTTCCCAGCGCACCGAGTCCGGTCGAATACCTCCAGCCCACGAGCAGCATGACCAGCGCCAGCGCCAGAACAGCAAAATCAGACAGGAGATCCAGAATCTTCACCAGGACAGACGGAAGATAGCGGTCAAAGGTCGTCATGCGGATATGCGCATTTCTTCGGATCGCCAGTGCGGCAGACAGCACTGCCATATAGGACATCAGCGTCAGTACGACCTCCTCCGACCATGCCGGATCCGGAATAAAGGGAACGAATCGCCCGACTACAGCAAAGCTCGTAATCGCGATATCCAGAACCAGCAGCAGCTTACAGACCAGCAGAACGAACCGGTACATCAGGTTGTACAGCGGGCGGAGCGGCTCCAGCTTTTTCAATAATGCAGGCATAGATTTCCTCCTAAAGGCTTAAAATAGGGATGCCACATGCCTGCGACATCCCTACGAGCATTCTTCGCTGAGATTACTTCGCAAGATCCAGAATCTTCTGGTAAAGCTCAGCCTGATCCTTCGTGCTGTCCTCAATCACCTTCGCGCAGGCTTCCTTCCACGGCGTCTTGTCCTCTACATCGACGACATTTACACCGGAGGCCCTCAGGGCGTCCAGAACCTTATCCTCTGCTGCCTGAGAAATCTGCTGGTTATAGTCACCGGCAAGCTTTCCTGCCTCCATAATGACCTCCTGCTGGTTCGCAGTGAGCTTATCCCAACCGTTGTTGGAGATAACCACCTGGATCGCACCGAGCGTATGCCCATCAAGAATCAGGTTCGGAGCTACCTCCGGGAATGCATTGGACTGGTAGTTCGCGATCGGCTGCTCTGCGCCGTCTACGACACCGGTCTGCAGTGCGGAATAAAGCTCATTGAAGGATACGACCGTCGCATTGGCGCCGAGCCCCGCTACCATACCGGTCATGATCGGGTCATTGGATACGCGGAGCTTCTTGCCCTTGAGATCCTCGATCTTCGTCACCGGATCCTTCGTGAAGAAATGACGGAAGCCCTCCTCTCCGTAGAAGATGCCGCGAAGCGGAAGTCCGATCTCCTGCGGCTCATTCAGGAACTCCCTGGCAAGATCAGACTTGGCAAACTTCCAGAAATGCTCTCTGTTCTCGAAAGTAAAGGGAACAGAAAGGAGCGAGGACTTTTTCCCGCCGTAGGAGGTCAGCGCAAATGCGGAGATTCTGGAAATATCCACGGAATCACCGCCGCCAAGGATGGAATCCAGCACATCACTCTCTGCGCCGAGTACACCGGAAGCCTGCAGGTCAATCGTGATCGAACCGCCGGAAATCGCCTCTACCGCCTCCTTGAACTTACTGTCCGTCTGTCCCACGATGGTGTCGAGCGGGTTTACCTCCGCCATCACGAGCGTCACCGCCGGGTCTGCCGCTGCGGCCTCATTGACCTGATACTCTCCCTCCGTCTTTGTCTCGGCAGCCGTATCCTTCTCTGCAGCAGCTGTGGTTTCCTTTTCCTCCTTCGAAGCCTCTGCAGCCGCAGGCGTCGTCTCCGCTGCCTTTCCGCCGCCGCAGGCAGTCAGTGATGCTGCAAGCAATGTCCCGCAAAGTGCAGAAGCCAAGATTCTTTTCTTCATAGTTTTCCTCCCATGCTGTAGCCGCTTTCGCGGCGCTCAAATGTATGCATTTATTCTATTACACTTTCTCCCTGTACGAAATGGTAATTTTTTCACATGCGGGTAAGATTTTGCGCTAGCAGCTCCTGCATACGGAACTCCGAGGGGCTCTGTCCGGTCACCCGCTTAAAGACCTTCGCGAAATAATTGCTGTCCGGATAGCCGACTGCTCTGCCGACCTCCCGGATATTGGCATCTGCCCTCCGAAGCTCTGTCTTCGCCCGCCGGATACGGTATTCCGAAAGATAGGTGATGAAGTTCCGTCCGAAGTACTGCTTGAAAAGTCTGCAGAAATACGCCTCGGAATAATGCAGGGCGCCGGCAATGTCCTGTACGGAAAGCTCCTCCCTGTAATGCAGCTCGATGAAATCCTGCATCAGCCGGCGAAGCCGGCTCCGCTCGTCCTCCGTCTCCGGATCCTGTCGTTCCGGCTCCGGGGATTTCTGTTCCCGCGGAATCTCCGGCAGCGGAACCATCTGCCCTCCGGCACGCAAGAGCCGTTCCGTGTAGTCCATGGCGGCATCCATGACGAGCAGGAGCTCCTTCTCGTCGCAGGGCTTCAGCAAATATTCCAGCGCATGGACGGTAACCGCCTTTTTCGCGTAAGAGAACTCGTCATAGGCGGTCAAAAAGATGATGCAGACATCCGGATCGCTCTGCCGGAGCTGCTCCGCCGCCGCGAGTCCTGTGATACCGGGCATCTCAATATCCAGCAGCAGAATCTGAATCCTCTTTTCCGCATAAATCCGAAGCGCTTCCCTGCCGTTCTCCGCCTCGAAGAACTCACATTCTTCCCCGTAACGCGCCTGCAGCTTCTTCCGAAGCGCTTTCCTCTCTATCATTTCATCATCGGCGATCAATACCCGATACATACGCTTCCTCCTTCCGGATCGTAATGACGATGGAGGTTCCGACATTTTCTCTGGAATAGATACGAAACTCGCCCTCCGGGTACAGCCGCTTCACTCTGAGATAAATGTTGCCAAGCCCTATGCCCACCCGCGTCTCAAAGGACGGTCTCTCCTGATCCAGCGCCGAAAACAGCTCCGCCCTCCGCTGCTCACTCATCCCGAGCCCATTGTCCGTGAGAAAGAGCCGAAGCCCTCCCGCCGTACGTCTCACGCGAAGGACGATCCTCCCGCCCTGCTCCTTCCTCGCGATCCCGTGCACGATTGCATTCTCGATCAGCGGCTGCAGCGTGAAGGACGGGATATAGAGATCCCCTGTCTCGGAGGGCAGATATGTCTCATACTGCACCCTGCTGCCGAAGCGCATCTTCTGCAGGTACATATAGTCCTCCGCGACCTGCAGCTCCTGCGATAGCGGGACGATCTGCTCCCGGGTGCTCAGATTGTAGCGGAAGAGGCTCGCCAGAGAGCGGGTCATCCGCTCCGTGCTCTCCGCCCCCTCGAGATCTGCCATCGAGCCGATCATATTCAGCGTATTAAAGAGGAAGTGCGGGTTGATCTGACTCCGGAGAAGCTCCATCCGATTCGCCTCCAGCCGCTTCTCCATCGCCAGATTCTCCATCTGCTCCTTCTGCAGGAGCTCCGTCATCCGATGGTTCTCCTTCAGCGTCCCGATATAGTTCCCCATGGAGTGCTTCATGATATTGAAGGTTTCTACCAGCTCCCCGATTTCATCCTGATTCTCGATCCGGATATCCGGACTGTAGAAATCATTTTCCGTGATGCGCTTCGCCTCCTCGGAGAGCACCTTCACCGGCTCCACCAGCGATTCGCTCATCAGACGGCTGATACTAAGAACGATGATGCCGATCAAAAGCGTCAGATTCAGCAGGAGGAAGGGCAGGCTCCGGAAGAAGGGCAGCTTCCGGACATAGCTCTGCGAGCCCTCCGAAACCGTCGCCTGCAGGAGACGCCTGCCGTAGGTATCCAGATAGTCCTGCATCCGATAAACCTGATAGAGCCTTTCGATATAGCCACTCTGCCCATTCAGCATCCCGAGCAGCTCCTCCCGTGCCGTCTGATAGACCGGATAAGAATTCAGGATCGTCCATGTACGGGAGTAACGCTCCGCGCCGATCACCGCATAGTCATAGGGCAGACGCCCGATCGCCCTGCCTGTCCGCCGCTCCGCCTCGAGAAGCTGCCTCCGCCCCTCCTCCGTGCGCCCCTCCACATACTGCCGGAAGGCACCCTCCTCCGAGCTCATCGCGTCTAAGAATTCCTGACAGCTCAGATTCGCCGCCAGGATATCTCCGTAGCCATGCAGGGAGAAGTTCATCGTCAGAATGCTGAAGCCGACTGCCGCTGTCACCGTGAGTCCCACGAAAAACGCGAAGGTGCGTACCTTCCGGTCAATCGAATACCGCAGCCAGCGCCGCCGAAATATTCCCATCTCTCCCCCCTCCTCTTCCTGCCCCCGATCTCTGATCGGGGGAGCCACGCGGCTTTGAGCGCTTCAGGGCAATCGCAGGCGATTGCTTCCTCCTGCCTGCCCGCCGTCTCACGCCGGATCTCTCCTCATCTGTCCTCAAACAGGCTTCCCGCCCTCCGGTGCGCCGCCCTGCCTGTCCGGCTGCCCCGTCACGTCCTGCCTCGCTTCGGGAATCGAAATGCCGCCCTCCAGACGCTTCCCTGGCACACTTTGCTTCGACAGATGCTCTGTCCGGATCTCCCGCTCTGCTCTCTCCACCTCCCGCTCCAGCTCTTCGGCGGAGAGGAGGACGACATTCTCATTGCCCCAGACAATGACCCGCACGACCCTGTCGCTGGTCGCGACGCGGACGATCCCGCGCGAGGTGCGGGAGAGTGATTGTGTCAGCTCCTCGATGTAATGATCCGCGGTCTGCGCCTCTCTCGTGAACACCACATGGATATTGTGAAAGCGCGTCCTCTCCACAGGATGCCCCTGCACGCGATAGGCATCGAAGACCACGATCAGCTCCATCCCCATATAGCCCTGATAATTGGAGAGGATGTCGAGCAGCCTGCCGCGTGCCGCGTCGAGATTCTGCTCCGCCAGCTCCCGGAGCTCCTGCCACGCGAAGATAATGTTGTACCCGTCCACCAACAGGTAATCCCTATGCTTTGCTCTGCCGTCCCTGTCCCGGAACGATCGTTCCCGGCGCTCCTCCTGCGCTCTCCGAAGATTCTCCTCCCGCTCCCGGGCATATACCGTCCGCGCGTCCGAGGCGCTGACAAGCGCTGCCCGATTTCGGATCTCGCCGTAGGTTCGCACGAAGATACGCTCCAGCTCCCGATCCCCGATATAATAGCCGGACTCCGTATACGCCGTATCCTCCTGCCGCTTCTCCCGCCGCAGCTCCTCCCGGAGGCTTACGCCCCGCGCGGCGAGCGCCTGCTGCTCCTCATAGGCAGAGAAAACCTGCGCATACTCTTCCACCTCATCATAGGGGACGAGGAAGCCCGCGCCATGGGCACAGAATACGGAGGAGCATGGGTTCTCCGTATCCGCGTCCGGATCATACTGCGCGGCAGCTATTACCTCCTCCGAATTGTGGCAGCTCTCATAGCCGGAAAATTCGAGCCGGAGTCGTCCCCTTCCCCTCGTGCAGATCCTCAGCTCCTTCGCATAATCCCGCATGGTCGCGACCGGCGCCGTGCCGTGGAGCACCGCCCACTCCGCCGTGCCCTCCGGCGGCTCGAAGCATCCCGCCCGGTTCGTAATGTCCGTCATTGCCCTGCCGAGCTGCTCCGCGGGAAGCTCCAGCGTGAAGCGGTAGCAGGGCTCCAGCAGCAGGCTCTGCGCTCTTCGGAGCCCCTGCCGCACCGCGCGCATGCTCGCCTCGCGGAAATCCCCGCCCTCGGTATGCCTAAGATGCGCCCTGCCGGCGAGCAGCGTCAGCCGCATATCCGTAATCGGTGCGCCAGTCAGGACACCGCGGTGCTCCTTTTCCCGAAGCTCCTTCAATATCTGCCGCTGCCAGCTCTGTCCCAGCAGCTCCGGCGGACAGTTCGATACGATCTGCAGACCGGCATTCCGCGGCAGCGGCTCCAGCAGGACATGCACCTCCGCATAGTGTCGAAGCGGCTCGAAATGTCCGATCCCCACTGCCGGCGCTGCGACCGTCTCACGATAGAGGATGCGCCCGCTGCCGAAGCGGATCCGGACGCCGAGGCGATCCGCGGCGATCCGCCGGAGCACCTCCGTCTGCACCTCCCCCATCAGCTCGGCATGGATCTCCCGAAGCGCCGTATCGAAATGGAGATGCAGCTCCGGAAACTCATCCGCAAGACCGGAGAGTAAACGGTAGAGTCTCTGCTCATCAACCGTCTCTCCCTCCTCCGGAAGCACCCGGTAATCCAGTACCGGGCGGAGCGCCGCCTCCTCTGCCGCCGCTTCCTCTCCGAAGCCGTCCCCGGCCCGCAGACTGCTGATGCCGAGCACCGCGGCGACCTGCCCCGCCGAAATCTGCATCGCCTCCTCGAAACGCTCTCCGCTGTAGATCCGGATCTGCGTGACCTTCTCCCCTGAAACGAGCTCCTCTCTGTTCCGAAGCATCCCGCCGGTCAGCCGGAGAAAGGTGAGCCGCTGCCCATTCTCGCCCCTGCCGATCTTGTAGACCCGCCCGGAAAGGCTTTCCCTCTCCTCGCCTGCGATGCAGAGCGCGTCCATTTCCCGGAGGAAGCGCTCGACCCCGATATCCCGAAGCGCCGAGCCGAAGAAGACCGGAAAGAATTTCCGCTTGTGAAACAGCCTTCGCCGGGTTTCCTGCCCGATTTCCCCTGTTTCGAGATAGCGCTCCATCACCGCCTCTTCGCAGAGCGCAAGACTCTCCAGCATTTCCGGGGAGCCGTCATAGGCGACTGCGCTGCCGCTCAGCCTCCCACGGAGCATTGCCATCAGCTGTGCTTCCTCTGCGCCCGGCTGATCCATCTTGTTCACGAAGAGCAGCGTCGGAATCCGACGGCGCCGGAGCAGCTGCCACAGCGTCTCCGTGTGCCCCTGCACGCCGTCTGCAGCGCTCACGACAAGGATCGCGTAGTCCAGCACTGAGAGCGTCCGCTCCATCTCCGCGGAAAAGTCCACGTGGCCCGGCGTATCCAGCAGCGTGTACTGCCGCTCTCCCCGTGTAAATACCGCCTGCTTCGAGAAAATCGTGATGCCCCGCTCCCTCTCCATGGCATCCGTATCGAGATAGGCATCGCCGTGGTCCACCCTGCCCTGCTTTCGTATCCTGCCGCTGTGAAAAAGCATTGCCTCCGCCAATGTCGTCTTGCCGGCATCCACATGCGCCAGAATTCCGATCACGATCTGTTCCATCTTATCTTCCCATTCTTTTTATTTATATCATAAAATTATTTTATCATTTTATCAAAAGCTTATTGATTTCCTTATAAACGGATGCTTCGCTTCCGTGATAGAATAGCTTTCATATTGAGACCTGAGACCATCAGGCTTTATTTATTATACCACGCAATCAGAGAAAAAAAGGGAGACATTATGAAGCTTTGCTGTTTAGACTTGGAAGGGGTGCTGGTTCCGGAAATCTGGATCGCGTTCGCGGACGCGAGCGGCATCCCGGCACTCAGGCGAACGACACGGGAGGAGCCGGATTACGACCGCCTGATGAAATGGAGGCTCTCTGTGCTGCGGGAGCACGGACTGGGGCTCCGGGAAATACAGGAGGTCATCGCGGGGATTGCACCGCTGCCGGGCGCAAGGGATTTCCTCGACGCGCTCCGCGCCCTTTCTCAGGTCGTCATCCTCTCGGACACCTTCGAAGCGTTCGCCAGCCCTCTGATGCGGAAGCTCGGTATGCCGACGATCCTCTGCAATTCGCTCGTCGTCTCGGAGAGCGGGGAGATCCTCGACTACAGGATGCGCTGTGAGGACTCGAAGCGCTCCACCGTACGGGCGCTGCAGTCCGTCGGCTGCGAGACGATCGCCGCCGGTGATTCCTACAACGACCTCGGCATGATACAGGAGAGCAGGGCAGGCTTCCTCTTCCGGAGCCCCGAGCACATCCGGACGGCGCATCCGGAGATCCCTGCCTGCGAGGACTTCCCGGAGCTGCTCGCCCTGTTCCGCACAGCTCTTGGCACAAACAGCAGTACCGGACACAGGAAAATCGGTACAGAAGGGAAGGAGAGCGCACGATGAGGATTCGAAACGCAGCACTTGGTGATCTTGACCGCATTATGCAGATCTATGCGCATGCGAGACAATTTATGACGGAGCAGGGAAATCCACGGCAATGGGCGCAGCGGAGCTGGCCGCCGGAGGAGCTGATCCGAAACGACATTGAGAGCGGACGCTGCTATGTCTGCGTGGATGAGGCGGATCTCCCGCATGCCGTCTTCTATTACGATCAGGGCTCCCACATCGAGCCGAGCTATGACGAGATCACAGATGGCGGCTGGATCGGAGCGGAGCACTACGGCGTGGTACACCGCATCGCGACAGACGGCAGCCGGAGAGGACTCGGCGCCTTCTGTCTGAACTGGGCGTTCTCCCGCGCAGGACATCTGCGGATCGATACCCATCCGGACAACCATCCCATGCAGGGTCTGCTCCAAAAGCTCGGCTTCCGCTACTGCGGGATCATCCATATCGAAGAAGAAGGAGATCCGCGATATGCCTATGAGAAGCTCTGAGGGCAGACCCAAGCCATGCCATGCTTTATGATAATCGATTCAGAAGGTCTAGGATTTCCGTTTTGTCCGAATACTTTTTCAGAATTTCCTCCCGCTCTACAGGTGAGAAGCACTCCGGTACAAAGCCGGGCGACACCGTACAGCTATAAAGCGCATACTCACCTCCGGGACATAGAGAGCCTCCCTGTATCACATTGGGTGGAACCGTATACTGCAGAAGCTGCCCGGATTGCAGCTCCGGTCCCAGCACTACTGTCCTTGTGGAGCCGTCCTCATAAAGAAGACAAAGTGAAATCGGGTCTCCCTCCAAAAAGGTCCAGATTTCTTCATGGCACAGACGATGAAACCTTGAAAAGCTATCCGGCTCACGGCAATACAGCCCGTACATGGTAGAAACCCTCCGTTTTCCCGTCTGATCCGTTTCCGGGGAATGATAGCATTCCGAAAATAATGTATGCTCCGGAAGCAGCCACTCCATCGCGAAGTGCCGGATCAGAAATTCCTTTCTCTTTCGCTTCCGTCCCGTCTCCCCTTCCTGTCCGCGCCATTCTGATCGAAGTGAGCAAGGTACACTTCTCTTCTCCATCGCACTCTCATACACAGCTCCGCATAGCTTCACATTCTCCCATGCGTCCTTCACTGTCGCCATAAGAGAAGTCCGCTGCTCCGACAATGCGGCATAGAAATCCGCAATCATCTTCTGAAATACATCCGCGTACCCCAGCTGCATCCCCATATCACGCTCGCAGGAGCTCCCTTTTTCACCGGAAAACCGCAGCACATCCGCCCTCTGATTGTCCCAGCTCATCCGTCCCTTCTGACAGATCAGATGAAGCCTTACATGATTCTGTTCTCCGGCACTGATCTCAGAGAGCGCCAGCGAGACATTCGCGCCGCTTTGCAGTACCAGTTGAATCGCCGCAGTATCTTCATTTTTCACAGGAAAACTGCAGGTATCCTCTCCTGCCTCCTCCAGCAGCATCCCCTGACGATTCCGATACAGCAGATCCCTTCTGTTTTGAAAGAGCGCGCTGACCTCCGCCACAGACTCCTGACAGATATACTGCACCAGATCGAAGACATGCGAGCCGATTTCAGATACCGCCCGAAGTGCATTCCCTCCCTCCATGTCAAATCTCCAGGAAAAGGGAACGGGAGGAATATGAAATTCCTGCTCATAGCTCCCATAAAGCAGCACTGCTTTTCCCAAACGCCCGCTCTTTAGGATTTTCTGCATCTCAGCAAGCGCAGGATAAAAACGGTTGTGAAAGCAAACGCCAAACGGCGTCCCATATTCCCTGACCAGCATGTACAGCCGCTTCGCTTCTGTGACATCCAGTGTCAGAGGCTTTTCACAGATCACAGGGATCCTGTGCTCCACAAAATACCGGCACAATTCAAAATGCGTGGAAGGCGGCGTGCATATATGGACACAGTCCATACATGCCACCGGAATCTCCCGATAATCTGTATATCTCTTCGGAATCCCCCATGTGTCAGCAAATCTTTCCGTATTCTCTGCCGCTGTCCCGCAGACTGCGCTCAGTCTGTGCCCGGAGGCCAGCACCGCGCGCGCATGCACGCCGGCAATAAAGCCGCTTCCTATTATCACTGCATTCATTTTTTTATTCTCGCAATCCGCCGATTCGCTTCCCTGTAAATCCGCTCCGGCTCTTCTCCGATATCAAATCGGCCATTTTCATAAAGGATCCTGCCATGTATCATAGTAAGCATCACATTTTGCTTGCTGCCGCTGTATACAATATTTTTCACAATGCTGTTCAGAGGCTGCATATTCGGCTGCTGCAAGTCCAGAACGATAAGATCTGCAAGCTTTCCGGGTGCTAAGCAGTCGCAGTCCGGCAGTCCCATGCAGCGGGCACCATTCACGCATGCCATCTGCAGAACCTCCTCTGCCGGCACCGCAGCCGCATCCCTCTCCCGAAGCTTTGCCAATCCTGTCAACAGGAACATCTCCCGGAACATATCCAAACAATTGTTGCTGGCAGGGCCGTCCGTACCGATCGCCATCGGGATGCCCATACGCAGGATCTCTGCTGTCCTGGGCACTCCGCTGGCCAGCTTGGTATTGGAGCCCGGATTGCTTACGACCGTCATGCCGTGTCTCCGGAAGACCTCCAGATCCGCATCCGTCATATACACGCAATGATAGCCTCCGCCGCCGTACTCCAGCATCCCAAGCGCCTCCATCAGTCCTGTAGGCGTCATCCCGCAGCGCGCGATGCATCCCTCCACCTCTGCCTTCGTTTCAGAATTATGGGTAAATACCGGCGCCTGCAGCTCTCTGGAGAGTGCGGCGATGCCCTCCATAAGCTCCCGCGAGGTCGTATACTCTGCATGGAACCCCAGCTGATAGCGGATCAACGGATGAAATGCATTGAATTTCAGATAGTTTTCCCGAAGCTCCTCCAAAGAAGAATTGAAATTGTTCAAGCCGGAAACCATAACCGTCCGGAAGCCGGTATCCACAGAAGCCCTGGCCATCTCCTCCGGATGAAAATACATATCAAATGCCGCTGTCACGCCTGAGGTCAGATATTCCATCATCGCAAGCCGGGAAAACCAATAGATATCCTCTCCGCTGAGCCTCGCCTCCATAGGGAACACCTGCTTCTGCAGCCACTCCTGGAGAGGGAGGTCATCTGCGAAGGAACGCAGAAAGGTCATCGCAGAATGCGTGTGAGCGTTCTTGAAGCCGGGCAGAAGCAGATTGCCTCTCAGATCCACTTCCCGATCAAAGCGCGGACACGCCTCCTGTACCTCCGGTCCCAGATAAGTAATTTGCTCATTGTCCGTCCACAGCTCCCCGGTTTCCGGCTCCATATTGCCATTCATGCTCAGAATACGGGCATGATAAAAACGAATTCTCATACATTACCTCTTTCCCTTATCATAAATCTCTCCCAAAGCCCTGGGGGCCCGGTTCCAGCCGGAGAAGAAAACCAGAAGCAGTAACGTCAATACATAGGGAAGCGTCATTGCCAGATCCGCGAAGCTGCTGGGCATCTGCATTTTTTGCACCAGATAATAACCGCCTGACCGGGCGAAGCCAAACAGCAGACAGGAGCCCAGTGTAGGGAGAATGTTCCAGTTTCCGAAGATCATCGCGGCAATCGCCAGATACCCATATCCCATGAAAATGCTTGCAGAAAAGTTTCCGGAAATAGAATAGGCAAAGCAGATACCGGCAAGACCGGACAAGGCACCGGACAGCATGACTGCTATCGTCCTGACGCCCCCCACATTTACTCCCGCTGCATCTACCGCATGAGGGTTGTCACCGCAGGCACGAAGATTCATCCCGTATCGGGTCTGATACAGAACGTACCAGCATACGATCGCTGCCGCAAATATAATGATTTCAAAGGGGTAAAGCTCCTTGAAAAATGCACCAAGCACAGGCATCGCAGAAAGCAGCGGAATCGAAAGGCGCATGGATACGCCCAGCACAAACTTATCGGAAGCTGCTCCAAAAAGCCCCCTGTTAAGCGCCTTCGTCAGATAAGCCGTCAGAGACATCGCCAGAATATTCAGCACTACGCCGCTGATCACCTGATTCGCCTTCATCCGGATGGACAGCAGCGCATGCAGCAGGGAATACAGCGCCCCTCCCAGAACTGCAAACAGAAGTGCAGCGCAGAACTGCATCCCGCTGCCGATGCCTGCATTCATCAGAAGAACTGCTGCCAATGCGCCGGTAAACGCACCCATTCCCTGAAATCCCTCCAGCGCAAGGTTTGTCACGCCGCTCTTTTCACTGTAAATCCCTCCCACAGCCATGATAAACAGCGGAAGGGAAAAGGACAGCCCGTCAATGATGATTCGTTCCATCAGCGTTCTCCCCCCTTCCTTTCCTCTTTCAGCTCCAGCTTGGCGCGATTTACATAAAATCGAATATATGCATTGCAGGCAGAAAACAACAGGATCATCCCCGTGATCACAGACGCGATCTCCGATTCCAGACCTGACGCAGAATTCATATAGGTACTCCCCTTCCCCAGAATGGTGATGAAAAAGGAAAAGAAGAGGATGCCTATGGGATTGCTGTCCGCGAGAAGCGCGACAGCAATAGAGTCAAACCCGGTTCCCGGCAGCACTCTGGGCTGAATGGAGCCGAAATAGCCCAGATAATAGCTCACTCCCGCAAGCCCTGCCAGCGCTCCGGAAACCGCCATGGCCATCAACAGATTCTTTCCCACATTGATTCCGGCATAGCGGGCTGCATTCCTGCTGAAGCCCACGCTCTTTATCTCGAAGCCAAAGCATGTTCGCTCCAACAGAAACCGGATCAAAAATGCAGCGGCAATCGCCAGCAGAATTCCCAGCGGAATATCCATTTTCAGATTTCCTACCGGCGTATCCATCAGCGTCAGTCTGGCAGACGGCGAAACAGGACGGGACTGACGGGAAACAGGATTAACATAGTAGGTATTGATAAAAAAGCTGATGACATATTGAGCAATATAGTTGATCATAATCGTGGATACCACTTCATTGATATTAAAGCGATACTTCAAAAAGCCCACGAATGCTCCCAACAGCATTCCGGTCAGGATTCCGCAGAGGATCACCAAAGGTCTGGCAACAGCCGCCGGCAGCGCACTGTAACCCACAAACAGCGTCGCAACGAAGCCCGCCGTCAGCATCTGCCCGGCTACCCCGATATTAAACAGCCCCGCATGAAGCGCTACCGCTACAGACAGTGACGCGAACAGCATCGGCGTCCAGGCATTGAGGAAGCTGGTGAAATCTGTCAGCATGCTTTTGTAGCCCGCATAGCTTTCCTTTGGCAGAAGTCCGGAGCCCTGCAGCAGGTTCATATAGGCAAGGAACGGATTTTTGCCCTGCAGCAGAACGATCAGTGCCCCCGCAAACAGGCTGAGCAGCACTGCAAACACCGGGATCGCAGCCCCCTGTGTACGATCCTGCCCCAACAGCCGAACCAGCAGGCGTTTTCCTGTATCTCTACCCTTTCTCATCCGTCCTTACCCCCATCATAAATTCTCCCACCTGATTGGTTGTCAGCGCCTTCGCCTCTGCAATCGTCTGCATTTCCCCATTATAGATTACCCCGATGGTATCCGCACAGTTCATGATTTCATCCAGCTCCAGTGAAATCAGGAGAATCGCCTTTCCCGCATTCCGTTCCTGTATGATCTGTCTGTGAATATTTTCTATTGCGCCGATATCCAGGCCCCGTGTAGGCTGCACAAAAATCAGCAGCGCTGAATCCAGCGCGATCTCTCTTCCGATGATTGCCTTCTGCTGATTCCCTCCGCTCATGGAGCGTACGATCGTACGTCCGCCCTCAGCACTTCGGATATCATACTCCCTGATCAGCCGCTCTCCATACTCCGTAATCGCTCTCTGCCTCAGAACCCCATGCCGCGAAAAGCCGGGAAGGTCATAGGTTTTCAGCACCAGATTATTCTCCAAAGAAAAATCCATTACCAGCCCAAACTCCTGTCGGTCCTCCGGGATATAAGAAATCCCCGCTCTGCTTCTCTTCCGGATCGTTTCCCGGCTGATCTCCCTGCCCTGCAGCAGGATCTGTCCGCCGGCGATCTTTTCCAGTCCCGCAATGGCATCTGCAATTTCGATCTGTCCATTTCCTGCCACACCTGCAATGGCGAAAATCTCTCCGCTTCGGACAGAAAATGATACATTTTTTACTACCGAAAACCCATCCCGGTTTTTCACAGTAAGATTCCGCAGCTCCAGCACCGTTTCTCCGAATTCCCTGTCCGGCTTCTTCACCTCGAAGGAAACCTCTCGTCCCACCATGAGATTCGCCATCCTTCTCGTAGAGGTCTCCGCAACATCCAGAACGTCAATGAGGCGCCCCCGATTCAGAATGGCACATCGATCCGCCACCTGCTTGATTTCCTCCAGCTTATGCGTGATCAGAATAATGGTTTTCCCCTTTTCCCTGAGTCCCTGTATGATTTCCAGGAGAAAGCGGATTTCCTGCGGTGTCAGTACCGCAGTGGGCTCATCAAAAATCAGAATCTCCGCTTCCCGGTACAGCATCTTCAGGATCTCCACACGCTGCTGTACCGAAACCCCAACATTCTCGATCCGGTCTGTCGGATTGACCTCCAGTCCGTATTTCGCAGAAAGTGCCGCCACCCGCCTGTCAGCTTTCTTCAGATCCACAAAAGGCAGGATTCCCAGCCGTCTGTCCTCACAGGGCAGGCCGAGGATGATATTCTCCGTAATGGTATAATTCTGCACCAGCTTGAAGTGCTGATGCACCATCCCGATATTCAGTCCGGCCGCATAGCTTGGAGATGTAATTCGCTCTCGTTTCCCGCGAATCCAGATCTCGCCCGCATCCGGCTCGTACATACCAAACAGCATGCTCATGAGCGTAGACTTCCCCGCGCCATTTTCACCCAGCAGTGCAAAGATCTCTCCCTTCCGGATGCGAAGCGTCACATCGTCATTGGCGACGATCCCCGGAAACCGCTTGGTGATATGCTTCATTTCAACAATATATTCGGACATGCTTTTCCTCTCCAGCCCCCATCTTTCCGTAAGCCCTTTGCCGATAGGACAGCTGCCCGGTACGAGTCTCCTCCATACCGGGCAGCCCTTCCGACAGCCTTTATCCCGCTTTCCGCTTATTTCAGACCTGTGAAATTGTCCGGCGTCATCTGATTGAAATTCGCTGCCGGCACGATTTCTCCACTCTGTACCTTTTTATAGCACTCCTCCAGCTTTTGGAGCGTCTCCGGAGACAGCTGCTGCCGACCCTCTGCACTCACATATCCCGTGGAATCCGTATCTGCGCCCAGAAGCGCATTTTCTCCGTGAAAGCTGCCGGCCGCAACCGCTTCCAGCTGCTTTTCTACATTGGAATGCATGACCTTGAGTACGGAGGTCAGGATAATATTGGCATCACCATTTGCGCCATCGTCATACTGATCCACATCACAGCCGATGACCTTCGCGTTTGCAGCCTCCTTCACCGCGGTAAATACGCCGTTTCCGGAGCCTCCGGCCGCCACGAAAAGGATGTCGCAGCCCTTATCCAGAAGTGCCTTCCCCACGACCTTTCCACTCGCTTCATCAGAAAAGCTGCCGATATAATTGCCGCCGACATTCGCATTGGTCACATCCGTTCCCGCATAGGAGGGAATCTCCACACATTCTGCACCTGCACTGTATTTCGCATTGGCATAGTTTACGCCGGATTCAAAGCCGTACTGGTAATTCACATTGGACGGATAGGCAATCCCGTTCACGACCGCCACCTTCTTGCTCTCTGACTCCAATGCTGCCGCCACACCTGCAAAGAAGCCGCTTTCCTGCTCCTTAAACTGCATGGCATACACATTGTCACAGCTTACCTCATTCCCCTCGGCATCCGCAGGATAGGAATCCACCAGGATGAACTTCGTATCCGGATTGTCCACGGCGATGCCGCCGATCCCTGCGAACTGGAATCCGCAGCATACAATGACGTCATAATCCGCCACAATATCCGCAACTGCCTGAATTGCTGCCGCCGTATCCCCGCTCTCCTCACGAACCGGCGTAGCTGTCGCATCCGGATGCTTTTTGAGAAAAGCCTGAATGCCATTATAATTATCCTGATTGAAGCTCCCGTCATCCACACCGGAAGGACTCGTGACAATGGCGATCCTCAATCCGCTTTGGGCATCTCCCGTCTGCATGCCTTCTGCAGAACCTCCTGTCGAGGTCTCCATGCTGCCTGCTGTCCCCGCTGCCGTCGTCGCTGCTGTTTGTGCGGAAGCTCCGCAGCCGCTCAGAAGCGATGCCGTCAGCACAATACCCGTGAGTGCTTTCCATAATTTTTTCATACTCCATACCTCTCTTTTCTTTCCTTTTTCACTGACCCGTAAAAGGGTCAGAAGCTTCTTTTTTCATCCGATCGGCTCCGCCTATCGCCCGGCTCCTGCTCTTTCCGGAAATGCCTCTGCCAGCGATGATTCGAATGGCGCTCTCAGGATGCCCCGCTCTGTAATGATCGCGGAAATCAGTGTATGATCCGTGACATCGAATGCGGGATTATAGCATTTCACAGACTCTGGAGCCATCGGACGCGCATAGAACTTGCTTTTGATTTCATCCGGATTTCTCTGCTCTATTTCTATGTCCTCCCCCGTTTTGCACTGAAAATCAATGGTTGAGCTGGGTCCCAGCACATAAAACGGAATCCCATAGTGCTTCGCCAGAATCGCCACCCCGCTGGTGCCGATCTTGTTGGCAGTATCCCCATTGGCAGCGATCCGGTCGCAGCCCACCATGCATGCCTGCACCCATCCGTTCTTCATTACAATACTCGCCATATTGTCACAGATCAGTGTCACATCAATCCCCGCCTGCTCCAGCTCATAGGAGGTCAGCCTCGCACCCTGCAATAAGGGTCTTGTCTCATCCGAAAAAACATGGAAGTGCATGCCCCGTTCTTTCCCGAGAAAAAGAGGTCCCAGTGCAGTTCCATACCTTGAGGTGGCAAGCGGCCCTGCATTGCAATGTGTCAGGATGCCGTCTCCCTCTCTGAGCAGAGAAACCCCGTATTCCGAGATTGCCCTGCACATAGCGGCATCCTCCGCCTGAATCCTGCGGCCCTCCTGTCTCAGCATTTCTGTCAGCTCTGCCGGAGTATGAGAAAGATTCTCCTCTACCAGCCTTTCCATACGGTGCAGAGCCCAGCTCAGATTCACGGCTGTCGGCCTCGAGGCGTTCAGATATGCAGCGTGCTCTTTACACTTTTCATAAAACTGCAGACCGTTTTCCGCCCGAATCCGTTTGGACAGAATATACATACCATAGGCAGCGCAGATCCCGATCGCCGGTGCCCCCCGTACTTTCAGCTCAAAAATCGCATCGTACAGCTCCTCTGCCGTTTTCAGCTCCAAATATTCCGTTTTCCCCGGAAGCTTTGTCTGATCTATGATCACCACAGCCGTCTCTTCTTCATTCAGCCTGACATTCTCAATCCCGGAAAGCAGCTCGCTGACTGCCTCCTCAGATAAATTTTCCCTATCCATCTCTCTTCTCCTCTCCCGGATGTACCGACGTCCCTATCCTGCTGATCAATGCAGTTACGAGCCTGCGGAACTGCGGCGCTACCCTCGCCGCCGTGATCCTTACATCCTCATCGCGCAGCGTCTCCGGGGACAATCCTGCTCCCAGATTGGAAATACAGGAAATCCCGCAGATCTTCATACCCATATGTCTGGCTGCCACCGCTTCACAGGCTGTACTCATGCCTACGGCGTCAGCCCCCAGCACACGGCACATGCGAACCTCCGCCGGTGTTTCGAAATTCGGACCGCTGGTCTGGATATAAACACCCTCCCGAAGCGGGATTCCCAGCTCTCTCGCAATCCTTTTCACGCTTTCCCGCAGTTCCCGACTGTAAATCTCTGACATATCCGGAAATCTGCAGCCCAGCGCCTCCTCATTTTGTCCGATCAGCGGAGATGGGACAAAATTCATGATATGATCTGTGATCAGCATGAAATCTCCCGCCTGGAATTCCGGGTTTACAGATCCGGAGGCATTGGTCAGAAAGAGGAGATCCGCTCCCATCCTGTGCATCAGCCGGATCGGCAGTACCACATCCTCCATGGAATAGCCCTCATAATAATGTATTCTTCCCTGCATCATGACGACCGGCACTGTCCCGATATGCCCGAACACAAATCTTCCTCGATGCCCGCTGACAGTAGACACGGGAAAATCCGCAATGTCACGGTATTCCAGCGTGGCATCTACCTGTATATGCTCTGCATACTCTCCCAATCCCGAGCCCAGCACAAGCGCTGCCTTCGGGCGGAAAGGGATCCTTCCCTCTATGCTTTCAAAGCATCTTTTCAGCCGTTCATAGCTCCTCGTCATACTGCCTCCCTCCTGTCTCTCATGCCCATAGCTATCTCCTCCCTACGCGCGCATGACCTCCGCTTCGTTTTCCAGCAGCTTTTCATAAAGCGCCTGATCCTTCGCCTCCACTGATCCATCGGAAACCAGACAGTCCACATCCCCCAGCTCTCCGATGACATAAGGGCCATTCCTGCCAATCTTCGTCATGTCCGCCATCAGAACACGTCTGCTCGCCCGTTCAATGACGGCTCTCCGGATCTCCGCGCTTCCCGGCGCAGAATCCGTCATTCCCGCCTCCAGACTGATTCCCGCTCCACTGAGAAAGGCAGTCTGAATATAATATTGCCTGAGCTGCATGATCACGGAGCTGCCCTCAAATGCGCCGTACGCCCGATCAAATTCTCCTCCCAGCAGCACCAGCCGAATCTGCGGAGCAGCTTCCAGTATTTTCACTACCTCCAGCGAATTCGTAATGACAATCAGTCTCTTTCTGCTCTCTGCCAGCGCCCTCGCGAGACTGGCTGCTGTTGTGCTGGCATCCAGGAAAACCGGCTCCTGCTCCCGCACGAGCTTCAGGCACTGTCTTCCGATCCTGTCCTTTTCCGCGCGCAGGATCCTGCTGCGCACCGCATAGGGCGTTTCATTTCCGAACCCATCATTCAGGTATGCACCACCATGCACCCGGTGCAGCTTCCCTTGATTTTCCAGCTTTTCCAGATCCTTTCTGACGGTTTCCTCCGTAACCTGCATTTCATGGCTGAGCTCTGTAACCACTACTACCTTGTCCCTCTGCAGTGCCGTCATAATATGCTCCGCCCGCTCTATCGCATGCATAGACCGCTACTCTCCCCCTGATGTCCTTCTGTTTCGCCCTGTGTTCAATATATGCTTCCATCAGGCAGCATGGCCCTACTGGTAATCCTGTCCGGACAGGTAATTGTAAAACGCGGTATTGACATATCGCTTCTCTGCCTCTGCCGATATCCCGTCCGACAGCGCCGAGAGCTGACGAAGCACCGCATCCTTTTTCTCCTCTGTCGTAAAGGGATGGATGGAATACTGTCCATTTTTCATGACGCAGTCGTAAATAAGGTGATAATCCTCTGGCGGCATATCCTCCCTGGTCGTGCTGTACAAAGGCTGCCACCAGGAGCCGTAAATCAACCCCTTCATATCGGCATTGTCAGAATTTTTCTTTGCAAATTCCTTGATTACCCTGTCAAAGGCCAGCATCTCCTCTTTCTCCGCAAACTCCAGCTTCAGATCATATTCCACTGCATAAACCAAATAGAGCGCATCACTGAATTTCTTCACCTCATAGGTCGGCGTAGCTTCCGGCGCAGGTCCCCACTCCGGCAGGTATTGATAAATACTCACCTTAGGCTCCAGCTGGATTCTGGCATTGATGTTCTCACTGTCCAGGAGCCCGATCAGCTGGTGTGCGTGAAGAATATCCGAATGTCCATACTGCAGGGTAAGTTCCGGCAAAAACTTAGCATCATAGGAAGCACATTTCAGACCATAGCCGGTAGTGATTTTCTGCTCCACGGCCTTTCTCCCTATCTCTGAAAGCACCGGATCCTCAAACAATTGGAAGGAATTCCAGGATTTCTCCAGCTTCCCGAAAATATCCGGATCACTGGCCAGCCCCAGATAGTTTCTTCCGGCCCCCAGCGCATCCGCCACCCTCATCAGGAGTCCGCCTGCCGAAGGGGCATCCATGCTGCTCCTCTGTACCGCCAGCACAGCCTGCTCCGGCGTGATCAGATCCACATCCGCTGCACAGGCAATCCGGGATAAAACGTTTCCCTCAGCCTCCACGCCATACTGCCGCAGACGCTCCTCTGCCTTCTCGTCATCATATGTCAGCGCCAGCTCCTCATATCCCGCTGCCGAGACCGCCATAGAGACCGCGCTGTCCCAATTCAGCTCTCCCTCCGCAATGACATCTTTTCCTGAAATCTTCTTCAGTGCCTCTGAAAATGCCGCTGTATCGGGATGCTCAGGAAGCACAATATCAAAATAGTGCTTCAAATATGCCGCTGTCTTCTCCGGCGTTTCCCGAAATTTCTGTTCTCCCCGCAGCTTCGCCGCATCCTCCGCTGCCGCCCCCCGCTCTCCATGGGAAGGCAGCGTCTCCATCGCTTCCGTCTCTGCTTTCCCGTCCGCCCCCTGCTTTCCGGATTCGGATACGGCTTCCGTCACACCTTCCGGCTGTACCGCTGTCGTCTGCTGCATGCTCCTGCTGCCGCACCCCGCCGTGCCTACAAGCATCACAATGGATAATGCCGCGGATATCAAACGCTTCCTTCTCATCTTCACCTCCATTTTATCTTATTTTTCTCGCACTTTCACAGCTTTTTCGTCATTTTGCCGTGTCTGTCACTGTGATTATACCCAATATTCGTCTTTTATCAATGTATTTTTGGCTTTTGTTTTGATTTTTTTTGTTTCTATTTTTAAATTCAGGCAAAAAAATAACTCCGCACTGTATCGACGCATACGAAGTTATTCCAAACGAACTCTCAAAACCAAACGTCCATGCCCTGCTTCGCAGGGCTCCGCCAAATATATAAATCCCGACGGGCTGCTTCAGAGCCTTCCGGCAGCACCTACCGCTTCCGCTTCACTATATCATAAAGCTGCTCCACCACCTGATCGGCACTCAGCCCTTCCTCTGGAATGCGGAGATCCGCATAACGCTCGTAGAGCTTCCGCCGTTCCTCATACAGGTCCCTTAGCGTATAGCCCTCCGGCAGCACCACGCCCCTGCTTTTCAGGTCTCCGACCCGCTTCTCCAGCTCCTCATAGCTGATATCGAGGTATATGACCCGCGAGATCGAACGAAGATGCGCCATCGCCCAGTCCTCATAGCAGATCGAGCCGCCGGGGGCAATAATCGTATTCTCCGGATGCAGCGTACATGCCGTGTCTCCCTCCAGCTTCAGGAAGCCCTCCTGTCCTCTTTCCGCGATCAGCTCCCTGAGAAGCCTGCCGCTCCTTTCCTGAATCAGGATGTCCAGATCCAGAAAGCTCATGCCGAGCCGCTTCGCGAGCAGCACGCCGATCATGCTCTTGCCGCTGGACGGCATTCCAATCATCGTAATATTCCGCATCATTCTTCCCTTCTATCCGCGCAGGCTCTCTGCAACGGCTCCGCCAAGCAGAGCGTCCTGACCGCTATGGCAAAAGAAAGCCCGCTCTCCCGAAGACTTTCCGTCATAAGCATTCGTTTGGCGGATGTCCTCATGCGCTGTCGGCAGAAACCGTCCGCTCCCCCTGTTACAGCTGCTCCGCGAACAGTGTCAGCGGCGGCACCAGCTGCTTCTTTCTGGACACCACGCCCGGCAGCGTCACGCTGTAGCCGTCCTCCGTCGTATCCGGCCTGCCGCTCTCCCTCTCGCATGCCACCCCGAAGGCGTTCTCCACGAGCTGTCCCGCGCCGCTCCCCACCGCGAGCAGTAAGGTGCTCTGCTCGAGAATATTCGTCAGCATCACAAAGCCCATATTCAGCTCCTCTTGAGCGAGCGCATCGTTCGCGAAATGCAGGAGCCGCGGCTTCAGCGCCTCCAGCTCTCCGGCATTGAGAGAGGTCACCTGGCTCACACCGAAGCGAAGCTTGCCGGCATTGAAATGCTTGAAGTCCTGATAGAAAATTTCCCTGTCGCTCTTCCCTTTCAGATTGGAACCGGCAGAGAACATCTCCACCGCATACTTCTCGATCTCCACGCCCGCGAGCTCCGCGAGCTCCCTCCCGACCTCCTCGTCA
Organism: Oribacterium sp. oral taxon 102; assembly: GCF_013394775.1. NCBI lineage: Bacteria > Bacillati > Bacillota > Clostridia > Lachnospirales > Lachnospiraceae > Oribacterium > Oribacterium sp. oral taxon 102. The sequence goes on from NZ_JABXYT010000001.1 coordinate 2,093,099, forward strand.
AGCGGCGTACAGGTCGGCGAGCGGAAGAGCAGCGTATCAGAAATGATGGCAGACATCAGAAGCCCCGCCGTCTGCGGGTCAATCTCGATACCCTGCTCCCGATACATCTGATAAATAATGGTACTCGTGCAGCCGAGCGGCTGGTTCCGGAAATACACCGGCCCCAGCGTCTGTATCGTGCCGAGGCGGTGATGGTCGATAATCTCCAGCAGATTGGCGCTCTCGATCCCCTCTACCGCCTGTCCCGGCTCATTGTGATCAACCATAATCACGCTCTTGCCGCTGCTGCCCAGCAGGTTCCGCCTCGAAACCATGCCGAGATAGCGCCCGTCCTTGTCCAGAATCGGGAAATCCCGATGCCGCTTGCTCGCCATGATCTCCCGGATATCGTCTATGAAGTCCTCCTCCTCGAAGGTAATCAGCCCCTCTGTCTTCATGAAGTAGCTGATCGGGATGGACTGGTTGATGAGCCGCGCCGCCGTATACGCATCATAGCTCGTCACCATGATCAGCATCCCGCTCTGCTCCGCGAGGCTCTTGATCGTCGGGGAAACATTCGCGCCCTCGCAGATAATGATGCAGTCCGCGCCGTTGTCCAGCGCGGAGAGCTGATTCTCCGCACGATTCCCCAGAATGACGATGTCGTGCTTCTCGATGTAGTAGCTCATCATCTCCGGATTCGCCGCAGCGATCAGCACCTTGCCCTCCTCACAGAAGCGCTCCTCTGATCCCGTCACCAGCGTCGCCTCCAGCGTCTCCCGGATGTTCCGGTACTGGGTGTGCGCCTTCGAAATAATGCCGGAGTCATAGACGTTCATATAGGACTTCGCGATATCCCCCACGGTAATCAGTCCCTCGAGATCCCCGTCGTCCGTGACAGCCGGCAGCGTCACCACATCACCCTCGTTCATAATGTTCCACGCCTCCTTCAGAGACATATTCTTATGGACGCCCGGTGTCTTCCTATATTCAATGTCGCTGAGCTGCGTGCGCACCGTCGTAATGAGACGCGGCTCCGGCACCTTGAAGCAGCGGAGCACAAAGCGGGTCTCTCCGTTGGGACTTCCCGCGCGGCAGGGCACATAGCTCTCCGTCCCCGTCATTTTATTTTTCAGTCTCGCATACGCGATCGCCGCGCAGATCGAATCCGTATCCGGATTCCGGTGCCCGGTAACCAGGATCTGTCTCTCTGTATTGTGCGGAATCGCCTTCTTTTTGGCAGGCATAGCTCCCCCTTTTCTTCTTCAATTCTACTGTTTTGTAATAATTCAGACATAAAGATCTATTTGGCAGATGCCCTTATTCGTAATTCGCCGAAATACCGTTCCAAATTTATAGCAATCATTTCTGTTCCAGCGAATGGCTTAGCTGAACTGTTACACTATTTTAGCAAGGCGGAAATGGCATTACAAGGAATATTCTGCTTTTCGCGGGATACAGTGTAAAATATCAAAATTTTTTCGCTTCTCCTGTGACCCCCCGCATTTATAATTTGTCATTATAGGTGAAAGAGATTACAATGGAAGCAGGAAGCTCCGTGCCGTTATGACAGGAGCGCTGTATGGAGAGAAAGGAGATATTGTATGAAACGATCTGATCGAAGGGGAAAGTGGAAATGGAGCGCGGGCACTGCCGCGATTCTCGCCGCACTCTGCCTGAGCGCCTGCGGCGGCGGAGAGGACAGCTCCGCCTACGATCCCACCATGCTCTATAGCGCCAATAAGGAGGCGGGCATGGCGGCGCCCGGCGCCATGGCTTACGAGGAAACCGCAGCGAACTACAGCGCGGAAAATCGCAGCCTTGACGCTGCGGCAGACTCTGAGGGCGTCTCCTCCGGCTCTTCCGGGCTCGGGGACGCGCCGGAGGATTCGACACCCTCCACGGATACGCCTCTGGAAAAGAAACTGATCCGGAACGCCGATCTCGAGTTCGAAACAGAAAACTTCGACGAATTTCTGCGCTCTCTGGAAGCGAAGATACAGATGTCCCATGGCTACATCGAGAGCTCGAATATCTATGGCTCCGAGCAGTACCAGACGAGTCGCAGCGCCTCCTATACCGTCCGCATCCCGACAGCGCAGCTCGACGACTTTCTGGAATACTCCGCAGGCGCCGCGCACCTGATCCGGAAATCTGTGAGCACACAGGATATCACACTGAGCTACCACGACACAGAGCTTCGGAAGGAAACACTTCGGACGGAACAGCAGCGGCTGCTCGAGCTGATGGCGCAGGCGGAATCCATGGAGGCAGTGATTGCCCTCGAATCCCGTCTCTCCGAGATTCGCTACGAGCTCAGCAGTCTCGAATCAGATCTCCGACTCTATGACAATCAGGTACAATACAGCACCGTATACATCGAGATTCAGGAGAGAGCGATCCCCACGCCGACCATAAAGGCAGGCTTCCTGAACCGGGTCAGCCTCGGCTTCCGGCAGAGCTTCGGAGACGTTGCGGAGGGACTGGTAGACTTCTCCGTCTTCCTGCTCTCTTCCATCCCGCAGCTGGTCGTTCTCGCGGTGATCTTCCTGCTTCTCTTCCTGCTCGGCAGGAGAATCCTGAAAGGATTCCGCAACCGCCGCCAAAAGGCACTTACGGAAAGGGCCCGGCTGGGATATCCCATACCGCCGCAGCGCGGCTTCTCTCCTGCAGCTCCTGTCCCGAACAGGACAGCGAATGCCGGCACACAGACACCTGCAGGAAGCCCCTCCGTACCGCAGGAAACTGCTGCCGGAAAACAGCCGCCCGCGCAGGAGGCAGCTTCCGAAAATAAAAACCAGTAAGAAAACTTCCGGACAGGAGAGGAGGCGGCTTCGGCCGCCTCCTCTCCTTCGCTCCCTTCTTCCCTTACTCTTATCGGAAGTTATATGCCGTCACGATCTTTTCCCTGTTCTGCACGATATCGTTATAATACTCAAAGAGGCAGATCCCCAGGAAGGAGCCGGAGATATTGATGATATTCTCGAAGCCCATGCCCTGCAGCGCCACGGTCGCGAAGTAACTGCGCTGCGAGGAGCGGCAATGCAGATAAACCGGACGATCCTTCGGGATCTCTCCTGCGCGGCTTCGCAGCTGGCTGAGCGGAATGTTCACCGCGTTCCTCAGATGCCCCGCCTCATACTCGCGGGCCTCCCGCACATCCACAATATACGCGCCGCTCTCGACCAGATTTCGCACCTCGGAAACCGGCTCCTGCCGGTATCTTCCGTAGAGAAGATTGAGCCCGACCAGCGCCGCCTGATTTACCGCATCCTTCGCAGTACTGTAAAGCGGCGCATAGCACAACTCCAGCTCCTTCAGATCCTCCAGCGTCGCGCCCATCGTAATCATGGCAGCGATGGTATTGATCCGCTTGTCCGCCTCTCCCCTGCCGATCGCCTGCGCCCCCAGCAGTCTCCCGGTAGGATACTCGAAGAGCAGCTTCAGGCAGAGCACGGAAGCGCCGGGCAGGATGCCAACCCTATCATTGGTAAGTACATAGGCGTATCCGTATGGGATTCCCTCCTCCTTTGCCTCTCTTTCATTCAGCCCCGTCGCCGCCGCATTCATGCCGAAAACCCGCACACAGCTCGAGCCGATGACGCCCTTGTTATTATGGGGGATGCCGTAGAGATGGTCAGCTGCTGCTCTTGCCTGCCGCTGCGCAGGCCCCGCGAGGGCGAGTCTCGCCTTCTTTCTTTTCAGCCGGTGATATAGCTCGACGGCATCTCCCACCGCATAAATATGCTTATCGCTCGTCAGGTAGTTGTGATCTACAAGGATGCCGCCGGTCTCTCCGAGCTCCAGTCCCGCCTCCTCCGCGAGCCTCGTCTCCGGACGCACGCCCAACGCCATAACGACGGCATCCGCCGGTATCTCCCTTCCGGATCGGAGCGTCACGGAAGCCGCATTCACGGAAGCGATCCCGTCTCCGACGATGAGGGAGACGCCATTGTCGAGCAGCTCCTTGTGCAGGGTCTGCACCATGTCATAATCAAAGGGAGCCAGAATCTGCGGGGCAGCCTCAAGCAGTGTGACCTGCTTTCCGATAAGGCGCAGGTTCTCCGCCACCTCCACACCGATGAAGCCTCCGCCGACCACTGCCACCTTCTCGATCCCATCCCGGGAAAGATAGCTCTTCAGGCGCACAATGTCGACTACATTTCGAACAGTGAATACATTTTCGGAATGAATGCCGGGAATGGACGCCGGCAAAAGGGGCGCCGCGCCGGGAGACAGCATGAGCGTGTCGTAACTCTCCCACAGCTCCTCCCCTGTCTTTAGATCCTTCACCCGAATCCGCTTCTCTGCACGGCAGATCTCCAGCACCTCATGCTCGGTTCTCGCTGTAATCCTGAACTGATGATAGAAGCGCTCGGGTGTCATCATAATCAGAGCATTTTCCGAAGCCACCATCCCACTCAAATAGAAGGGGAGCGCGCAGTTTGAGAAGGAGATATGCGGCCCCCTCTCAAAGACAATGATTTCGGCATTCTCATCCAGCCTTCTCGCCCTCGCCGCAAAGGAAGCACCGCCGGCGACACCGCCGACCACAACAATTTTCATAGCAATCCGAACCTCCTTATTCTTTCAGGTAAGCACTCGCTTCCTGAATTCGTATATTTCTTGTGAAAATTATAGCAGGCTTTCCATAAGAAAAAAAGCCGCCGCACTGTGACTCAGTCACTGTTACGCCGTACGCGTAATGGTTCCGCTAAGCAGCTCTTCATGCTCGATATTCCATTTCATGGCAATTGTTTCTGTAACAGAGAATTGCGAATAGCTTAGCTAAGGAAACACTGCTTTATTCATGGCACGTGACTTTGCCGGTTTCATCAACGTTTCCCCAAACCGTTGCAAAAAATGAGCTGTAAAGAAATTTCACAAAGGAAGAACCCTCCAGCCATAAGACCGGAAGGTTCTTCCTTTCCATAGAGGCTTGTTAAAATCCTCCTCTCTGCTGTCAGCCTGCAAGCTTCGCCGCGTTCTCTCCTGCGATCCTGCCGAATACCGTGAAATCCGAAACAGCATTGCCGCCGAGACGGTTCGCGCCATGTACGCCTCCGGTTACCTCTCCGGCTGCGAAGAGTCCGGCAATCGCCTGTCCTTCACCGTTCAGCACCTCGGTCTTCGTATTGATCCGGAGACCGCCCATCGTATGATGAATACCCGGCATTACCTTGATCGCGTAGAGTGTGCCCTCCAGCGGCTCCGCGAAGCTCGTGCGGGAGAAATCCGGATCCTGCTTCGCTGCTACATAGCCATTCCAGCTGTCAAGCGTCTCCGAAAATGCCGCGCCGTCTACCCCCATTGCCGCAGCAAGCTTCGCCGCGTCCTCTCCCGTCACGGTATAGCCGGACTTGATATAGCCCTGAATGACGGCGGACTTGTCTGCCATCTTCTGGTCGATCACAAGCCATGCGAAGGAGCCCGGCTGCGCGATCTCCGCCGCGGAAACCACATCTCTGGTTCCAACCTCATCGATGAAGCGCTTTCCCTCGCTGTTTACGAGGATTGCACCATCCCCGCGGAGTCCCTCTGTAATCAGGTGTGCGCTGTTCGCCTCTACCGTCGGATGAATCTGGATCTGATCGAGATCCACAACGGCAGCACCTGCCTTCTCGCCCATGACGATCCCCTGTCCCTGCGCACCTGCCGCATTGGTCGTCATGAAGCCCTTGAGCTTCGGATTGTACTGCTCCACCATCTTAAGGTTTGCCCCGAAGCCGCCGGTCGTAAGCACAACCGCCTTGGCATGAATCGTCACCGTATTCCCGGTCTCGCCGCTCGCCTTCACACCGACTGCCGCGCCCTTCCCGTCGGTAAGGATCTCCTCCGCCGTAGTGGAGAGCAGCAGGCTGATATTCTCCCGTTTCTTGACATTCTCCTCGAGAATCGGCACCATATACGCGCCTACCGCAGTGGTCTTCCCCTCTGCGTTGACCGGTCTGTGAATGCGCTTTACCGAAGCGCCGCCGAAGGAGCCGACATTATGAAGCTCCGCGCCGATCGTATCCAGCCAGCCGATCGCGCCGGCACTGTTTTCCGCCAATGTCTTCACAAGCGTGAAATCATTGATCCCCTTGCCGCCGATCATCGTATCCAGCTCCATCAGCTCCACGGAATCGAAGTAGCCGTCCGGTGCGAGCCGGTAGCTGTCCCACTGCTCCTGCACGGTCTTCGCAAGACCTGTGATCTCTGCATTATCCGCATACTTCTCCGCCGCGGTTTTCAGCGTCTTCTCCACGCCTGCCGCCTCGTCGAAGGCATTCTCATCCTGCCATATCGTATCCGCTGCGTTCATGCCGCCGGTTGCCCGCACGGAATTGCCGCCGACCATAGACTGACTCTCCAGCAGTATAACCCTCTTCCCTGCATCGGCAGCCTCGATCGCTGCGGTCATCCCTGCACCGCCGGCACCGATGATGACGATATCGGTATCCAATACGACATCGTCCGCCTTCTCTCCGGAAACGAGCGGTGCATGCTCAAATACCGATGCATCCAGTCCGGCAGAGGCGAGCGCTGCCCTGACCGCTTCGAGAATCGCATTGGAGGTCACGGTCGCGCCGGATATGGCATCCACCTGCAGGCTCTGCCCTGCGACGATCGCAGCCGGAAGCTGCTCTGCCGCCTTGTCCCCGATGCCCATGGTTTCCTGATGCTCTGTGACCTTGACAGAGTAGATCTTCTCCTTATCCGCCACAATTTCGACCTTGACCGGTCCGTTATTGCCCTGCGCTTCGCCGATTGCGCGGATTGCGTCCGCCGGAATCTCCATCGCCGTATCCGCCGTCGTCTCTGCCTGCACCGGCTCCGCGCCGAAACGCGCTGCATCGAAGCCTGCCTGCCGCAGCGCGTCCGCTGCCGCAGTCTTGATGGCATTGGAGGTGAAGGTCGCGCCGCTCACCCCGTCCACCGCGAGGCTGTTCTTCTCGACAATGACCCCCGGGAGCTGATCGATCGCCTTGGATCCGATGCCCTGCGTCTCCCCATTCTCCAACACCTTGACGGCATAGATCTTATCCGCCGTCGCCGTCACCGAGACCTTGACCGGCCCTGCAAAGCCATCTGCCTCCGCGGTCATTGTCACGGCATCTGCCGGTACCGCATTGGCAGAGCGGGTCTGGTAGCCCAGTATGCCTGCCGCTATGATGCCGACAGCCAGCACGGCATACGGCAAAGGACTTCTTTTTTTCATAACGCATCTCCCTCTTCTACTGAAAATCATTCCGGAACATCACCCTGGGGATCTGTCCCTTCCTCTCTTTCGCCTAGGCGCTTCCCCAATTGTACCAGACTTTGTCCAAAATGTCCAAAAATCCAAAGACTTCCTTGACAGCGCCGGCAAAAGCAAAATCACTGCTTCCCCTTACTCGAAATACTCCTTCGCGGAGCAGAAAAGCTTCATATCATAATTCCCCGGCACATTCCTGAAGTTCCCCGGCTGCCACCGCTCGATATGTCCCATCTTTCCGAAGACACGGCCGTCCGGAGAGGTGATGCCCTCCACTGCCCGGAAGGAACCGTTCGGATTGTACTGCAGTTCCATCGTCGCTCTGCCGGAAAGATCCGCATACTGCGTCGCGATCTGACCGTTCGCTGCGAGCTCCCGGAACAGTGTCTCCTCACAGAGGAAACGTCCCTCGCCATGAGAGATCGCCGTGCTGTAAACCTCGCCCGGCTCCGTATTCATCAGCCACGGACTCATATTGGAAACGACACGCGTCCGCACGATCTTCGACTGATGACGTCCGATCGTGTTAAAGGTAAGCGTCGGGCAGTGCACATCCGTATCCCGGATCTCTCCGTAGGGAACGAGCCCGAGCTTGATCAACGCCTGGAAGCCGTTGCAGATGCCGAGGAGCAGCCCGTCCCGGCTCTGAAGCAGCTCCATCGTTGCCTGTCGAACCGTATCATTTCGGAAGAAGGAGGTGATGAACTTCGCGCTGCCATCCGGCTCGTCTCCGCCGGAGAAGCCGCCCGGAATGAAGAGAATCTGTGCCTCCCGAAGCTTCCCCGCGATCTCCGCAATGGAATCCTGAATATCCCGGCTCGTCAGATTCCTGACGACGACGATCTCCGGCGCAAGCCCTGCGTCTCTTGCCGCCCTCACGGAATCGTACTCGCAGTTGCTGCCCGGGAAGACCGGGATCAGAACCCTTGGCTTCACGCAGGAAACCGCAGGTGCCTGCCATTCCTCTGTGCTCTGCTCCGGAATCTCCGGAACAGAGGAAGGGCTTCCATCCCCCTGTCCCAGTGTGTTGCAGGGGAAGACCTGCTCCAGCCGTCCCTCATAGTTCTCCGCGAGTGTGGAGAGCGTGAGGCTCTCTGCATTGTAGCAGAGCATCGGCTCCTCTGTAACGGTTCCGAGGTCAGCCGCGATTATCCCGCGCTCCCTGAGCCCTGCGCTGTAGATCCGGTCTCTGTCCGCAGCATCCGTGAGCTCCAGCAGGAAGGAGCCGTACTGATACGAGAAGATGTCCTCCCTCGAAAGGGAGGGAGCGAAGCAGAAGCCGAAGCCATTTCCCATGCACTGCTTCAGCACTGCCTCCGCGATCCCTCCGTAGGTCGGCGTATACACCGAGGCAAGCTTCCCCTCCGTATTCAGACTGTATACGAGGGCAAAGAGAGCGAGCAGTGATTCCTTTTTCGGGAGCCCGTTCTCCTGCGCCGGACGCAGCCAGAGGACGGCATGACCTGCCGCCTTGTACTCCGGTGAGAGTACCTCCTGCACAGCTGCTGTCGTGACTGCGAAGGAAACAAGGGTCGGCGGGACATCCAGCTGCTCGAAGCTGCCGGACATTGAGTCCTTGCCGCCGATCGCTGCGATCCCCAGATCGAGCTGTGCTTCCAGCGCACCGAGCAGGGAAGCGAGCGGCGCGCCCCATCTCCGTCCGTCCTGTCCCGGCTTCCCGAAATACTCCTGGAAGCTCAGGTAGGTATCCGTGAGAGAAGCGCCGGTCGCGATCAGCTTCGCCGCCGACTCTACAACCGCAAGATACGCCCCACGGTACGGATCCTTTTCGCTCAAAAACGGATTATAGCCGTAGGACATCAGCGATACAGTGTCCGTATGCTTCCGTTCCATCGAAATACGTGCTGCCATTGCCTGCACCGGCGTCCGCTGAAAGCGTCCGCCGAAGGGCATCAGCACCGTACCGCCGCCGATCGTGGAATCGAAGCGTTCCGAAAGCCCCCGCTTCGAAACGACGTTCAAATCCCGGGAAAGCCGCTCCAGATTCTCCGTGAAGCTGCCCTCTGCCGCTCTTTCCGTACGTTCCGGCGCAGCAGCTTCGATCTCTATATGCTTCTCCGCACCGTTGCTGCTCAGGAACTCTCTGGAAAGATCGAGGATGACCCTGCCGTTCCAGCGCATTACCAGCCGGTTCCGGTCTGTTACCTCCGCGACACGGGTTGCTTCCAGATTCTCTGAATGCGCGAGGCGCAGAAACGCTTCCTCATCCTCCGGACTGACCACGACCGCCATTCTCTCCTGTGACTCCGAGATCGCAAGCTCCGTGCCGTCCAGCCCCTCATACTTCTTCGGCACCTTGTCCAGATCGATCTCCAATCCGTCCGAAAGCTCGCCGATTGCGACGGCAACGCCGCCCGCACCGAAGTCATTGCAGCGCTTGATCAGGCGGGAGGCGGCCGGATTCCGGAAGAGCCGCTGCAGCTTCCGCTCCTCCGGCGCATTTCCCTTCTGTACCTCCGCACCGCAGCTGTCCAGCGAGTCCAGCTTATGCGACTTCGAGGAGCCGGTCGCCCCGCCGACACCGTCCCGTCCGGTTCTGCCGCCGAGCAGAATCACAATGTCGCCCGGAAGCGGCTGCTCCCTGCGCACATTCTCCGCCGGAGCCGCTGCGATCACCGCGCCGATCTCCATACGCTTTGCCGCATAGCCCGGATGATAAATCTCGTCCACCAGCCCGGTCGCGAGCCCGATCTGATTGCCGTAGGAGGAGTAGCCGTCCGCCGCTGTGATGACGAGCTTCCGCTGCGGGAGCTTACCCGCCATCGTCTCCTGTACCGGAACCGTCGGATCCGCCGCACCGGTCACGCGCATCGCCTGATATACATAGGCACGCCCGGACAGCGGGTCGCGGATCGCACCGCCGATGCAGGTTGCCGCGCCGCCGAAGGGCTCGATCTCCGTCGGATGATTGTGGGTTTCGTTCTTGAAGAGCAGCAGCCAATCCTCTTCCTTCCGATCCGCCTCCACCCGTATCTTCACGGTGCAGGCATTGATCTCCTCCGACACATCCAGCCTCGAAAGCTTTCCCTGCTGCCGAAGCAGCTTCGCCGCGATCGTGCCGATGTCCATCAGATTGATAGCCTTCGTCCGATGAAGCTCCTCCCTCACCGAGAGATATCGCTTCCACGCCCTCTCCAGTGTCTCATCCTCGAACCGCACCCTGTCGATCGTAGTAAGGAAGGTCGTATGGCGGCAGTGATCCGACCAATAGGTATCAATCATCCTAAGCTCCGTGATGGTCGGATCCCGGTGCTCGGAGCGGAAGTACTGCTGACAGAAGCGGAGATCGTCCAGATCCATCGCGAGTCCCAGCTCCCCGAGGAAGCGGGAAAGCGCCGCCTCGTCATAGTCAAGGAAGCCGGTGAGGGTCTCCACCTCCGTAGGAACCGTATACGGAAGATCCAACGTCTCAAGTGCCTCGAGCGACGCCTCTCTCGCCTCCACCGGATTGATCAGATAGTGTCTGATCTGAGCAAGCTCTGTCTCCGAAAGCGCGCCGAAAAGGCAGTATATCCTCGCCGTCCGGACACGCGGCCGCTCCCCCTGCGTCAGAATCTGGATACACTGCTCCGCGGAATCGGCTCTCTGGTCATACTGTCCGGGGAGATACTCCACTGCGATCACGGTCCCTCCGCAGTCCGGAAGCGCGGAGAAGACCTCGTCCAGCTGCGGCTCGGAAAGCACCAGACGAACCGCTCTCTCGAAGCCCGCCCGATCCAGCCCCTCTACGTCGTAGCGGTTGAAGAGCCGGATCCCCAGAAGGCTCTCTATCCGGAGATTGCTGCGAATGTCATGCAGGAGATGCTCCGCGGTATGCCGCAGCCCCTCCCGCTTCTCTACATAAACCCGATTTACCATAGCTCACTCTCCCCTTCCTGCCCGCAGCGCTCTCTGTCCGATATCCCGACGGTAATGCATATCCGTGAAGTGGATCCTCTCCATATCCTCGTATGCCAGCTTGATCGCCCGCTCCAGCGTCTCTGCTGTCCGCACGACGCCGAGCACACGTCCGCCGCTCGTCAGGAGCTTCCCGTCCTTCCGCTCCGCCCCCGCGATATAGACATTCTCACAGCCGGAGAGCCCGCTGATCTCATAGCCCGAACGATAGGCCTGCGGATAGCCTCCGGATGCCGCTACGATACAGCATGCGCTCTCTGACTTCCAGCGAATCTCTGTGCCGGCAAGCCTTCCCTCCGTACACGCCCTAAGGATCGTCAGCAGATCCGAATCGAGCAGCGGCAGCACGACCTGTGTCTCCGGATCCCCGAAGCGGCAGTTGTACTCGATGACCTTCGGCCCGTCCTTCGTCAGCATCAGCCCGAAATAGAGACAGCCGCGGAAGCTTCTGCCCTCCGCATTCATCGCCCGAACCGTCGGCAGGAAAATCCGCTCCATGCACTCCTTCGCGACCTCCTCCGTATAAAACGGATTCGGCGCAACGGTTCCCATCCCGCCGGTATTAAGCCCCTGATCCCCATCCAGCGCCCGCTTGTGATCCATAGAGGAAACCATCGGCACGAGCTCTGTGCCGTCTGTGAAGGACAGCACAGAAACCTCCGGTCCCTCGAGATATTCCTCGATCACGATCCGATCTCCCGAATGTCCGAATTTCTTCTCCGCCATGATGGTACGGACACCCTCGACCGCCTCCGATCTGGTCATCGCGATAATGACGCCCTTCCCGAGTGCCAGCCCGTCCGCCTTGATCACAGCCGGAATCGGACAATGCGACGCATAGCGAAGCGCCGCATCCAGCTCAGTGAATGCCTCATAGGCTGCCGTCGGGATACCGTACTTCTTCATCAGGTTCTTCGAGAAAACCTTCGAGCCCTCGAGGATCGCTGCATCCTTCCGCGGTCCGAACGCCGGAATACCGGCTTCCTCCAGCGCGTCCACCATGCCGAGCACCAGCGGATCATCCGGTGCCACGACGACATAGTTCACCGCCCGTTCCCTGCAGAAGCGGACGATGCCCTCCACATCTGAGGCACGGTACTCCGGGACGCAGACTGCCTCCTCCGCCATCCCGCCGTTTCCCGGGATCGCATAGACCGTCTCCACCGACCGATTCTTTTTCAAGGCGCGGAGGATGGCGTGCTCCCTGCCGCCTCCGCCTATCACAGCTATCTTCATGCTCTCCCCTCTCTCAGTGCCCTGCTCATCAGCTCCGCCGCCTGCGGAAGCAGCTTCCACTCCGCCTCCTCCATGACCCGCCGCTGCAGCGTCTCCGGGGTATCTCCCTCCAAAACCTCCACCGCCTTCTGCATGAGGATCCGTCCGCCGTCCGGCACCTCATTGACGAGGTGCACCGTCGCGCCGCTCACCTTGACGCCATAGCGGAGCGCCGCCTCATGCACCTTCTTCCCATAGAAGCCCTTGCCGCAGAAGCTCGGAATCAGGGACGGGTGGATGTTGATGATACGGTTCGCATAGCTCCTCGTGAATTCCTCGGACAGGATCGTGAGATATCCGGCAAGAATGACGAGCTCGATCCCCTTCTCCTGCAGCAGCTCGCGGAGCCTCACCTCATCCTTCCGCACCACTGCGGTTTCGATCCCCGCTCTCCCGGCACGCTCCAGCGCATAGATCCCCTCTCGGGAGCCGACGACGAGACACAGCTCCCCATCCGGGAGCTCTCCGCGCCGTTCGGCATCAATCAGTGCCTGCAGATTGGTTCCGCCTCCGGACACCAGCACCGCGATCCTCGTTTTTGCCTTCATTTCCCTCTCTCCTATCCGCATGGAGCGCGCTACTCCGCGTATTCCGTTCTCAATGATGGAACAACCGCATCCCTGTGAAGCAGACCAGCATGCCGTACTTGTCCGCCGTCTCAATCACGTTGTCATCCCGGATCGAGCCGCCCGGCTCCGCCACATAGCTCACACCGGACTTTCTCGCTCTCTCAATGTTGTCGCCAAATGGGAAGAAGGCATCGGAGCCGCAGGCAACGCCGCTGAGCTTCGACAGATATTCCCTCTGCTCCTCTTTGGAAAAGACCTCCGGCTTCTCGGTGAAGTAGTTCTCCCACACGCCGTCCGCGAGGACATCCCTATAGTCCGGAGACAGGTAAAGGTCTATCGTATTATCCCGATCCGCCCGCCGGAGCCCCTCCCGGAACGGAAGCGCGAGCACCTTATCTGACTGCCGGAGGTGCCAGAGATCCGCCTTGTTCCCGGCGAGCCGCGTGCAGTGAATCCGGGACTGCTGCCCTGCGCCGACGCCGATCGCCTGCCCGTCCTCCGCGAAGCAGACTGAATTGGACTGGGTATATTTCAGAGTAATGAGCGCCACGGTCAGATTCAGGCGCGCTTCCTCCGTAAGCGTCCGATTCCTGGAAACAATATTGGAGAACGCCTCCTCCGTAATCCGGCAGTCGTTTCTCCTCTGCTCGAAGCTAACGCCGTAGACCTGCTTCTGCTCCAGCTCCTCGGGTACATAGTCCGGGGCAATACGGATAATGTTGTAGCCGCCCTTCTTCTTCGTCCTAAGCAGCATAAGCGCCTCCTCGGTGTAATCCGGCGCAATCACGCCGTCCGAAACCTCCCTGTGGATCAGCCGCGCAGTCGTTAGATCACAGCAGTCAGAGAGGGCAATGAAGTCCCCGAAGCTGGACATCCGGTCCGTCCCCCGCGCACGCGCGTAGGCACAGGCCAGCGGACTCTCTGCGAGTCCCTCGATATCCTCCACAAAGCATGCCCGGCGCAATCGTTCCGGCAGCACCCTGCCGACCGCCGCACCGGTCGGGGAGACATGCTTGAAGCTCGCTGCGGCAGGCAGGTCCGTCACCTCCCTGAGCTCCTTCACGAGCTGCCATGCATTCAGGGCATCCAGAAAATTGATATAACCGGGCTTTCCGTTCAGGATCTCAAACGGGAGCTCCTGCCCCCCGCGCATAAACAGACGCGCCGGCTTCTGATTCGGATTGCAGCCATACTTTAATTCAAATTCCTTCATCTCAGTCCACCCTCTCATATCGATTCACAAGCACATCCTCCCGCTCGCCGCTCTCCCGATCCGTGTAGCGGACAAAGAGGGCAATCTTGTTATCCGGATCCAGATTCTCCCAGATCTCGTCGGCAAGCTTCCTCGCCGAATCCGGCAGCATGACCCGTTCCGGCTCTCCCGAGAAGCTCGGAAGCGGATCGCCGTCCTGCTGATAGGTATGGAGGAAATGTCCAAGTCCTGCCTGCATCTGATACTGGTAGCTGTATCTCACGCAGTCCGTTCCCTCCGCATCCTCCGCCTTCAGAATCGACATCCGGTACTCCGTCCCGGACAAATCCACCAGCGCAGAAATCCGCGGCGTCCAGTTCGGAGCATCCGGCTCGAAGCGCCTCGTCTCCAGCGCCTCCTCGAAGGTATTGCCCTCCCTCAGGAAATCATAGATCGTATCCGTCTGATCGCCGTTCGTCACGATCAGATTGTCTGAAAGACGCCGGATCGGCGAGTAAATAATCAAGCTCGGATCCTCGACCTTCGTACTGTCTGCCGGATAGATCGTGAGTGTCTCCCCCTCCGAAACGAAGACCCTGTTTCGGGAATTCGCGGAACGCCCCATGATGAAGTACGCCGATACGATCCTTCTGCCGTCCTGTGAAGCGCCGATCACGATGCCGCGCCCCGGATAACGGTTCCCCGCGAGAAGCTTTCCCAGCTCCTGTCTCTGATAGCTCATCATCCTTCCTCCCTTCTACAGCAGCCTCAGCTTCTCCTCGGATACCGTGATCTCTCCGAGCCGATAGGCCTCCACGCCGCTCTCCCGAAGGATGCGGAGCGCCTCCGCCTCGGATTCCTTCGGCACCACAACCGACATTCCGACACCCATATTATAGGTATTATACATATCGCGGGTGGAAATGCCGCCCCGCTCCTGAATCAGCCTGAAGATAGGAAGCACCCGCACCTCTTTCATACGGATCTCCGCACCGAGCCCGTCGGGAATGGATCTCGGAATATTCTCATAGAAGCCGCCGCCGGTGATATGGCTGATGCCCTTTACCGACACGCGCTCCAGCAGAGAAAGCACCGGCTTCACATAGATCATGGTCGGTGTAAGCAGCGTTTCGCCGAGTCCCCTGCCGCCGAGCGCTTCGATTGGGCGTTCCGCCTCCTCCCTCGTGATATGGTCAATGTCGAATACCCGCCGAACGAGGGAGAAGCCATTGCTGTGCACGCCGCTGGACGGCAGCGCGAGAATGACGTCTCCTGCCTGCATGGCACGGTTATCGATGATCCGATCCTTCTCCACGATTCCCACCGAGAAGCCGGCAAGGTCATATTCGTCCTCCGGATAAAAGCCAGGCATCTCCGCCGTCTCTCCTCCGATCAGCGCGGAGCCCGCCTGCACGCAGCCCGCTGCGACCCCCTTCACGATCTCTGCGATCCGCTCCGGGACATTCCTGCCGCAGGCGATATAGTCCAGGAAGAACAGCGGCTTCGCCCCGCAGCAAATCACGTCATTCACGCACATTGCAACGCAGTCAATGCCGACGGTGTCATACTTCTCCAGCAGGAACGATAACTTGAGCTTCGTGCCTACGCCGTCGGTTCCGGACACGAGCACCGGCTTCCGATAGCCCGCCGGCAGCTCGAACAGCCCGCCGAAGCCTCCGAGTCCGGACACGACGCCCGCCGTCATCGTCTGCGCCACATACTGCTTCATCAGCTCCACTGAACGATAGCCCGCGGTAATATCTACGCCCGCCTCCTTATATGCCTCGCTGTAGCTCTTCATTTTCTCTCTCTCCCTCCCGCCGGATGCTCCGGCGTCTGTCCGCTGCCGTCTGCCGGCGCGCCGTCCCTCTCCCGAAACGCTTTCCTGCCTTATCTGCCTGCGGTCTCGGATCGCAGGCGCCGCGCATTTTACCGCAGAGCTGTACTGCCCGCTCCGCTCCGGAAGCGTGCGCTGAGCTCCGCATCCTTCGCGAGAATCTTCTCATGATTCTCCGCCCGCTCTATATCCAGCTTTTCCGCGAGCCTCTCATCCGTCACCGCGAGGATCTCGATCGCAAGCAGCGCCGCATTCTTCGCGGTATCGACCCCCACCGTTGCCACAGGGATCCCCGGCGGCATCATCACTGTGGACAGAAGCGCGTCCATACCCTCCAGCACCTTACCGCTGCAAGGAAGTCCGATGACGGGAAGCGTCGTATTCGCCGCGATCGCGCCGGCAAGGTGTGCTGCCATTCCTGCGGCACAGAGCAGCACGCCGAAGCCCTGTGCTCTCGCCGATCTTGCGAAGGCGCGTGCCTCCTCCGGCGTCCTGTGCGCAGAATACACATGTACCTCGAAGGGCACGTCATAGCTCCGGAGTACCTCTATCCCTCTCTCTACGATCGGGAGATCCGAATCACTCCCCATAATGACTGCAATTTTTTTCATCCAAGACTCCTTTCTGCCCCCGGTCAAAGATTGAGGGAGCCACGCGGCTTTGCGCAGTTCGAAGGACTGTGCTGCCCCTCCGGCGAGGAGAGCTTTGCGCAGTTTTAGGCAATCGCTTGCGATTGCTTCTTTCCCTTATCAAAAACACAGCGCACTGTATAAAATATCCGCTTATACAGCATAAAGGGGGAGCGGCACAAAGCCACTCCCCCTTGGATATTATGATATTTCAATACAACAGGAATACTCTTCTGCACCATGCGCGATCCCCGCGCCAAAAAAGAATAATCTAACCGATGGCTTCCTTCCGTATTTCGCGAAATGCATCTCAAGATTCATCCTTTTCCCTCAAAGTGCAATCGAAGCGTCTCCCTGTGACCCCTGCATTATAGATGAACAATGCGGGCACGTCAAGTCCGGCAGACTCACTTCGTCATTTTGAGCAGAAGTGCATTGCTTCTCTCGATAAACTTCGCCATCGCGTCCGCACCGAGCGGCGCCTGCTGCAGCTTCGCGAGATCATAGAGCTGCTCTGCGATCAGCCTCGTCGTCTCGCTCTCCTCCTGTGTCATCAGATACTGTACCAGCGGATGCGCGGTATTCAAAAGCAGCGTCTCCTCAACTGCCATATCTCCCATCGGCATTCCCTGCATCGCGTACATCTTCATCATATCGTTCATGCGGCGGGACTCCTCCGAAACGGAAAGCATCGCGGCAGTACGGTCGGAGCTCATGCGCTGGAGCTTCACCTGCAGCTTCGAGAGTCCCGGCAGCGTCCTCATATACTTCTGCAGACTCTCCGCCTTCTCCGTCAGCGTCTTTTCCTCCTCCTCGGAGCTCTCTGCCTTGAACTCCGACTCCAGATCCGCATCAATCCGCTTGAAATGAACCCCCTCGTTCTTCGCCTCCAGCTCAGAGATAAACGGCTGGTCGATCTTCTCCGGCAGAACCACCGCAGTCTTCCCTGCCTCGCGGAAGAGCTTGATATACTGGCTCTGCTGCACCGGATCGGTCACATAATAAATCGTCTTATTCTTCTCCGGCTCCTCTTCTGCCTTCTCCTGCTTCTCCGGCTCTGTCTTTTCCTCTGCCGGAGCCTCGTTCCCGTCACCTTCCTCCGCGCTCGTCTCGTCCTCCTTCTTCTCATTGTCGATCGGCTTCACCTCGAGGCACTCCGGCAGCGCAAGGTACTTGCCGTCCAGATCCTTGAAGAGGATGTAGTCCGTCATTTTCTCACAGAACTTCCGGTCGCGGAGACAACCGTACTTGATGAACGGCGCGATATCATCCCAATACTTCTCGTAGTTCTCGCGATCTGTCCTGCACATTCCGGAAAGCTTGTCCGCTACCTTCTTCGTGATATAATCAGAAATCTTCTTCACGAAGCCGTCATTCTGCAGCTGGGAGCGGGAAACGTTCAGCGGGATATCCGGGCAGTCGATGACGCCCTTCAAAAGCATCAGATACTCCGGAATGACCTCCTTGATATTATCCGCGATAAACACCTGATTATTGTAAAGCTTGATGGTGCCCTCAATGGACTCATATTCCATATTGATCTTCGGGAAGTAAAGGATACCCTTGAGATTATACGGATAGTCCATATTCAGGTGGATCCAGAACAGGGGCTCCTTGTAGTCGTGGAAAACCTTTCGGTAGAAGTCGAGATACTCCTCCCGGCTACACTCGCTCGGATTCTTCGTCCACAGCGGGTGAATCTCATTCATCAGCTCCGGACGCTTCTCGATCCGAAGCTCCGCCTCGATCTTCCTCTCCTTGCCATCCGCATCCTTTTCTGTCTTCTCCGGAATTTCCTCTAATACGACATCGTCCTCCCGCTTCTCTGAAGCTTTGATCGTCATGCTGTCCTTCGGCAGCTTCGTGAGGTAGATTTCTACCGGCATGAAGGAGGAATACTTGTCTATGACAGTTCGAAGCTCCCACTCGTTGCTGTATTTCAGGCAATCATCATTCAAATGCAGGGTAATGCTGGTTCCGTGCGATGCCCGCGTCCCCTTCGACATCGTATAGTCCGTACCGCCGTCACACTCCCAATGCACCGGAACCGCGTCCTTCTGATAGGACAGCGTGTCGATCGTCACAAGGTCTGCCACCATGAAGGCGGAATAGAAGCCCAGCCCGAAGTGTCCGATAATCTGCTCGTCATTCGCCTTATCCTTATATTTCTCGATAAAGTCGGTCGCACCGGAGAAGGCGATCTGGTTGATATACTTCTCGACCTCCTCCTCTGTCATCCCGATTCCATTGTCGGTAAAGGTCAGGGTTTTCTTCTCCGTATCGACCGTCACGTCGATCCGCCCCTTATAGTCCTCGGGCTTCTCCCACTCGCCGATCAGGGAGAGCTTCTGCAGCTTCGTCACCGCATCGCACGCATTGGAGATCTGCTCTCTCACGAAGATATCCTGATCCGAATACATCCATTTCTTGATAATCGGGAAAATATTCTCCGAATGAATTGATAATGTTCCTTTTCCTGCCATGTCTGCCTCCTGTTTCTGTCAAAGCTTTATTTCTTTTCTCTGAAAAAAGCAATCGCAAGCGATTTCCCTGAACCGCTCAAAGCTCTCCTCACCGGAGGGGCCGCACAGTCCCTTGTAATTCGAACTGTACGCAATCCTCGCCAGAGGGGCATCGCAGGTCTTCGACCCGCGATCATCCACGTGACTCCCCCGATCAAAGTTAGGGGGAGCAGAAATGAATCTGTCGAGTAGTATAGCACGGTTGCTAGCACTCTTCAATATCGATTGCTAATAAATTTTCAAAAAAAGCCTCGTCTGGCGTCTCCGCCAAACGAGGTTTCGAAAATTCATCTTATTTTCGTGCCTTGAAAACCACATACCTGCATATTCATCCTGTATCCAGCGAAACATCTCCACATTGGATAAGCCCTCGACCTATTAGTAGCTGTCAGCTGAATGCTTTGCAGCACTTACACCTCAGCCCTATCTACCTCATTCTCTCTAAGGGGTCTTACTCTTTCGATGGGAGATCTCATCTTGAGGCAGGCTTCACGCTTAGATGCCTTCAGCGTTTATCCTTCCCCGACTTGGCTACCCTGCTATGGGATTGATTCCCAACAGGTCCACCAGAGGTCAGTCCATCCCGGTCCTCTCGTACTAAGGACAGCTCCTCTCAAATCTCCTGCGCCCGCGCCGGATAGGGACCGAACTGTCTCACGACGTTCTGAACCCAGCTCGCGTACCGCTTTAATGGGCGAACAGCCCAACCCTTGGGACCGACTTCAGCCCCAGGATGCGATGAGCCGACATCGAGGTGCCAAACCTCCCCGTCGATGTGAACTCTTGGGGGAGATCAGCCTGTTATCCCCAGGGTAGCTTTTATCCGTTGAGCGATGGCAATCCCACTTTCATACCACCGGATCACTAAGTCCGTATTTCTACTCTGCTCGGGCCGTCACCCTCGCAGTCAGGCTCCCTTCTGCCTTTGCACTCTTCTAATGGTTTCCAACCATTATGAGGGAACCTTTGAGCGCCTCCGATACCCTTTCGGAGGCGACCGCCCCAGTCAAACTCCCCGCCTGACAGTGTCCCGGTGCCGGTTCACGGCTCCCGGTTAGAAATCCAATAGCAAAAGGGTGGTATCCCAACAGCGACTCCGGAAAAACCGAAGTTCTTCCTTCTTAGTCTCCCACCTATCCTGTGCATTCACTACCGAATCCCAGTGTCAAGCTGGAGTAAAGCTCCATGGGGTCTTTCCGTCCTGGCGCGGGTAACCAGCATCTTCACTGGCACTTCAATTTCACCGGGTGCATTGTTGAGACAGCGCTCAAATCATTACGCCTTTCGTGCGGGTCGGAACTTACCCGACAAGGAATTTCGCTACCTTAGGACCGTTATAGTTACGGCCGCCGTTTACTGGGGCTTCAATTCAAAGCTTCGCTTTCGCTAACCTCTCCTCTTAACCTTCCAGCACCGGGCAGGCGTCAGCCCATATACTTTACCTTACGGTTTCGCATAGACCTGTGTTTTTGCTAAACAGTTGCTTGAGCCTTTTCTCTGCGGCCCACTCTCGTGGGCGCCCCTTCTCCCGAAGTTACGGGGTCATTTTGCCGAGTTCCTTAACAATGCTTCTCCCGCCGGCCTTAGGATTCTCTCCTCATCTGCCTGTGTCGGTTTGCGGTACGGGCTTACTGTACACAATAGCGGCTTTTCTCGCCACGGACTCTGAGAGCTTCGCTACTTTTCTTCGCTCCGCATCGCGTCCTCGGATTGCCAGACGGCTTTTCCTGCCTGGCTCCTCCCACGCTTGCACCGGTCTTTTCTTTCCCGGCTCTCTCCTCCTCCATGTGTCCCCACAGTTCTGATACAGTAAGGTACTGGAATCTAAACCAGTTGTCCATCGGCTACGCTTCTCAGCCTCGCCTTAGGCCCCGACTTACCCAGGGCAGATCAGCTTTACCCTGGAAACCTTAGATATTCGGCCTGGAGGATTCCCACCTCCATCTCGCTACTCATTCCGGCATTCTCTCTTCAAAGCCCTCCACGGCTCCTTCCGGTACCGCTTCTGTGAGCTTTCAATGCTCCTCTACCGATGACTTTCGTCATCCCTAAGCTTCGGTGTCATGTTTCAGCCCCGTTAATTTTCGGCGCAGGACCTCTCGACTAGTGAGCTATTACGCACTCTTTGAATGTGTGGCTGCTTCTGAGCCAACATCCTAGTTGTCTGTGAAATCCCACATCCTTTACCACTTAACATGCACTTGGGGACCTTAGCTGTAGATCTGGGCTGTTTCCCTTTTGACTACGGAATTTATATCCCGCAGTCTGACTCCCGTGTATATCTTCATGCCATTCGCAGTTTGATATCTATTGGTAGACTTTGACGCCCCCTCAAGAATTCAGTGCTCTACCTGCATAAGACTTTACCACGAGGCTAGCCCTAAAGCTATTTCGAGGAGAACCAGCTATCTCCGGGTTCGATTGGAATTTCTCCGCTATCCACACCTCATCACCACCCTTTTCAACGGATGTGTGTTCGGACCTCCACCAAATTTTACTTTAGCTTCATCCTGGACATGGATAGGTCACCCGGTTTCGGGTCTATACCTACTGACTTTACGCCCTCTTAAGACTTGCTCTCGCTTCGGCTTCAGGCCTTAAGCCCTTAACCTTGCCAGTATATATAACTCGCCGGACCGTTCTACAAAAAGTACGCGGTTCACCTTTCGGTGTTCCACAGCTTGTAAACATAGGGTTTCAGGTTCTCTTTCACTCCGATCCCTCGGTTCTTTTCACCTTTCCTT